>JANPDF010000152.1:0-6704 GCA_031431355.1 Gammaproteobacteria bacterium
AGCGATCGCGGCACCATTGCCGCCTCGCTGACGCCGAGCATCATGAGCTTGATGAACACCGAGATCGGCACCTGGCGCCAGCGGATGGGCGTGATCAACAACTTCCAGCGCCGTGGTGTGAGCTTGTGGGCCCGCGTGTTCACCGACAAGGGTTCGTTCAGCCCCGACCACATCGCTGGCAACTTCGGCCAGGGCGGCAACTTCGACTGGGATCAGCGTAACCGTGGCGTGGAAGCCGGTATCGACTTCGCCGTGACCGACGAACTGGCCCTGGGCCTGTTGGTGGCCAAGTCCGAAGCCGACGTGGATCTGAACGGTGCTGGCGTGGGCCGCTCTGAGATCGACGCTGATACCTGGGGCGTGTACGCGACCTGGATCTCGCCGATGGGCTGGTACGTGGATGCCTCGTACCGTTCGATGAGCTTCGACGTCGACTTCACTGTCGTGGGCGGCCCGTTGGACAGCCGCGGCGACGCGAGCGCGTTCAACGTGGAAATGGGTTATGCCTGGACGCTGGAAGGTGGCCTGAAGCTGGAGCCGCAGTTCCAGTACACCCGGGTGGACGTGGCGCACGTGGACGTGGAGCAGGGCCCGCTGGGCGACTTCTTCTCGGACGGCGGCGATTCCTCGCGGGCTCGTCTGGGTCTGTCGCTGCGCCAGAGCTTCGGCGATGCCGACGCCGGCTGGATGTGGACCCCGTACGTGACGCTGAGCGCGATCCGCGAGTTTGATGGCGAAGGCACCTACGTGGTCAACGACCATTTCGTGGGTTCCACCAGCATCGAAGGCACCAGCGCATTGCTGGAATTGGGCTTCACCGCGCAGACCGGCAACCTGTCGATCTACGGTGGCCTGAACTGGCAGGACGGCGGGGCGATGAACAGCTTCGTTGGCGGCCAGCTGGGCGTGCGTTACACCTTCGGCGGCGCGGCACCGGCCCCGGAGCCGGTGGTGGTGGTGGCCCCGGCCAAGACCTGTGCGGACCTGGATGACGACGGTGACGGCGTGAACAACTGTGACGACAAGTGCCCGGGCTCGACCGCCGGCGAAGCTGTCGGACCGGATGGTTGCGCGGTGCCTGCTCCGGAGCCGGAGCCGGTCATGGAGCCGAAGCCGTACCGCGGCTGATCGAGCAGAACGTCCAGAACTAAGCAACAACGGAAAGGGCCCGCGGAGCGATCCGCGGGCCCGGACCGGAATCAGGTGTTCAGGAACCCGGCGGGCTCAAACCCGCCGGGTTTCTTTTTGCGCCGGGCAACGACAAAAATCAAAACCGACAAGCTCCCGCGCTATCTATGAGCCGTGAAATTGGGCAAAATGGCGGGTTCAGGCAGTCCCAAATTCTGGAGAAACACGTGGCAAACAAGAACAAGGCTACAGAGGCGGAAATTCAGCAGACGGGCGACAAGTCCGGCGTCGAACCAGGCCCGGAGCCGGTCAACGTAGAAGTCGCATCTTCCGCACCGGTTGCAGAGGGCTCCGCCGGCGCCGCAACCAAGAAGCCGATCGACATCACCAAGATGAAGGTCGAGAAGGCCTGCTCGCGCGGCCTGGGCGGCTGGTTGTCCAGCAGCAAGGTCTCCCTTGCCATTTCCTCGTACCAGACCGGCCGCGTGTACCTGGTTGGCAGCGACAAGAACGGTCGCGTCTCCTTCTTCGAGCGCATCTTCGAGCGCGCGATGGGAATCGTCGGCAACGCCCAGCGCATCTACCTCGGCGGTCTCTACCAGCTGTGGCGCTTCGAGAACGTGCTGCGCCCGAACGAGATCATCCACGGGCAGTTCGACAAGTGCTACGTACCGCGCAACGCGCAAACCATCGGCGACCTGGACATCCATGAGCTGGGCATCTGCAAGAACGGCAGGGTGGTCTTCGTCAACACCAAGTACTCGTGCATCGCCGAGCTCAGCCAGACGCACAGCTTCAAGTCGATCTGGAAGCCGGACTTCATCAGCAAGCTGGCTCCCGAGGACCGTTGCCACCTGAACGGACTGGCCATGGTCGATGGCATGCCCAAGTACGTCACCGCCGTGTGCAAGAGCGATGCCGTGGACGGTTGGCGCGATCGCCGGCAGGACGGCGGCGTGGTCATTGACATGGACACCAACGAGATCGTCTGCGAAGGCCTCTCGATGCCGCATTCGCCGCGCTGGGCCAACGGCAAGTTGTGGGTCCTGAACGCCGGCACCGGCCACCTGGGCTGGGTCGATTTCGAAACCAAGAAGTTCGTCCCGCTGGCATTCTTCCCGGGCTTCCTGCGTGGTCTGTCGATCATGGGGAACATTGCCGCGGTTGGCTTGTCCAAGCCGCGGAACAAGCGCTTTGAGGGCCTGCAGCTTGATGCAGAGCTGGCCAAGCGTGATGTCGAGCCGTGGTGTGGTGTCCAGATCATTTCGCTGACCAATGGCGACGTGCAGAACTGGATCCGCTTCGACGGCGACATCTCCGAGATCTTCGACATCAGTTTCCTGCCCAACGTGCGCAACCCGATGATGGTGGGCCTGCGGACTCCGGAAATCCGGGACCTGATCACCTTTGAAGTTGAACAGAAGACAGAGGAAGTAACTCCATGAGTGTTAGCAACAAGATCTTGAAGTCGGCGTTCTGCCTGACCGCGGCCCTGGTAGCCGCCAACACCGCCCTTGCCCAGACCGCTCCGGCGGCCCCGGCAGCCGGCGCCCGTCAGGAGGCCGCCACCCCGGAGTCGACCTTCAATCGCTGGGACAAGGACAAGAACAAGAACCTGTCCCTGGACGAGTTCAAAGCTGGCTGGCAGGAAGTGCAGGCGACCAACATGCTGCGCAAGCTGCATGGCAACTTCGTGGCGATGGACACCAACAAGAGCGGTGGCCTCGAGGCGACTGAGTTCAGCAACCTGGGACTGGTCAAGAACACCAAGCCGGCCCCCCAGTTCGCCACCTACGACGTCGACAAGAACCAGAAGATCGAGTTCAAGGAATACGTCGCAATGATCAAGGCGATTGGCCAAGCCAAGCGCTAAGCAGTCCACGGCGTGGCCGGCTTCGCGCCGGCCGCGCTTTTTTTACATCTAGCGAATCAGGGGACTTTACGTGGCTTTAGAAATTATTCCGGTCTGGAAGCAGATCACGCCCGAACTGGAGACCGAACTGGTCGACTTCTGGGTCAAGAACAAGGCACTCGGCGATGCCAAGCAGGCCGCCCAGCGCGCCAAGCAGGTCGCCTGCATCGCCCGCTCCGAGCAGGGTGAGATCGTTGGCGTCAGCACCGCGATGCCGCGAGTCGTGCCACGCCTGAAGCAGCCGATGTTCTATTACCGCAACTTCATCACCGAAGGCTATCGTGGCCAGCAGTTGGCCCCGCCGTTCCTGGAGAAGACCAAGCAGGCTTTGCAGGCTTACAACTCCGCCCAGGAGAAGCCGGTGTGCCTGGGCATGCTGATCGAACTAGAGAACAAGGCCCTCGCCGCGCACCGTAATGAGGCGCAGTGGAAGGAAGGCTTCACCTTCATCGGCTACTCGCCGAAAGGCCTGCACATGCGCGTCTGGTATTTCGACGGTGCCCGCGTCGGACCGCCGCGTACCGCCAAGAAGCGCGCCAAGGCCGGCGCACGACCGAACTGAGTTCCGATCCCCGGCCGGCCTGCTGCTTGGGCCGGCGGCATTGGGATAGACTGGCCCAGAACCTGGAGCAACACCCATGCCTGTGCCCGCTGCCGAACTAGCCAAGCTGTTTCCACTCGACGCCCTGCGCCCGGAGACCCGGGAGCAATTGGCGCTCGAGGCAGCCGTGGGCGAGTATCGGCGCGGGGAGACGGTGTTCCAGGTAGGCGACCTCGACGAGGACACCATCTACGTCCTCGACGGCGAGATTCGCTGTACCTATCCCGACGGGCGTGTAGTTGCCCACGTTGCCGGCAGCGGTCACGGACGCTACGCGTTGAACGACGCGGTGCCGAGGCGATTCACCGCCAAGGTCACTTCCTCGTCGGTGCGCGTCCTGCGCCTTGAGCGCCGCTTCGTCGAAAAGATCATCACCTGGGATCAACTGAGCCGGGACCCGGCCTACCAATTCAATGACAGCAAGTTGGGCGCCAATTCGTGGGTGTTCCGCCTGCTGCACAGTCATGCATTCATCAAGCTGCCGACTGGCAATCTCGAGCGCATGTTCCAGGCCTTCGAGCAGGTTGCGGTCAGCCCCAGCGAAGTTGTCATGCGTGAGGGCGATCTCCCGGATAATTTCTATGTCATCCGCGAGGGGACGGCTGCCGTTTCCAAGACGCTTGACGGCGCCTCGCAGGTTGTCGCCTACCTTCGCGAGGGCGATGTCTTCGGCGAGGATGCGCTGCTGGCCAACGCCACCCGCAACGCCACCGTGCGCATGTTGCAGGGCGGCTACCTGATGAAGCTGCCCAGGGAAGCCTTCAACGCGGTGCTCAAGCCGCCGATGGTGTCTTGGGTGCTGCCTGCGCAGGCAGCAACCTTGGTCAAGGATGGCGTGCGCCTGGTCGACGTCCGGATGCCCGAAGAGTTTGCCCTGCGCGCGATCCATGGCGCGGCGAACGTGCCGCTGTACCGCCTGCGCGAAGACATGCCGGCGCTGCTTCCGGTCGGTGGCCGGGTGCTCGTCTACTGCAATACCGGTGAGCGTTCCGCGGCCGCCGCCTTCATCCTCAACTCGATGGGCTACGACGTCAGCGCGCTGCACGGCGGACTCGGCGCCATGCTCAAGCTGCAGGCCGCCGCCACCGCCTGATCAGCTGTTGGTGCGGACGCTGCCGTCGACGATCACCAGGTCGGCAGGGCGGCGCGCGAACAGGCCTACGCAAACCACGCCGGGGATCTGGTTCAAGTCACGCTCCAGGCCCACCGGATCGGTCACCTGCCAGTTGTGCACGTCCAGGATCCAGTTGCCATTGTCGGTCACTGTGCCTTCGCGCCAGATCGGCTGGCCGCCGAGCCTGACCACCTCGCGCGCGACCAGGCTGCGCGCCATCGGGATCACCTCGATCGGCACCGGGAAGCGGCCCAGTACCTCGACCTGCTTGCTGGCGTCGATGATGCAGATGAAGCGGGCGCTCGCCTCGGCAATGATCTTCTCCCGCGTCAGCGCCGCGCCGCCCCCCTTGATCAGCCGCCGATGCGGATCGCATTCGTCGGCACCGTCCACGTACAGCGCCAGCGGGCCGGAGGAATTCAGGTCGAGCACTTGAATACCCTGCGCCTTGAGCAGGGCCGTGCTCTGCTCGGAACTCGAGACCGCCCCCTCGATCCGATTCTTCATGCGGCCAAGCGCCGCGATGAAGAAGGCGACGGTGGAACCGGTGCCGACCCCGACGACGCTGCCGTCGGTGACGTATTCGGCGGCCTTGTCGCCGGAGCGCTGCTTACCTTCGTTCTGGGACATCGTTTGCTTCCGCCTGCTTTTCGAGGGATAGGATGGTCTTCCATTGCGCGCCGGTCACCGGCAACACCGACAGCCGACTGCCGCGCTGGAGCAGCACGAATTCGCCAAGGCGCCCGGCGTTTGCCTTCAAGTCCGCCAGCGTGATGATGCGGTCCAGCTTGCGGGTGAAGCCGATGTCCACCAGCGACCAGCGCGGTTCTTCCAGCCGGCTTGCGGGATCGTAGTACGGCGACGACTTCTTGAACTGCGTTGGATCCGGATAGGCATCCGTGAGTACCTCGGCAAGACCCACGATACCCGGCACCTGCGTGCTCGAATGGTAGAACAGGACACCGTCGCCAACCCTCATGGCGCGCATGAAATTGCGCGCCTGGTAGTTGCGCACACCGCTCCAGGGTTCGCGGCCGCGGCGCGCGAGCTTGTCGATGGAGAACTCATCGGGCTCCGATTTCATCAGCCAGTACTTCATCGCTTCGTGCTCAGTTGGATTGGCTGCAACGGATATATTCGCGCGAGGTCACGATCGCGTCGAGGCGAACGTCCCAGGGTTCCCCGGGCAGGGTCTCGCGTTCCTGGAACGGGTAGCCGACCCCGACCAGTATCGGCGGCGCCAGCTGCTCCCGGCGGAAGGCCAGCGTGCGGTCGTAATAGCCTCCACCCATGCCCAGCCGGAGCCCGGCGCGGGTAAAGGCCAGCAAGGGCAGCAGGATAACGGTCATGGCGGCGGCATCGAGCTGCGAGCTGCTGGCCAGGGCGGGTTCGGGAATGCCGAAGCGATTGGCAACCAGTTCGTCGCCGGGATGCCATGGTGCGAAGCGCAAGCCGAGGTCGGACTGGATGCAGGGTAGGCACCAGATTTGCCCGGGATGCAACTGCATCTGCAGCATGTGCAGCGGCAATTCGCCGGCCATGGCCCAGTAGCCGGCAACATAGCCCGGACGGGAAAAGTCAGGTTGGTCGAGCAGGGTGCGCGCGACCGACTCGGCATCGCGCATGCGCTCGCCGGCCGTCAGTTCCATCCGTTGGGCACGCAGTTCGCTGCGTAGCTGGCGTTTGTGTCGAGCGCTGCCGCGCTGCTCGTTCAAGATTGCATCCTCCGCCATGTCGATGCTTGCGAAACGACCTTGATCCCTAGGATCAAGTGGGCACCTGCGCAATCGCATCAGGCTTTCCGCAACAAGGCGGACATGCACACCGCGATCGCGCGCGATTCCCAGGTCGTGTTTATGGGACAAGGCGTATGTTAGCGCACGCTGTCGAACACGGCAGAGGATACGAAATCAGTATAGCGCCGGCGGCCGGCGAACGCGTGAATATTT
>JANPDF010000153.1:0-2391 GCA_031431355.1 Gammaproteobacteria bacterium
CCGCCGCTAGATGAGCCAGCCGACCGCCAGCGAAATCGCCGAAGTCGAGTACCACGCCAAGCTCGACCAGCGCCTGACCGCGGCAGTGAAAGGCATCCGCCTGCTCGAAGCAGTCAGCTGGCCGGTGGCGGCGCAGGAGGAATTCCTGGCTGGCTGGCGGATCGGTCGGATCAAGATGCCGCATATCGCCTACGACCGGCACGACCACTCCGAGGTACGCGAGGAACTGGCCTACGTCGACAAGCACCTGGACCCGAACCATCCGCTGGGCCGCTACCTGCAGCTGACCAGCGAAAGCTGGCGAATCGCCACGCGCCTGCTCGATGTGGTCGGTACCCATCGTGTGACCGCGTTCTCGACCCGGCTGTTCGGCCGCCCCGGCGAACCGCTGCCCGGCGACGGCCCGACCAACCTGCAGGCGGCGCGCCACTTCATCGACCTGGCCGACGAGCTCGACCAGGAGCTGCGGGGGTATGAAGCCGGCTACGTGCTCTCGGCCGAAGTGGTGCAAGCTGATTTGCAGCAGCAGATCGACGCTTTCTTCGGCCCGGACAAGGTGCGCGTCGAACTCGACCCGACGCTGATTGCCAAGGCTGCCGCCAGCCCGACCCGGATCCGGCTGCGCACCAACACCGGCTTCAGCGAATATGACCGCAACCAGTTGCTGATGCACGAGGCTTTCGTGCACACGCTGACCGGTCTCAACGGCCGCGAGCAGCACATCCTTGGCTCGATGGCGCGTGGATCTCCGCGGACCACCGCCACCCAGGAGGGCCTGGCCACGTTGTCGGAAATGATGAGCGGCTCGATGGACATCGAGCGCATGAAGCGCATCTCGCTGCGCATCATCGCCATCGACAAGGCCATCGATGGCGCCGATTTCATCGATGTGTTCCGTTTCTTCCTGGAGGCTGGGCAGAGCGACAGCGACAGCTTTACCTCGGCGCAGCGGATCTTCCGCGGCGTGCCGACTTCCGGCGGCGCCGCCTTCACCAAGGACACCGTGTACCTGCACGGCCTGCTCAGCGTGCACACGTTCTTCCGCTGGTGCCTGCGCCACCGCAAGCTCGGCTTGGCCCGCGAACTGTTCGCCGGCAAGATGGCGCTGGAGGACGTGTTCAATTTCGAATCCTCGTACGCCGCCGGCTATATCGTGCCGCCACGCTACCTGCCGCCGTGGATCCAGCGCGCCAACGGGCTCGCGGGCATGCTGGCGTTCTCATTGTTCGCCAACAAGATCCGGCTCGATAACGTCGATGCCGACGACCTGGTGCTTGGCCTGGCGTAGAATTGCGCCATCTCACCGTGCGGGAAGTCTCGATGTCGGAGTCCGACGAGTTCAAGCAGGCGGCGCTGGACTACCACACGCAATCGCCGCCCGGCAAAATCAAAGTTGTCGCCACCAAGCCGATGCTGACCCAGCGGGACCTGGCGCTGGCCTACTCCCCGGGCGTGGCGCATGCCTGCGAGGCGATCGTCGCCGATCCCAGCGCCGCCTCGACGATGACCGCGCGCGGCAACCTGGTCGCGGTGATCACCAACGGCACCGCCGTGCTCGGCCTGGGCAACATCGGGCCGCTGGCCGGCAAGCCGGTGATGGAAGGCAAGGGCGTGCTGTTCCAGAAATTCGCCGGCATCGACGTGTTCGATCTGGAGATCGCCGAGAACGACCCGGACAAACTGGTCGATATCATCGCCTCGCTGGAACCGACCTTCGGCGGCATCAACCTGGAAGACATCAAGGCGCCGGAATGCTTTGAGGTGGAGCGCAAGCTGCGCGCGCGAATGAAGATCCCGGTATTCCACGACGATCAGCACGGCACCGCAATCATCGTCGGCGCGGCAGTGGTCAACGCCCTGCACGTGCTCAACAAGCCGATTGGTGAAGTAACGCTTGCCTGCAGCGGCGCCGGCGCAGCCGGCATCGCCTGCCTGGACATGCTGGTCGCGCTCGGCATGCGTCGCGAGAATATTCTCGTTGTCGACCGCTGCGGCGTGGTCTATGAAGGCCGCGCCGAGGACATGGACGCCGACAAGGCGCGCTATGCGCGTCAGACCGACAAACGCACGCTGGCGGAAATCGTCGCCGGAGCCGACATCTTTCTGGGTCTGTCTGCGGCTGGCGTACTGCAAGCCGAGATGGTCAAGACCATGGGGACGCAGCCGATCATCTTCGCGCTTGCCAATCCAACGCCGGAGATTCTGCCCGAACTCGCGAAAGCGGCGCGTCCGGACTGCATCATGGCGACCGGGCGTTCGGACTACCCGAACCAGGTCAACAACGCGCTGTGTTTCCCTTACATTTTCCGCGGTGCACTCGATGTCGGCGCGACCACGATCAACGAGGCGATGAAACTCGCCTGCGTGCGCGCGATCGCGGCGCTTGCCCAC
>JANPDF010000154.1:0-6108 GCA_031431355.1 Gammaproteobacteria bacterium
GCCGGATACAACACGCAGGCGTCGTAGACCGCCACGAAATTCGCCATGGGTCAGTAGCCCATGCCCAACTTCTGCGCCTGTTCGGCCAATGCGTCCAGCGCGGCCTTGCTCTGCGACATGCTCTGCTTGCGGTAATCCAGAAGATCGCGGAAATAAATGCGGCGATGCGTGCCCACCTTGTGGTGCGGAAGTTGACCGCGCTCAACCAGGCCCACCAGGTAGGGTCGTGAGACGCTCAGAAAATCCGCAGCTTGCTGCGTCGTGAGTTCGGCATGAATCGGAACGATGCTGACCGCATTGCCCTCGGCCATGTTGGCAAGAATGTCGACCAGCATGCGCAAGGCCGAAACCGGCACTTCAATCTCACCATCGCCATCGATCACGCACAGTCGGGCTGTTGGGCCGCGACCGATGCAGGCAGCCAAAAGCCGACTGCTGTCACGGGCCAAATCTGCCTCTCGTTCGGTGGGTAGCAGCGGGGTGGATGGGTTGCGCAGCGCGCTCATGGTGCCTGCCTCCTTGAACCAGCCAGTGGTGGCTGGGTTGCCAACTTAGCAAACATTCGCAATAAACGCAATAAGCGAATTAAGCGAAACGCCAGATCGCAAGTTGAGCCCAGCGTGACCCGCCGATCAGGCTCGATTCCACAATGCGACAGCCAGGGCCGCTGTCTGTCAGGAAATGGCTGTCATCCGGGGTTCGCAGGCACCCGATGATCAATCACCCGCCGCCACAACGGCGGGCACAGCGCCAGCACGAACATCGCCGAATAGCCGCCGGGCAGCTGCGGCGCCTCAGGTTGGTGGCGCAGGATCGCGTAGCGGCGTTTCGGGAACGCGTGGTGGTCCGAGTGCCGCTGCAGCTGGAACAGCATCAGGTTGGACAGTGAGTAATCCGAATTCCACGAATGCAGATGCGTGGTCCGCTCGTAACGGCCATCGGCCCCACGCTGGCGCTCCAGCCCGTAGTGCTCGATGTAGTTGATGATCTCCAGCGACGCGGCCGCGAACAGGCCCTGGGCGAGGAAGAACAACAAGCCGATTGGCCCGAGCCAGGCAAAAAACGCCGTCGCGATCAGCAGCCACAGCGCCGTCCACCACAACAATTCGTTACGCGGCGAAAACCAGCCGCGGCCGAGCCCGTGCAAGCGCCGCGCCTCCAGCGTCCACGCGTTGACCGTGTTGCGCCACAGCGCGCGCGGCAGGAAATGCCACAGCGACTGGCCGAGCCGCGCGCTCGATGCATCCTCGGGCGTGGCCACATGCACATGGTGCCCGCGCAGGTGCTCGACCTTGAAGCCGTGGTAGCCGACGCTGGTCAGCAGCAGACCGCCGGTCAGGCGCTCGATCGGCGCGTCCTTGTGGATCAACTCGTGCGCAGTGTTGATCGCCAGGATGCCGCCGACCAGGCCTTGCGAGAGCAACCAGCCGGCGGCGCCGAGCCACGACAGCTCCGCGTGCGCGAACCACCAGCCCGACCAAAGGATCAAGGCGAGCTGCACCGGCAGCGCGAGCAAGGTCAGCGCGCGGAACCAGGGATTTAGCGCGGTGACGCGTTCCTCCTCCACCGGCACGTTGACCGGGTCGTGGCCGAGCAGGTAATCGAAGGCGGGCAGCAGCACGAACAGGAACAGCAGCGGAAACCAGCACATCGCATTGGGCCAGCCGGAGTGCGCGCTGAGCCAGGCGGCCAGCGGCATCTGCGCCGGAACCGCGAACACCAGTGTGAAACCGAGGGCCTTCCAGCTTTTCATGGGGACATCATAACGGCATCAGTGCAGAACTCAGCCCCAGGTGCTGCACGAACGGATCGAAATCCCGATCGCAATACAGCAGTGGCATCCCATTGGCGATACAACGCGTCGCAATCACGACGTCGATGGTCTTGCGCACGGTGACGCCCAGTCCCCGGAGCGTCCGGAAATTCATCGCCGCCTGGATGGCGAGCTGCTGTCCGCCCAGTTCGATGATGACCAGGGATGTCATGAGCTTGCGCGCCTGGTTGAACTCGCGGTCGCTGATAAATCCCTGCAAGACCTCCGCAAGAATCAGGTCGCCGGCGGCCAGCGGTTCCCGGCCAAGGAGCGAATCCAGCAGCTCGGTTTGCGGGTTGCTTTTGCCACGGAAGTAATCGATCCAGACGCTGGAGTCGACCAGGATCACTTGTCGAGCCGCATCGCATCGAGGTCACCCTGCCAGTGCAGCTTGCCGCGAAAGCGCTTGATCTGCTCCTGCTGCCGCAAGCGCAACAGGGTACGCAGACCAAGCTCGACCGCCTCGCGCTTGGTGCGCAAGCCGGTGGCCCGCAAGGTGGCTTGCATCAACTTGTCGTCAATCACGATATTGGTTCGCATGATGTGTAGTCCTGGACGAGTTCGTACACATCATAATCCTTGGTAAGTGGCTGCGCGAGCGCCGCCAGTAAGCCCCGGATACACCATGCAACAGCTCTGGTTCGGCCGCTGTCAGGAAATGCCAGTCACTCTTATGGGATGGAGGCGCGGCAAGCGCCTGCACCGCCTCGAGGTCGCGGATGCCGCTGGCCGGATCGCGCTCGCGCAACGACGCATCGAAGACGGCGCCGAAGCTCACAACGGCGCCGCCCCTTCACTGAGCAGTCCGTAGTAATCCTGGTACAACCACAGCCGATTGCGACGCTGGCCGGTGATCTCGTTGAGCAGGCCAAGCTTGCCCAATTCGCCCAGCGCATTGCGCACCGTCAACGGCGATAGTGAAAGCTGCTTTGCGATTTGCGGAGCGCCGAGCAACGGACGACGGGTGAATTGATTGAATACCAACGTAGCACTTCCGGCCTTGCGGCCAAGCGCGCGCAGTTTCGCCCGGTCTGCTTCGAACAGTGCGAGGATTCGCTGCGCCGTGTCCACGGCCTGGGCCGAGGTCTGCTCGACGCCTTCCAGGAAAAACGCCAGCCATGTTTCCCAGTCGCCGGTGCGGCGTACCGCATCGAGCTGGTCGTAGTACTGCGTACGCCGGGTCTTGAAATACAAACTGAGGTAAAGACTGGGCTCGGCCAGGACATTTTCCGCGCACAGGATCAGCGCGATCAGCAGGCGACCAAGGCGGCCGTTGCCGTCGTTGAAAGGGTGGATGGTTTCAAATTGCAGGTGTGCCAGCGCGGCCTTGATCAACGGCGAGATCCGCTCACCCGGCGTGTGCAGGAAACGCTCGAAGGCATCCAGGCATTCGTCCAGCCGCTCGGGCGGCGGCGGCACGAAACTCGCCGTCGCCGGACTTCGGCCGCCGATCCAGTTCTGCGTTCGTCGAAACTCCCCCGGCGTCTTGTTCGCGCCGCGACCACCGCGCAACAAGACCGCGTGGATTTCGCGGAGCAAGCGCAGCGAAAGGGGGAAGCCGCCACGCAGGCGTTCGAGTCCGTGATTGAGCGCGGCGACGTAATTGGACACTTCCTCCACGTCATCGATCGGTACGCCGGGCACTTCGCGTAGTTCAAACAGCAGCAGGTCAGACAGCGAAGACTGGGTGCCCTCAATTTGCGAAGACAACAAGGCTTCCTTGCGCACGTAGTGATAGAGAAAGAGTTCCTGGTCGGGCAACAGCCGGGTCATCCCGTCTAGGCGACCCAGGGCCTGGTTGGCTCGTTCCAGCCGGGCCACGAGTGCGGCGTCGAAGAACAACGGAGGCTCGGGAGGCAGGGGTCGCGGCACATAGGCCTGGTAGCGAGTCTGCGCGAGACTGCCTTGCACGTAGTCGCCACTGGTCCTTTCCATAGCCTGGTTCCTTGACTTATGGAGCCGAATCTAGGCCATTAAGTAAATATAGGCAACTAAAACGACTTAAAAGTACCAGGACGGCCAAGTAAGTCAGCGGTTTGGGATCCCATCGCCAAGGATCGGGGCTCCCGGTGAGTGGGCTAGGATGAAGGCAGCTCTCGCCCGGAGACGCACATGCTCGACATCGTCCCGATCCACTCCGCCCTCGGCGAGTTGGGATTCATGGAGTTTGAGCCGGGTGGGTGAGGGGCGGGAGAGTGGCTAGCCAAGGGACGAACGTGGCGGAAAACCTGTTCGACGAACTCAAGCGGCGCAAGGTATTCAAGGTCGGCGCCGCCTACCTGGTGGTCGCGTGGCTGGCCGTGCAGGGCGCCAGCATCGGCTTCCCCGCCTTCGAGGCGCCGCCATGGGCGCTGCGCATCTTCATCCTGGTGGCGCTGCTCGGCTTCCCGGTCGTGCTGGTGATGGCCTGGGTGTTCGAACACACGCCCGAGGGCGTGCGCCTGGACCCGGTGCAGCGGGGCACCAAATGGGTGGTCGCGGTGTCGGTGTTGTTGGTGGGGTTGGCGATGGCCTGGTTTTACTACGGGCAGGCCAGCGTGCATCGGGGCGAGAAGGTGGTGCCGGCGGCGGAGCCGTCGCGGCCAAAGGCCGCTCCTACAATTGAGGTGGATCCGAAGTCGATTGCGGTGCTTGCTTTCAGCGACCTCAGTCCGAAGCGCGACCAGGATTATTTCTCCGACGGCGTGTCCGAGGAGATCCTCAATGCGCTGGTGCGCGTGCAGGACCTGAAGGTCGCCGGGCGCACCAGCAGCTTCTACTACAAGGGCAGGAACGTCGACCTGCGCACCATCGGCAAGGCGCTGGGCGTCGCCCACGTGCTCGAAGGCAGCGTGCGCACGCAAGGCGACAAGGTGCGCATCACCGCGCAGCTGATCCGCGCCACCGACGGCATCCACCTGTGGTCGAAGAGCTTCGACGGCGAGCTCACCGACGTGTTCAAGCTGCAGGACCAGGTCGCGCGCGCCATCGTCGACGAGCTCAAGCCGATGCTGGAGGGCGGGCAGAAGACGCAACTGGTCGAAGAGGCCACCGACAACCCCGAGGCCTATCGCCTGTACCTGCGCGCCAGCGATCTGATCAACAAGCGCGACTACGGGCGCCGCCAGGAGGTGATCGCCTGGCTGGAGGAAGCGCTGCGCCTGGACCCGAAGTTCACCCGCGCGCAGTCGCAGCTGGCGCTGACACACATGATCCTCAACCGCGCCGACCCGAACTATGCCCGCGAGGCCGAGCGGCATGCCCGCGCGGCGATGGCCGCCGACCCGAAGCTCGCGCAGCCGGTCTACGTGCTCGGCATGGTCGAGCGCTACGCGCGCCGCCAGGCCGCGGCACGGCCCTGGTTCGACCGTGCCGTACAGCTGGAGCCGCGCGACGCCTCGGTGCACATGTACCTGGCGCAATGGCTGACCATGAACGGCTATACCAGGCAGGGCATCGCCGAGTTCGATCGCGCGATCGCCATCGACCCCATGCTGCCAAACGCGGTGAACTGGCGCGCCTACCAGTACCTTTACGCCGGCGACATCGACAGTGCCCAGGCGATGTTCGAGCGCACCGACGCCCTGGGCCTGAGCCTGGCCAAGTCCGGCCTGGGCGAAGTCGCGCTGGCGCGCGGCGACATGGTCGCGGCACGGCGCTGGTTCGTGGCTGCGGCCAAGGTCAATCCCGCTCCCTGCGGCGACAAGCCGCTGGACTTCGAGCAGGTGTACGCCGGCATGTTCGGCGCCGACGCGGCCGCGCAGGCGCGCACGCGCAAGCTGCTCGAGGCCTGCCTCGCCGCGGATGCCAGGCAGGTGCCGGCCCACGTGGTGGCGAGCTTCCTGCGCCTGGGCGACGACGAGCGCGCGCTGGCGCTGGTGGCCGGGGACCCGACCACCAACGACGCCGGCCTGGGCTTCCGACTGTTCGGGCCGCAGGGCAAGCGCGCACGCTCGCTGCCGGGGTTCCTCGTCGTGGCGGAGCGTGTCGGCTGGATCGACGCCTGGGAGAAGTACGGGCCGCCCGACCTGTGCACGCGCACGGGGCCGCGGGCCTACGCCTGCCAGTAGGAAGGAAGAAGACCGGAACGCCGTTTACGGTGACCGTCGATGACGTGGAAGAGATGACCGCCATCAATGCGCCCGAAGCCAAGGCGATCCGGGGCAGCTTCCAGCGCAAGTTGATGGGCGATTCGGGCAACCTGGTGGATATCACGGATGGGAAGTTCAGCACGCAGTAGCCGCTGGGGCGGGTGGCTTGAGGGCATCAGCGCTAAATGAGTGGGGCGCGGCCTATGGTGCTCGCTTGGTCAGCAA
>JANPDF010000155.1:0-10300 GCA_031431355.1 Gammaproteobacteria bacterium
CCCACATAGGCCGCGTAGGCCAGGCGCGCGCGATTCTGCGCGTCCTGACGCGGCAGCCCAGCCTGGCGAAAGCTCGCCGTCAGGTACTCCATCCGGCGTTGGGACACGCGGCCGAGGACAGGCTTGACTACCGGATGGTCGAGTGCCTTGAGCAACTCCGAATAGATGATGTGCGTCTTGGGCTCATGCGCTACCAGCTGGAACAGTTCGCGAAGGCGAACCCGCGGATCCGAGACCGCCTCCATCTGGCCGAACACGGTCTCCTGCTCGGTCTTCTCCCAGCGTTCAAGCGCGGCGACCAGCAACGCTTCCCGCGACGGAAAGTGCCAGTAGAAACTGCCCTTGGTCACGCCCAGCCGGCGCGCGAGCGGCTCGACCGCGACTGCCGCCAACCCCTGCTCGGCGATGGCGTCCAGGGCAGCGCGGGCCCAGTCCTCGGCGCTCAGGCGCGGCTTTTCCATTTTTTGCTCGATGGCGGCCATACGGTGCGATGATTTCTGTCTAAGTCCCCTGACAGGGCATCTTGCACCATACGGGATGGTATTGACAGGGGCTCGAAGCGGACACCATACTTTCCCGTATGGACATCGGCAACCATTCGCCCTCAGCACCCCCCGAGATGGATCTTCGCCTGGCCACCGCCGACGGCGGACACCTTGCCGCGACGCGGATCACCGGCCGCGGCCCGCCAATCCTGCTCGCCCATGGCTTCGGCCAGACCCGGCAAAGCTGGTCCCGCACCCAGTCGCGCCTGGCGCGAGCTGGCCACGACAGCCTGTCCTGGGATATGCGCGGCCACGGCGAATCGATGCGTAATCCCCCTGGCGTTCCGTATTGCACCAGTCAGTTCGTCGATGACCACCTTGCCGCCGCGCGGATCATGGCGTCGCCCCCGGTACTGATCGGCGCTTCGATGGGCGGCCTGACCGGATTGTTGGCGCAAAGCGAACGGCGAATTTTCTCCGCGCTGGTGCTGGTCGATGTCACCCCGCGCTGGGAGGCCGCCGGCATGGACAGGATCCGCCGATTCATGACCGCGTTTCCGGACGGCTTCGATTCCTTCGAACAGGCCTCCGACCTGATCGCCGACTACCTTCCGCAGCGATCGGAGAAAAAGTCGCCGCGCCAGCTCGCGTCACTGCTGCAGCATGACCACCAACAGCGCCTGCGCTGGCATTGGGATCCGAGGCTGCTGGAGGAATTCGTTGACGGCAGCGAGGCATTGCAGGATGAACTGTCGGCCGCGGCAACCCGCATCGACGTGCCCGTGCTGCTGCTCAGCGGTGGACGCAGCGACCTGGTGTCCGGCCAGACCATCGATCATTTCCTGCGGCTGGTCCCGCACGCCAGCCACGTCGTGCTGCCCGACGCGACGCACATGCTCGCCGGAGACGACAATGACGGCTTCAGCGATGCGCTGCTGGCGTTTTTGCGCGCACAATTCCCGATGGCCGCCGATATCGGCGCCCGGCCCTCCCCATCGCCCGCCGGCTCCGCCGCGCGCGCGCAACTTGCTACCGGAGTGTCACGATGAGCGTCCTGATTCCCTTCCTGATCCTGCTGGTGGTCGGCCTGGTCGCCGCCTATCACCGATTCTCGCTGGCCGTGTTCACCGCGGTCGCCGCCAGCCTGCTGGTCGCGGCGGGATTGTTCGGCGGCAACTTCGTTGCCACGGTCACCTGCGCGGCGCTGCTCGCCCTGTTCTCCCTGCCCATGCTGGTCACTCCGTTCCGCCAGCGCTTCATTACCGCCCCGCTGCTGAAGTTCTACAGCCGCATCCTCCCGCCCTTGTCGGAAACCGAAAAGATCGCGCTCGAGGCCGGCACCGTCGGCTTCGAGGGCGAACTGTTCTCCGGCCGGCCGCGCTGGGACATGTTGCTGTCGCAGCCGAAACCCGAACTGACTTCCGAGGAGCAAGCCTTCATTGATGGCCCGGTCGAGGAAGTCTGCCGGATGACCAACGACTGGGAGACCACCCACGTCCGCGCCGACCTCGCGCCGGAGATCTGGGAGTTCCTAAAGCGCAACAAGTTCTTCGGCATGATCATTTCCAAGGAGTACGGCGGGCTGGGATTTTCCGCTTACGCGCACTCGCGCGTGATCATGAAGCTGGCGTCGGTATCGGCAACGCTCAGCTCCACCGTCGGCGTTCCCAACTCGCTGGGCCCGGGCGAGTTGCTCGCCCACTACGGCACCGATGAGCAGAAGACCTACTACCTGCCGCGCCTGGCCGACGGCCGCGAGATCCCCTGCTTCGGCCTGACCGGCCCGACCGCCGGCTCCGATGCAACCTCGATCCCGGACTTCGGCATCGTCTGCGAGGGCGACTGGAATGGCGCGCGCGTGGTTGGCGTGCGCATGAACTTCGAGAAGCGCTACATCACGCTGGCACCGATAGCGACCATCATCGGCCTGGCGTTTCGCCTGTACGACCCCGATGGCCTGCTCAGCGACCAGAAGGATCGCGGCATCACGCTGGCACTGGTACCGCGCAACACCGCCGGCATGGAAATCGGCCGGCGCCATTTCGCGCTGAACTGTGCGTTCCAGAACGGACCGATCTACGGCAAGGACGTGTTCCTGCCGCTGTCGCAACTGATCGGCGGCGAAGACTACGTCGGCCATGGCTGGCGCATGCTGGTGGAGTGCCTGTCGATCGGTCGCTCGATCACGCTGCCCTCTACTTCCAGCGGCGCATCCAAATTGGCGGCCGTGGTCAGCGGCGCCTACTC
Source organism: Gammaproteobacteria bacterium (assembly GCA_031431355.1). Classification (GTDB taxonomy): domain Bacteria; phylum Pseudomonadota; class Gammaproteobacteria; order Xanthomonadales; family Xanthomonadaceae; genus Arenimonas. The sequence continues at coordinate 2,733 of JANPDF010000155.1, forward strand.
GCGCATCCGCAAGCAGTTCGGCCTGTCGATCGGCCGCTTCGAGGGGGTCGAGGAGGCACTCGCGCGAATCGCCGGCAACACCTATGCGATGACCGCGTTGTCGCAGGCGACCGCGGCGGCGGTGGACCGCGGCGAGACGCCGGCCGTGCCCTCGGCGATCGCCAAGTACCACTGCACGGAAATGGCGCGCGAAGTGGCCAGGGATGCGATGGATATCCACGGCGGCAAGGGCGTTATCCTCGGCCCGCGCAATTACCTCGGCCGCGGCTGGCAAGCAGCGCCAATCTCGATCACGGTCGAGGGCGCGAACATCATGACCCGCAGCCTGATGATCTTCGGCCAGGGCGCGATCCGCTGCCATCCGTGGGTGCTCAAGGAAATGCAGGCGGCGCAGAACCCGGACCCGGTGGCGAGCCTTCGCGATTTCGACACCAACCTGTTCGGCCACATCGGCTTCGCCATTTCCAATGCCGTGCGCAGCTGGTTCTTCGGGCTGACCACGGCGCGCGTCGGCAAGGCGCCGGGCGATGACTACACGCGTCGCTACTTCCGCAAGTTGAATCGCTATTCGGCCTGCCTGGCCTTGCTCGCCGACACCTCGATGCTGTTGCTCGGCGGCAAGCTGAAGTTCAAGGAAAAGTTGTCGGGTCGCCTCGGCGACGTGCTCAGCCAGTTGTACCTGGCCAGCGCGATGCTCAAGCGCTACGAGGACGAAGGCCGACCGGCCACCGAGCAACCATTGCTGGCCTGGGCTTTCCACGATTCTGTGCACAAGATCGAGCTGGCGATGTCAGGCGTGCTGCGCAACTTCCCGATCCGTCCGGCCGCGTGGCTGCTGTGGCTGCTGGTGTTCCCGCTCGGTCGCCGCGCGCAGGCGCCTTCGGACCGGCTTGGCCACCGCGCTGCTGCGCTGCTGATGACGCCATGCGACGCCCGCGACCGCCTCGCCGACGGCGTGTTCCTGACGCCATGCGAAAACAATCCGGCTGGTCGGATCAACGCCGCGCTGGCCACGGTGATCCTAGCCGAACCGGTCGAGCGCAAATTCCTCAAGGCGCTGAAGAACAGCGACATCGAGGCGCTGACCTTCCCGGAGCAACTGACTGAGGGCGTCATCGAAGGCTGGATCACTGCCGAGGAGCGGGTCCAGCTGGAGCAGCTGCGCGAGTTGACCTGGGACGCGATCTCGGTCGACGATTTCGATTCCGCGGACCTGGAATCGGCGTCGCTGCATCGGCAGCAACACATGCACCGCGCCGCCTGAGCCGAGGCCGCGATGACTCCGTTGCTTTCGCTCTGGCACCGGCTGGCGCCGTGGCCGTTGGGCAAGTGGCTGTTCTCCCGTGCAGTCTGTTTCAAGGCGCCGTATTTCGGCACCATCTCGCCACTGGTGGTCAACCTCGAGGACGGCCGTTGCGAAGCGACCATCAAGGACCGGCGCGGCGTGCGCAACCACATCGGGACCGTGCACGCGATCGCCCTGTGCAATCTGGCGGAGCTGACGGCGGGGCTGATGACCGACGCCAGCCTGCCCAAGGGCATGCGCTGGATTCCGAAGGGGATGAGCGTGCAGTACCTCAAGAAAGCGACTGGGCCGCTGCGCGGGGTCGCCACGCCGGCAATCCCTGTGCTCGCGAGTGCGGAAGCCTACGAATTGCCGGTGCTGGTGGCGATCACGGACGCGGCCGGGGCCAAGGTGTTTTCCGCGCAGGTAGACATGTGGCTTAGTCCGGTTCCCGCGCGCAAGGATTGAGCGGAATGCTTACTGGCCGCTACCTGCAATGACCGGCTTCGGCTTGGCGGTCGATTCGATCCGCTGCAACTGCTGGTGCAGGTAGTCCCCGGAAAGCTCGCTGTGTCCGTCGGCAAACCGGATGCGGTACTTCTGGCCGGACAGGTAGGACTGCGAGGCGCATAGCCGGATGAAGTCCTCCGCGGTGCGCACGCGCTTGCCGGCGTTCTTCCACTTCAGGCGCAGGTGCTCGGCCGCCTTGCGGTTGTCGTACTCGGATCCGTTGCGGATGAAGACTGCGCCGCGCAGGTGCTCGACCGAAGCGATCAACTCCTGGATCTTCGCTGCCTCCGTATCGGGCGACTTGGCGGGAACGCCCAGGGGCACCAGCAGGAGGAGCAGGACGGCGAGCAGGAACTTCATTCGACACTCCACGGAATCGGTACGCCACAGAGTAGCGGAGCCCGGCTGAAGTTCCTCGTAACCAGGGCGGCCTCAGGCGCGTTCAGCCGGCAGTCGGGCCTGCTCGCGGATCACCCGCCACGCGCCAAACACGAAGGCCGACGCCACCACCACGCCGCCGGCGAACACCGCGTGCGAGCCGAACACCGCCAGTCCCTTGTGCACCCAACTGAAGGCGAGGTCGCCGGCGCGATAGACGACCGTATCGATCGCCGCCTTGCCCTTGTAGCGCGACTGCCTGTCTACGCGCGTGTAGATGGTTTCCCGGGCTGGCTTGCCCAGTGAAAACTCGCCGGCGCGCGTGGCGATCTGCACCACCGCCACCCACACCGGCAACGGCGATGCCGAAAGCAGTGCGAAACCGGCAAGCACCGCCAGCGCGGGAATCATCAAGGCCGGACCGATGCCGTAGTGGGTCAGGATTCGCCGGGTCAACAGCACCTGGATGGCCAGCGCGAGCAGGTTGATCCACAGGTCCAGGTTGGAATAGAAACGGGTGCGGAATGCGTCGCCGGCGAACTGCTGGGCGATCTCCCGTTGCTGGTTGTACAGCAGCGTACCGACGCCAACGCCGAAGATCATCAGAATCGCCAGCGCGCGCAGCATCGGATCGCGGGCGGCCAGGCGCAGGCCTTCCAGCAAGCCGCCGCCCATCGCCGCGTCGTCGGAGCGTCCGCGGCTACGCTCGGCGAGCTTCGCCCAACCGGCCAGGCGCATGATGCAGACCAGGCAAGCTGCCAGACAGACGATCGATACCAGGATCATGTTGGCAACGCCGACGCCGACCACCAGCGACTTGGTCAGTATCGGGCCGGTCAGGCCGCCGAGCGTGCCGCCGGCGCCGATGTAGCCATAGACGCGCCGCGCCTCGGCATCGCTGAAGATGTCGGCCATGAAACTCCAGAACACCGAAACGGCGAACAGGTTGAACACCGCCGTGAATACGAAGAACAGGGCACCGCGACCCGGTACCTCGCGCAGGAATGCGACGTAAAAGCCAGCCAGGCAGGCGATGAAGGCCAGATACACTGCCGGCAGGAACACTCGGCGCGTAAAGCGGCTGACCAGCCAGCCATAGACCGGCTGCAGCGCCAGCATGCACAGGAAGGTCGCAGTGAACAGCGCCTGCAGCGTGAAATCGCCGATGGCGATGCTGCGCGCGGCGAACCAGGCGATGGTCGCCGGGGAGAACACCGCCTCGACGTCGGCGGTTGCGCCCATCGCGTCGCGCACCGGGCGCAACAGGTAGTAACCGGTCAGCAGGAAGAAGAAATACAGGAACGACCAGAGCAGCGGGGGGAAGTCGCGGAGCGCCGCCCGGAGCTGGTCCGCCCTTCCGGCGAGCGTATTCGACTCGTTCATGCGAACCCTCGGATGTCGCCGCACAATAGCCAATGCCGGGCCGGGCTGCCAGCCTGGCTTGCCCGAGCAATTGCTCTAGACCAGCGGCCTAGCCTCGACCGCTTACCGAATCAAAGACCGCCTGTGTACGACTACATCATCGTGGGTGCCGGTTCCGCCGGCTGTGTGCTTGCCAACCGGCTGAGCGAGGATCCCGGCACGCGCGTGTTGCTGCTGGAGGCCGGCCCAACCGATTGGCACCCGTTCGTGCACATGCCTGCAGGCCTGGCCAAGCTGATCGGACAGAAAGGCGTCAACTGGGACTACAGCACCGCACCGGAGTCCGCGCTGGGCGGTCGCCGCCTCTGGTGGCCGCGCGGCAAGGTGCTGGGCGGTTCCAGTTCGATCAACGCGATGTGCTACATCCGCGGCAATGCGCGCGACTACGACGAGTGGGACGACCTCGGTGCCACCGGCTGGTACTGGGACAACGTGCTGCCCTACTTCAAGCGTTCGGAAGGCAACAGCCGCGGCCCAAGCAAGCTGCACGGCGGCGACGGACCGCTGGGCGTCTCCGACCCGCGCCACCAGAACCCGCTGTCGCCGGTGTTCATCGAGGCCGCGCACCAGGCCGGCTGGCCGCTGACCGACGACTTCAATGGCGAACACCAGGAAGGCTTTGGCTGGTACCAGACGACCACCCGCGGTGGCGCGCGAAGCTCTGCGGCCGAGGCGTACCTGAAGCCGGTTCGCTCCAGGAAAAACCTGACGGTGATTACCGGCGCCTTGGCGTCGAGGGTGACCTTCGAAGGCGGCCGCGCCACTGGCGTGGTGTATTCGGTCGGCGGCAAGGGCTTCTGCGAGGCCGCCAGCGCCGAGGTGCTGCTCTGTGGTGGCGCGCTCAACTCACCGCAGCTGCTGATGCTCTCGGGCATTGGTCCGGCCGAGCACCTGCGCCAGCACGGCATCGACGTGCGCATGGACCTGCCCGGCGTTGGCGCCAACCTGCAGGACCATCTGGACATCTGCACGATGCAGCGTTGCACGCAGCCGATCACCTACGACAAAACCAACGACGCGCTGATCGCGCTGAACTACTACCTGTTCAAGCAGGGAGCGGGCACCAGCAATATCGCCGAGACCGGCGGTTTCCTGCGCTCGCGCTTCGCCGAAGATGCGCGCCCGGACGTGCAGTTCCACTTCGTCCCGGCGCAACTCGACGACCACGGCCGCAATCAGCTGCCCGGCTTCGGCTATACCCTGCACGCCTGCTACCTGCACCCGCGCAGCCGCGGCCAGGTATTGCTGGCCAGTGGCAACGCCAGCGACAAGGTGCGAATCGAAGCCAACTACCTGGGCGATGCAGAAGGCTTCGACCGCAAGATGATGCTCGAGTGCGTGCGCCTGTCGCGACAGATATTCGCGCAAGCGGCGTTCGCGCCATTCCGCGGCAATGAACTGTTCCCGGGCGACGCCGTGCAGGACGAGGCCGACCTGATGGCCTTCATCGAACGCAAGGCGGAATCGATCTACCACCCGGTCGGTACCTGCCGGATGGGCGCGGCCGACGATCCGCTGGCAGTGCTGGATCCGCAGTTGCGCGTGCGCGGCGTCGAGGGACTGCGCGTGGTTGATGCCTCGGTGATGCCCAAGTTGATCAGCGGCAACACCAACGCACCGACCATGATGATCGCCGAGCGCGCCGCCGACCTGATCCGCGGCAGGCAAGGCTAGTCGCGAAGCCGAAACCTTGAGCTTGGCTTGAACGCGCGCGGCGCGCTCAGGACAGCCGCGATTCGTCGCGCTCAAGCATCGGTGGCAGCGGGCAATGCAGCGACGCGCACACGGTCCGCAACAACTCCGACTCGGCGACGGTCACCTGGCCGTCGTGGCTGACGGCGGCGACCAGACCTTCCACCAGCAGCTCCTTGCCCAGCGGCTGCAGGCCATCGAGCTTGGGCCAGACGTCGTCCAGCGCTTCGTGCCAGCTCTTGGGCGGCGCATAGGGCGCGTTGAGGCGCGGGAACACGCGGCCGAGTCCCGCCAGGTAGGCGCGCGACGCATCGGCGGCATTGTCGTGGCCAGCCTGGGCGGTGATGGCGAGCAGGGTAATCGCCGCGGCGGTCGCGTCGGCCAGCCGGCGATTGCCCGGCACCCAGGCGCGCGAAGGATCCAGTGACTCCGAGACCTGGGTGCGCAACAGGCGGCCCAGGCAATACTCGAACAAACTCACCTGGCCGTCTGCATGGACCAGTGCATATACGGTATCCATGAATTGGCGTAGCTCCGCCCGCGGACGCCGACGCAACAGGGGGAAGGCAAGCGAGGCCAATGGCAGCCTGAGCAGCGGATTGAGGTCGGCCATGCGATCGGCGTAGTCCAGCGCCTGCTCGGCGGTGCGCACGTCGCTACGCGCCTTCAGCTCTTCCTGCTGCGCATCGCGCACCTTGCCTGGCGGCGAGTGCAGCAATCCCAGCAGCATGGGCACGACGTCGGCCTGGTGGCGGGCGGCGCGTTGCAAGATTTCCGGAATGTTGTCGTTGATGGTGCCGGCACGCCGGTAGTCGTCTGCCTGCGGCGCGCCGACCTGGGCGATCACCCCCGGCGGCGTGATCGTCATCTCCACGCGTTCGCCTGGCAGCGCCGGCGGCGCGAGCGTGTCCAGGCCCAGGGCAACGTCTTCATCCAGGCCGACCGGCAGCTGCTTGAGCCAGCGTGCGTGCAGCTCCTCCAGGGCATCGGCCTTGAAGCTCGGATCCAGCGCCTGGATGCGCTGCAGCAGCGGCGGATGCGTGGCCATCATGCTCGACAACTTCAGGCCCTCGCCGAACAGCATGTGGCTGACCTCTTCGGCATCGGAATTGCCCAGCTTGGATCCCTCGGGCAAACCGGCCAGCTTCTTCAACGCGCCGGCGATTCCGCGCGTCTGCCGGGTGAACTGCACGGCCGACGCGTCAGCCAGGTACTCGCGCTGGCGGCTGAGTCCGGCCTTGATCAGGCGTCCGAAAAAAAGTCCGACGTAGCCGATCAGCAACAGGCCCAGTGCTACGCCCAGCAGCGGGCCGCTGCCCTTGGAGCGGCTGAAGCGGCCGTGCTGGAGGATCTTGCGGCCGATGATCGCCAACACCAGGATGCCGAACAGCCAGCCGATCAGGCGGATGTTGAGGCGCATGTCGCCATTGAGGACATGGCTGAATTCGTGCGCGATCACGCCCTGCAGTTCGTCGCGGTTCAACCGGTTCAGTGCGCCGCGGGTCACGGTGATCGCCGCGTCGCTCGGCGCATAGCCGGCGGCGAAGGCGTTGATCGAGGATTCGTCCTCGAGTACGAAGATCTGCGGCACCGGCACGCCGGAGGCGATCGCGATCTCCTCGACGACGTTGCGCAGCCGACGCAGGTTGAAGTCGGTGGTGTCTTCGGCGACTGGCGTGGCGCCGAACTGGTGCGCCACGGCCGCGCCGCCGGTGCGCAGGGACGCCGTGCGGAACAGGCTGGCGCAGCCGATGATCGTCAACGTCAGCAGGGTGGACGCAATCAGTGCGCCGCCCACGCTGCCGCCCTCCCCCAGCCCGCCGAAGGCGAGCACCAGCACCAGGTCGACCGCCGCGACGATGGCGAACACCGCCATCGCGAACAGCACGATCAGCCGCCTGGACTGGCGCCGGGCGCTGTCCTGGCGCTCGAAGAAGTTCAGAAGGAGACCTTCGGTGCCTCGCGCTTGGCCGGCTCGGTGATTTCAAGAAGCGCGGCTGCGACAAAATTGAACATGCCGGCGACGATGCTGGACGGGAACACTTCGCGGCGGTTGTTGTAGGCCATGACCGAATCGTTGAAGGCCTGCCGCGCGAACGCTACGCGGTTCTCGGTGGAGGTCAGCTCTTCCGAGAGCTGCATCATGTTCTGGTTGGCTTTCAGGTCCGGGTACTGCTCGCTGACCACCATCAGGCGGCCGAGTGCGCCAGTCAGGCCCTGGTCGGCGTTGGCGAGGGTCTGCATCGCCACCGCGTCGCCCGGGTCGGCCTTGGCGGCTGCC
>JANPDF010000156.1:0-2657 GCA_031431355.1 Gammaproteobacteria bacterium
AGGACCTGCACAAGCAGCTGGAGAAGAAGATCTCCGCCTTCTTCGGGACCGACGACACCATCCTCTATGCCGCCTGCTTCGACGCCAACGGCGGCCTGTTCGAGCCCCTGCTCGGCGAGGAAGACGCCATCATCTCCGACGCGCTCAACCATGCGTCGATCATCGATGGCGTCCGCTTGTGCAAGGCCAGGCGCTACCGCTACGCCAATTGCGACATGGCCGACCTGGAACTGCAACTCAAGCAGGCTCGGAAGGACGGCGCCCGGGACATCCTGGTTACCTCCGACGGCGTGTTCTCGATGGATGGCGTGATTGCCCCATTGGCCGAGATCACCCGGCTGGCGCGCCAATACGATGCAATGGTCCACATCGACGAATGCCACGCCACTGGCTTCCTGGGCGCGACCGGGCGTGGCTCGGCCGAGATCGGCGGGGTGCTCGACCGCATCGATATCTTCACCGGCACGCTCGGCAAGGCGCTCGGCGGAGCACTGGGCGGATTCACCACGGGTCGTCGCGAGGTGATCGAACTGCTGCGCCAGCGGTCGCGACCGTACCTGTTCTCGAACTCCCTGCCCCCGCATGTGGTGGCAGCAGGCATCCGCGTTTTTGAAATGTTGTCCGAGGCGGGCGACCTGCGCCGCACCCTGGCCGACAACACGGCCTATTTCCGCGCGCAGATGACCACGGCGGGCTTCGACCTGAAGCCGGGAGTCCATCCGATCGTGCCGGTGATGTTGTACGACGCCAAGCTGGCGCAGGAATTCGCGGCTGGCCTGTTGGAGGAAGGAATCTACGCGATCGGCTTTTTCTTTCCGGTCGTGGCCAAGGGCCAGGCGCGTATCCGCACTCAGCTGAGCGCGGCACACACGCGCGACCATCTCGATCGCGCGGTGGCGGCATTCACTACCGTGGGCCGACGCCTTGGCGTGGTGTCATGAGGCCAGCGATTCAATTTCCGACCGGCTGAGCTCGCGCCAGCTTCCCTTCGCCAGGTCGCCCAGCTCCAGCGTTCCGATGGCCGTCCGAACGAGTCGCAGCACCTGAATTCCGTGGGCGACCAGCAGGCGCCGAATCTGGCGATTGCGACCTTCGTCGAGCACGATCTCCAGCCACGCATGCTTGCCGCCGGCACGGAGCAGGCGGACCGCCTTCGCGCCCAGCTGCTCGCCATCCACCAGCGCGCCATCGCCTAGCGCCTGCAGCTTCGCAGTGTCTGGAATGCAGTCCACCTGCACGTGGTAGGTCTTGTCGGAACCGGTCTCCGGTGACGCAAGTGCGGCCGCCCACGCCGGATCGTTGCAGAACAGCAGCAAGCCTTCACTGGCCTTGTCCAGCCGGCCAATTGGCGCCATCCAGGGCAAGCCGGATTCGGCAAGGCACGAATACACGGTTGCGCGGCCGTGCTCGTCGCTGGTCGTGGTCAGCAGCCCGCGCGGCTTGTTCAACATGACCACGCGGCGTTCGCTGGCATCGGCGGCACGGCCGGCGACTTCGATCCGGTCCAGACCGTCGCGAACCGGGAATTCCGGATCGATGGTCACCCGGCCGTTGACAGTGACCCTCCCTTCGAGCACCCATCGCGCAGCCTCGGTTCGCGATGCCAGGCCGCGTTTCGACAGCACCCGCGCCACGCCGTGGCGAGAAGGCAATTTTGGCCGGGGCCGGGGATCGCGCTGCATGCAGCTAGGATGTCGCAATGCTCCTGACAAGACCAGACGCATCCACCCAAGGCCGGTTCACCTAGCCATCACCGTTTCGCCGCGACCATTGCCGAATGTCCGACAGCCCACGCCCGCGCCTGCCCTCCCCCTTGCATCGCCTGAAGCCAGTGATTGGCTGGTTCGACACTTCCGCCATCGGTGCCAGGGACGACGTCGCAGCCGACCGCGTCGATTGGCTGCGCGTGCTTCCTTTCCTTGGCTTGCACGCAGCCTGCCTGGCCGTCGTACAGGTTGGCGTCAGCTGGACCGCAGTGCTCGTCGCACTTTTGCTCTACGCCGTCAGGATGTTCGCGATCACCGGGTTCTACCACCGGTATTTCTCGCACCGCTCCTTCCGCACCTCGCGGCCGATGCAGTTGCTGTTCGCCGTGGTCGGCGCCGCCAGCGTCCAGCGCGGCCCGCTGTGGTGGGCGGCGCATCACCGCCACCACCATCGCCATGCCGACACTGAGCAGGACATCCACTCGCCTCGCCACGGCTTCTGGCGCAGCCACGTCGGCTGGTTCCTCACGCCGCGCGCATTCGCCACCAACCACGCAGCGGTATCCGACCTGGCGCGGTTTCCCGAGTTGCGTCTGCTGGACCGTTTCGACATCCTGGTGCCGGTAGTGCTCGCCGGCGGTCTGTACGCACTTGGCGAATGGCTGCGCCTCGCCCATCCGGCGCTCGGCACCAGCGGCGGTCAGTTGCTCGTATGGGGTTTCTTCATTTCAACCGTGGTGCTATTCCACGTCACCGTGACGATCAACTCGCTTGCACATCGATGGGGGCGGCGGCGCTTCGCAACCAGGGACGACAGCCGCAACAACTGGCTCCTGGCGTTGCTGACTTTCGGCGAGGGCTGGCACAACAACCACCATCATTTCCCGGGCTCGGCCAGGCAGGGATTTACCTGGTGGGAGATCGATCTGACCTACTACGGCCTGCGCCTGA
>JANPDF010000157.1:0-2227 GCA_031431355.1 Gammaproteobacteria bacterium
GGCCGCCGGCAGCCTGGCGTGTCGCTCGCTGGCGCGCCGCAGTGCATCCGCGTAGGCACGCAGCTCGAGCATGCGCGCCTGGTCCTTGACCGGATCGGCGACGGCGCGGTCGGCGCGAAGGCTCAGGGCCTTGAGGAAGCGTGGGTATTCGGCGAGAAGGGTCGCCGGCGTTTCCCGCAGGAAGCCGGCGTGGACGAGTGCCTTGAGGTGGTCGGTGATGTCGTCGAGGTTGCCGCGGGCCCAGCCGAGCAGCGGCGATTCGAGCTTGGGCTTGATCTCCGCATACGCGGCCAGGATCGCTTCGGCCAGTTGCAAGCGCTGCATCGCCTGCTCGAACAACTGCCTGCCGACCGCGGCGAGCCGCGTCTCGAAACTGGCGCGATCGCGGATGCTGTCCAGGTCCTCGGCCAGCAGCGCGTTCACCGCGGCCTCGACGATGTCCGCGCGCAGTCGCTCCGAGGATTCTATGGCGGCATAGAGCAGGCCCAGCTTTGGCGAGACCGGCAACTGCTTGCGTGCCTGCCGAACCTTTTCAGCGAGCGCGATCACGGCCAGGCGGCGAACGCCCCGCTCATGCTCGTCACGCGCCTGGATGGGATCGGCGAACACCGCGATCCGCGCGGAGTTGCCTGCGTCCACCAGCGCCGGATACGCCGGCACACCGGCTGCGCCAGCGATCTGCACTGGAATCTCCACATCCGGAAATGCCAGCAATCCGTCGCGCGCAAGTCGCTCGCCGGCGCTTTCCGCGAACGCGCGGCCGGCCGCGTCGCCAAACTCATGGCGCAGCTGGCCGAGCCCACGCGAGATCGATAGCAGCCTGCCGTCGCGCGCGGCGAGGTGATAGTTCATGCGCAGGTGCGGCTCGAGGTCAGCTTCGTCGAAGTCGGTGGCGGCAACCGGGGCGCCGGTGGCGCGGCTCAGAAAGCGCGCCAGCGTACCCGGCAAGGCGTCGGCCTCGGGCGATGGATGCGCCTGCGAGAATGCCCGCGCGAAATCGGGCGCCGGCACGTAGTTGCGCCGCAGCGCCTTGGGCAGCGATCGAATCAACGCGGCCGCCTTTTCCTCCACCAGACCGGGCACCAGCCAGGACAAGCGCGCCGGATCCAGTGCATTGAGCAGGTGCAGCGGCACGTCAACGGTGACGCCGTCGTCGGGCGCGCCGGGCTCGAAACGGTAGTGCAGCGCCAGCCGGGCATCACCCAGGGCGAGATACTTCGGAAAGCGATCGGCTTCGCTGCCTTCGCCGGGAAGCAAGTCAGCAAGCGACCATTCCAGCGTCTTGTGCTTTTCCTTGGGCAGCTTGCCGTACCAGCTGTCCAGGCCCTGCATCGAATTGATCTCGACCGGCAGCCGGTCCAGGTACCAGCGCGCCTGCCAGTCCTCGTCGGCGATCAGTCCGGCGCGGCGCAGCTTGGCTTCTTCTTCGCGCGCGCCGGCAAGCGTGGCCAGGTTGCGCGCGACGAAAGCAGCGCGCGCATTGATCTCGCCGGTGACCAGCGCCTGGCGCACGAAAATGTCGCGCGCCTCCGCCGGATAAAGTCCGCCGTAGTGCACCGGCCGCTTCGGCGCCAGCACCAGGCCGAACAGGCTGATCTGCTCGGATCCAATCACCCGGCCCTGCGTGCGCGACCAGTGCGGGTCGAAGTGCTTGCGCGCGAGCATGTGCGACAACTCGGCGATCACCCAGTCGGGTTCGATCCGCGCGCCCATCAGCCCCCACACCTTCTGGGTATCGAGCATGGTCGCCACCAGCAGCCACGCCGGCGGCTGCTTGATCAGCGCCGAGCCGGGAAACAGGGCGAACTTGCGTTGCCGCGGTGCGTCGTACAGGCCCTTCTCGGCGCGGTGGCCGACCTGGGTTGGCAATCCGGCGATCAAGGCGCGGTGCAGCGGCGCATATTCGGCGACCTGGTCGTTGATGGTCCAGCCCAGGTCGGCGCAGGACAACAGCAATTGCCGGTGCAGCTCGCGCCATTCGCGCATGCGCAGGAAGCCAAGGAAGTTTTTCTCGCACCAATTTCGAAGTTTGGATTGGGACAGCTCCTCATGCGCAGCGCGGTAACCATCCCAGAGCTTGAGCACACCGAGGAACTCGGAATTGGGATCGGCGAACTGTGCGTGCGCGGTATCCGCCGCGCCGCGCGCATCGCTCGGCCGCTCGCGCGGATCCTGGATGCCGAGGAACGCCGCCAGCACGGTGACTTCGCGCAGGCAGCCGAGCTGC
>JANPDF010000158.1:0-6903 GCA_031431355.1 Gammaproteobacteria bacterium
CACGGCTGCTGGTGGTGCTGCACGACATCCTGATGGTCGTGCTGAGCTGGTTGTTGCTGCGCTGGCTGGCCGGGCAGGCGGGCGCGCCGCCGCCGGCATCGCTGCCGCAGGAACTGGGCATCGTCATCCTGATCCAGGGCATCGTGTTTTGGCGGGTGGGCCTGTATCGCGGCGTGTGGCGCTTCGCCAGCGTGCCCGACCTGGTCAACCTGGCCAGCGCAACCTGCATCGGCATCCTGCTGATCGTTTCCGCGTTCATGGTGCTCGGTGTGCTGCCCGAGATTCCGCGGCGCGTGCTGGTGCCATACCCGTTCTTCGCGATCGTCAGCCTGGGCCTGCCGCGGCTGGCCTACCGGCTGTGGAAGGACCATAGCCTGGCGCAGTCGCGCAAGGCCGACGCCACGCGGGTGCTGATCCTGGGCGCCGGTCGCGCCGGCGAGATGCTGTTGCGCGAGTTGCGCGGCCAGGACCGCTACCACGCGGTCGGCCTGCTGGACGACGTACGTGTGCTGAAGGGCGCCAAGATCCAGGGCGTGCAGGTGCTCGGCACGCTGGACGACCTGGCCAAGGTCGCGCGCGAAACCGCGGCCGCGCTGCTGGTGATAACCATGCCCTCGGCCAACGCCGCGCAGATGCGCCGCGTGGTCGCCTTGTGCGACCAGACCGGATTGCCGTTCCGCAAGGTCTCGCGCCTGGCCGACCAGCTTGAGCACGGCATCGGTGCCTTCGAACTGCGCGAGGTCGCCATCGAGGACCTGCTCGGCCGGGAACCGGTGCAGTTCGACTGGAAACTGGTGCACGAGTATTTCGGCGAGCGCGTGGTGCTGATTACCGGCGCTGGCGGATCGATTGGCTCCGAGCTGGCGCACCAGTGCGCGCAGGCCGGCGTGCGCCGCCTGCTGATGCTCGAGCGCGACGAGCAGGCGCTGGAAGAGAGCAGCCGTCGCCTCCGCAAGGACTTCCCCGGCCTGGAGCTGGTGCCGATCCTGGCCGACTGTGGCGACGTGCATGCCTACAAGGAAGCGTTGCAAGGCGTCGACTACGTGTTCCACGCGGCCGCCTGCAAGCAGGTGCCGATGCTGGAATCACAAGTGCGCGCCGCCCTGCGCAACAACGTGCAGGTCACCGCCACCCTGGCCCGGGCCTGCCGTTCCGCCGGCGTTCGTCAGTTCCTGCTGATCTCCACCGACAAGGCAATCGAGCCGATCAATGTGCTCGGCGCCAGCAAGCGGCTGGCCGAGCTCGCCTGCCAGGCGCAGTTCGCCGGCAGCGCGACCAGCCTGTCGATCGTGCGTTTCGGCAATGTGCTCGATTCGGCCGGCAGCGTGGTGCCGCTGTTCCGCGAGCAGATCGCGCGCGGTGGGCCGGTCACCGTGACCCATCCGGAGATCACCCGCTACTTCATGACCATTCCCGAGGCCTGCCAGCTGATCCTGCAGACGATCAAACTGTCGGCGTCGACCGCCTCGGTGTTCACGCTGGACATGGGCCAGCCGGTGCCGATCCGCGACCTGGCCGAGCAGATGATTCGCCTGGCCGGCAAGGTGCCGGGCGTCGACATCGCCATCGAATACATCGGCCTGCGCCCGGGCGAGAAGTTGCATGAGACGGTGTTCCATCCCGAGGAAACCCACGCGCACACCGCCAACACACGGGTGTTGCGATCCGAGCTGCGCCGCGTGGATGGCGCCGCGATGGCGCGCTCGCTCGACCACCTGGACGCGCTGCTCAAGTCATCGCAGTCGGATGAAACCTTCAAGCAATACCTGCGTGAGACCGTGCACGACTACCATCCTTCCGGCGACAATGTCGTCCCGATCTCCGGCTACAGCAAGGCACTGAACAAACGATGAGTTTTCGGATCCGCAAGGCGGTGTTCCCCGTGGCCGGCCTGGGCACGCGAATCCTTCCAGCCACCAAGACCGTGCCCAAGGAGATGCTGCCGATCATCGACAAGCCCTTGATCCAGTACGCCGTGGATGAGGCGGTGGAGGCCGGTTGCGACACCATGGTGTTCGTGACCAATCGCTACAAGCATGCGATCGCGGACTACTTCGACAAGGCCTACGAGCTCGAGCAGAAACTGGAGAAGGCGGGCAAGCAGGAACTGCTCTCGCTGATCCGCGACGTGCTGCCGCCGAAAGTGCGCGCCGTGTTCGTCACCCAGGCCGAGGCGCTGGGGCTCGGCCACGCCGTGCTCTGCGCCAAGTCGGTTGTCGGCGACGAACCGTTTGCCGTGTTGCTCGCCGACGACCTGATCTGGAACCGCGGCCCGGGTGCGCTGAGCCAGATGGCGGCGCTTGCCGAACGCGAATCGACCAGCGTGATCGCCGTCCAGGATGTACCGCGCGAGCAGACCGCCAGTTACGGCATCGTCGCCACCAGCGACTTCAAGGACCACTACGGCGAGATCTCGGCGATCGTGGAGAAGCCCAGCCCCGACCTGGCGCCGAGCACGCTTGCGGTGGTCGGCCGCTACATCCTCAGCAGCAAGATCTTCGGCCATCTCGAAAAAACCCGCGCTGGCGCCGGCGGCGAGATCCAGCTGACCGACGGCATCGCCTCGTTGCTGACGCAGGAACGGGCGCTGGCCTATCGTTTCGAGGGGCGGCGTTTCGATTGCGGCAGCCGAATTGGCCTGGTCGAGGCGACCATCCAGTACGCGCTCGACCACGACGACCTGGCCGAAGCGACCCGCGCCTACATGGTCAATGCGTTGAAGCGCTGAGCGGCTAGCTGGAAACGAACAGCCACACGCCCCAGCCGATGAGGGCGAGCGCCAGCAACATCAGTGCAAACGCCCCGGCGCGCAACTGGGCCACCAGCGAATCGGCCGACGTCAGGTAGCGGATGCGCACATCGGCGGAAGTGCGCAGCGCGCTCGGCGGCCAGCGGCGCTCAATGCGAGTCGCCGTGCACATCTGGAACATCCACACCGAGAACCCGGCCGCGGTCAGTCCCAACATCAGGCAGAGCGTGCCGAGCAGGCGGTGCAACGCCCGCTCGTAACCGAACAGGTCGCCATTGGCGACCCGGGCGCCAAGACTGTCCAGCCAGAAGTGCAGGGCGACCAGGGCGAGCAGCCCCAGGACCACGGTCACGGCGAGGAACACCTGCATCCTGCGGCGGTAGGCCGGGTCGGCCCGATGGAATTCGCCGTTGCTGCCTTGTTCGCTCATGCCGTTCCCTCGCCTGCGCGTGCCGCCATGCTAGCGCCTAAACCGCTTCGAAAATACCCGCCGCGCCCATGCCGGTGCCGATGCACATGGTGACCATGCCGTACTTGCCCTGGCGACGCTGCAGTCCGTGGGTCAGCGTGGCTACGCGCACCGCGCCAGTGGCGCCGAGCGGATGGCCCAATGCGATGGCGCCGCCGAGCGGATTGACTTTGGCCGGATCCAGGCCGAGGTCGCGGATCACCGCCAACGCTTGCGCGGCGAAGGCTTCGTTGAGTTCGATCCAGTCGATCTGATCGCGGGTCAGGCCGGCCTGCTTAAGCGCCTTGGGAATGGCTTCCTTGGGCCCGATGCCCATCACTTCCGGTTTAACGCCAGCCACCGCATAGCCAACGAAGCGCGCCAGCGGCGTCAGGCCGTAATCCTTGAGTGCCTGCGCGGAAGCGAGCAGCACCGCGCCCGCGCCATCGGACATCTGCGAACTGTTGCCGGCGGTCACGCTGCCGCCGTTGCGAAACACCGGACGCAGCTTGGCCAGGCCTTCGGCACTGGTATCGGGGCGAGGGCCCTCGTCGTTGCTCAACAGCGCCGCGCGTACCGCGACCACGTTGCTGCCGAGCACCGGCATCTGCGCGATGACGTTGTAGGGCGTGATCTCGGACTTGAATTCGCCGGCGTGGATCGCCGCCAAGGCCTTCTGGTGGGACTCAAGCGCAAAGGCATCCTGGTCTTCGCGCGAGACCTTCCATTGTTCGGCCACCTTTTCCGCGGTGATGCCCATCCCGTAGGCGATCGCGATGTGGTCGTCCTGGAACACGCTCGGACTCATCGCCACCTTGTTGCCCATCATTGGCACCATGCTCATCGACTCGACGCCGCCGGCGAGCATCAGGTCCGCCTCGCCGAGGCGAATGCGGTCCGCGGCCAGCGCAACCGCCTGCAGGCCCGATGAGCAGAAGCGGTTGATGGTCTGCGCAGCCACCGAATCGGGCAGGCCGGCGAGCAGCGCGCCGATGCGCGCCACGTTCATGCCTTGCTCGCCCTCGGGCATCGCGCAGCCGATGATGATGTCGCCGATGCGCTTGGTGTCGATGCCGGGCGCCTGGGCGACGACCGCCTTCAGCACGTGTGCCAGCAGGTCGGCCGGGTGCGCGTTGCGCAGCGCGCCGCGCGGCGCCTTGCCAACCGGCGTGCGGGTGGCGGCAACGATGTAGGCATCCTGGATTTGCTTGTTCATGGTCTATTGGTCTCCGTTATCGCGGGCGCTCAGTTGCGCAGCGGCTTGCCGTTCTTGAGCGTGTAGGCGATGCGTTCCTGCGTTTTCGGCATCTGCGCCAGCGCCACGAAATGTTCCCGTTCCAGCTTGAGCAGCCATTCCTCGTCCACCAGCGAGCCGCGATCGACGTTGCCGCCACACAGGCAAGTGGCGATGCGCGTGGACACTTCCATGTCGTGCTCGGAAATGAAGCGGCCCTCGAGCATGTTGACCAGCATCATCTTGAAGGTCGCGATGCCGACGTCGCCGGCGACCGGGATCTGCCGCGGCGGCAACTTCGGCCGATAGCCGGCCTCGGCCATGCCCCGCGCCTGTTCGCGCGCAACGTGCAGCAATTCGTATTGATTGAAGACCACGATGTCGTCTTCGCGCGCCAGCTTCAAT
Source organism: Gammaproteobacteria bacterium (assembly GCA_031431355.1). Classification (GTDB taxonomy): domain Bacteria; phylum Pseudomonadota; class Gammaproteobacteria; order Xanthomonadales; family Xanthomonadaceae; genus Arenimonas. Next base: position 4,837 of record JANPDF010000158.1, read on the forward strand.
TCCTTTGCCTCGAGTGCGGAGGCGGACACCTTGCCCATCGCTACGGTTTCGAAATAGGGCCGCAGTCCGGCGAACACATCGCCGCCGGGACCTGCCGCGAGGCCGACCCGGGTCGCAATTTCTTTCAGGCCGCCGCCAGCTGGTAGCAGGCCGACGCCAGCCTCGACCAGCCCGACATAACTCTCCAGCGCCAGCACCGTGCGCGCGGCATGCATCTGGAACTCGCAGCCGCCGCCCAGGGCCATGCCGCGGACCGCCGCGACCACCGGCACCAGCGAATACTTGATGCGCATGCTGGTGGCCTGGAAGGTGGCCACCATCGCCTCGAACTCGGCGATCTTGCCGGCGCCCAGCGAGGCCATCGCGCCGGACAGGTCAGCGCCCAGCGAGAACGGCTCCTTCGGCTGCCAGATCACCAGGCCCTGGAAATCCTTTTCAGCCACATCCACCGCCTGCTGGATGCCGGCCAGCACGCCGTCGCTGATGGTGTGCATCTTGGTCTTGAAATTGAGCACGGCGATGCCGTCGCCGTCATGCCACATGCGCACCGCGTCGGTCTCGAACACCGTCTCGCCCGGGGCGAAGGATTCGCCGAGCACGGGGTCAGGGAAGCGCTGGCGCTTGTAGACGGGATTCGACGAGCGGGCCACCAGCGTGTTGCGTGCCGGGCTGAAGCTGCCCGCTGCATCGTGCACCCCATTGCGCCCATCCACGGCCCAAGCGGGCAGTGGCGCGTTGGACATGGTCTTGCCGGCGGCGATGTCCTCGTTGATCCAGCCGACCACCTGTTGCCAGCCAGCGGCCTGCCAGGTTTCGAACGGGCCCAGGTTCCAGCCATAGCCCCAGCGAATCGCCAGGTCCACGTCGCGCGCGGTGTCGGCGATCGACTCAAGGTGGAAGGCGCTGTAGTGGAACAGGTCGCGGAAGCAGGCCCAAAGGAATCGCGCCTGCGGATGCTCAGAGGCGCGCAGCCGAGCAAACTTATCGCTCGGGTTCTTGATCTTGAGAATCTCAACCACTTCCGCCGCCGCTTCCCCAGTTGCCGGACGATAGTCCTGCGCCTTCAAGTCGAGCACCACGATGTCCTTGCCGCGCTTCTGGAAGATGCCGGCGCCGGTCTTCTGGCCGAGCGCGCCCTTGGCGATCAGCGCCTGCAGCCAATCCGGCGCCTTGAAATATTGGTGCCACGGATCGTCCGGCAGCGTGTCGGCCATGGTCTTGATGACATGCGCCATGGTGTCCAGACCGACCACGTCAGAGGTTCGGTAAGTCGCCGACTTGGGACGGCCGACCAGCGGACCGGTCAGCGCATCGACTTCATCGAAGCCCAGGCCGAAGGCCGCGGTGTGGTGCAGGGTGGACAGGATCGAGAACACGCCGATCCGGTTGCCGATGAAATTGGGTGTGTCCTTGGCGTAGACCACGCCCTTGCCGAGTGTGGTGACCAGGAAGGATTCAAGTCCTTCCAGCACCGCCGCGTCTGTCTTCGCGCACGGAATCAGTTCCGCCAAGTGCATGTAGCGGGGCGGGTTGAAGAAGTGCACGCCGCAGAACCGGTGATGAAGTGATTCATCAAGAACATCCGATAAAGCATTGATTGACAATCCAGAAGTGTTCGACGCAAGCACCGCGTTCGGGGCAACGAAAGGCAGGATCCTCGCGTACAGGTCTTTCTTCCAGTCGAGCCGCTCGGCGATTGCCTCGATGATCAGGTCGCAGCCTTTCAGCCACTCCAGGTGCTCGTCGTAATTGGCTGCGGTGATCGCTGCCGCCCGATCCTTGGCCGCGAGCGGGGCAGGCGACAGCTTGCCGAGGTTGGCGATCGCCTTGTTGACGATGCCGTTCTTGTCGCCTTCCTTCGCGGCAAGATCGAACAGGATGGTGTCCACGTTGGCATTGACCAGGTGGGCGGCGATCTGCGCGCCCATGACGCCGGCGCCAAGCACGGCCACCTTGCGGATTCTCAGTTGCGACATTGGATTGCTCCGGGGGAGAAGGGGAAGTGGGCGACGTAGGGTCGCCCGGGTAGGTTTACGCGGCGCGAAGTCCGGCGGCGGCGAACCGGAT
>JANPDF010000159.1:0-20478 GCA_031431355.1 Gammaproteobacteria bacterium
GTTGATTCGCACCAGCTTCGACGAGGCGGTGCGTCAGGAACACGTGCAGCCCGCCGGCAACCCGGACATCAAGACCGAGCCGAAGGGCGAGGACGGCGAGATCCGCTATACCGCGACCTTCGAGGTCGTGCCTGAATTTGGTCCGATCGATGTCACCAGCCTGCAGTTCGACCGGGTTGTGTCGAACGTGGAAGATTCCGACATCGACGCGATGCTGGAGACGCTTCGCCAGCAGCGCCAGGAATGGCATCCGGTCGCCCGCGCTGCCCAGGTCGGCGATCTGGTCCGGTTGGAGACCTTCGCGGCCACCGGTAGCATCAGGCTGCCAGCTGAAGGCGCCGAGAAGGGCGCCACCGTCATTGGTTCGAACGCCATGCTTCCCGACCTGGAAGCTGGCCTGGTCGGCCTGTCCGCCGGCGATGAGCGCCAACTGGAGATCGATTTCCCGGCCGACTGGCGGGTGACTTCCCTGGCCGGGCAGAAGGTCAAGGTCACGGTCACCGTCGATCAAGTCGCCGAGTCGTTCATGCCCGAAATCGACGAAGCATTTATCAAGAGCTTCGGCGTGCGTAGCGGAAAGCTCGAAGTGTTCCGCAAGGAAGTTCGTGCAAACCTCGAGCGCGAGCTCAAGGGCACGCTGATGAACCGCCTGCGTGCCGAAGTCGCCCAGCGCCTGGTGACGACCTACGGCCGCGTTGAGTTGCCGCCGCGTCTGGTGGAACTTGAAGCCAGCCAGCTCGCCCGCTCAGCCGCCGAGAATGCTCGCCAGCAGGGCCAGACCAACCTGAATCCTTCGCTCGACCCCTACATGGGTGCTGCGCGCAACCGCGTCGCCGCCGGTCTCCTGGTCGGCGAGATTGCCCGCCAGAACGACCTGGCGCTGGATCCGGCGCGGGTTCGCGAAACGATGCAGTTGATCGCCTCGACGTATGAAGATCCGAACCAGGTCATTGAACTCTACCGGAACGACCCCAATCTCATGCGTAGCCTGCAGAATCGGGTGATGGAAGAGCAGGTGATCGACTGGATCGCCGAGCGAGCCAACGCCAGCGAGCAGAACTTGAGCTTTGCTGACGTGATGCGCCCAGTTGCCTGAGCGCCGCTCGCAGCCAACAACGGAGAGTTGCATGGAACAGGTGAAGGGCTTGAATCTGGTTCCGATGGTGGTCGAGCAGACCAGCCGGGGCGAGCGTGCGTTCGACATCTACTCCCGCCTGTTGAAGGAGCGCGTGATCTTCCTGGTCGGCGGCGTCGATGACTACGTGGCCAACGTGATCGTGGCCCAGCTCCTGTTCCTGGAGGCCGACAATCCCGAGAAGGACATCAGCCTCTACATCAATTCCCCAGGTGGCATCGTCACGGCGGGACTGGCCATCTACGACACCATGCGCTTCATCAAGCCGGACGTGAGCACCATCTGCGTCGGCCAGGCGGCCAGCATGGGCTCGTTCCTGCTCGCTGCGGGCGCCAAGGGCAAGCGTTACATCCTTCCCAACTCACGGGTGATGATCCACCAGCCGTCGGGCGGCACCCAGGGCCAGGCGAGCGACATCGCGATCCAGGCCAAGGAAATCCTGTACCTCCGGGAGAGGCTGAACCAGGAGCTGGCCGCCAACACCGGGCAGCCGATCGAGAAGATCGCCCTGGACGTGGAGCGCGACTATTTCATGAACGCCGAGGAAGCCAAGGCGTATGGCGTGGTCGATGCCGTGCTCGATCGTCGCCAGGACGACAGCGTCCAACCAGGTTGATTCCCCGCCTGCCTTACCTGACCGTTCCCCGGGCCGGCCTTCCCAGGCCTCCCCGGGCGCTACGGCAGCCTGTGCTATCCTCATTTCGAACCCGATTCTCGCCCCCAGGGCAGGGCTATGACGCATGACTGACGACCGTCTCAGCCGTTCCGGCGACAGCAGCAAGATTCTTTACTGCTCCTTCTGCGGCAAGAGCCAGCACGAAGTACGCAAACTCATCGCCGGACCGAGTGTCTTCATCTGCGATGAATGCGTCGAGCTGTGCAACGACATCATCCGCGAAGAGCTCGAGGAAAAGGCCCACGCCGCGCGCAGCCACCTGCCCAAGCCGCGGGAAATCCTCGAGGTCCTGGACCAGTACGTGATCGGGCAGCCGCGGGCGAAGAAGACCTTGTCGGTGGCCGTCTACAATCACTACAAGCGGATCGAGTCGCGCCTGAAGAACGACGACATCGAACTGTCGAAGTCGAACATCCTGCTGATCGGTCCGACCGGTTCGGGCAAGACGCTGCTGGCCGAGACGCTGGCGCGCATGCTCAACGTGCCATTCACCATCGCCGACGCCACGACGCTCACCGAGGCCGGCTACGTTGGTGAAGACGTCGAGAACATCATCCAGAAGCTGTTGCAGAAATGCGATTACGACGTCGAGAAGGCGCAGAGCGGAATCGTCTACATTGACGAGATCGACAAGATTTCGCGCAAGTCGGAGAACCCGTCAATCACCCGCGATGTCTCCGGCGAGGGCGTGCAGCAGGCCCTGCTCAAGCTGATCGAGGGCACGGTCGCCTCGGTGCCGCCGCAGGGCGGCCGCAAGCATCCGCAGCAGGAGTTCCTGCAAGTTGACACCAAGAACATGTTGTTCATTTGCGGCGGAGCCTTTGCCGGCTTGGACAAGATTGTCCAGGCGCGCAGCACCGACGCCGGCGGCATCGGCTTCGGCGCAATGGTGAAGAGCAGCGAGCGAAAGGCGGATGTCAGCAAGCTCCTGTTCGATGTCGAGCCCGAGGACCTGATCAAGTTTGGCCTGATTCCCGAATTCGTCGGCCGCCTGCCGGTAGTTGCCGCGCTCGAGGAACTGAATGAGGACGCCCTGGTGCGGATCCTCACCGAGCCAAAGAACGCCATCACCAAGCAATTCAAGAAGCTTTTCGACATGGAAGGCGTCGAGCTCGAGGTGCGCCACGATGCATTGCTGGCGATCGCCCGGAAAGCGCTCAAGCGCAAGACCGGCGCCCGCGGCTTGCGCACGATCATGGAATCGGTCCTGCTCGATACGATGTACGACCTGCCGTCGCTGGAAAACGTAAGCAAGGTCGTGGTCGACGAGTCGGTCATCAACCACCAGACTGAACCGTACCTTATCTACACCAATACACCGGTGGCCGCGCCTCGGGCCGCCTCCGGGGAATAATCCTCCCGGCAGCTGAACTGCAACACGGGCCGGGTAACCGGCCCGTTTTCATTTTCGACGTACAGGGATGTAATAGTGTCGCGGGAGGCAGGATGCCGGGAGCGACCCGGCCAAGTGTCGTATGGTGCTTGTAAGTGGGCAGGTTCGTGCCCATTGGAGAAATCATGGAAACCAAAACTTCGCTACGAATCGATCTGCCCGTCCTGCCCTTGCGCGACGTGGTCGTCTATCCGCACATGGTCATCCCGCTGTTCGTCGGCAGGGACCGGTCGATCAAGGCGCTCGACATCGCCATGGCCGCAGACAAGCAGATCCTGCTGATCGCCCAGAAGAGTCCCGACGTGGATGATCCTGGCCGTGAGGACCTCTATACCGTTGGCACCCTGGCCACCGTGCTGCAGTTGCTGAAATTGCCCGACGGCACGATCAAAGTGCTGGTGGAAGGCGTGTCGCGCGTGGCGATCGACGGATTCGGCGAGAACGATGGCGCGCTCACCGCGACCGGGCTCGGCCTGGAGTCCAACCACGAACGCGACGAACGCGAGATGGCGGTGACGCTGAGTTCGCTGATGGGCTTGTTCGAGCAATACGTCAAGACCAACCGCAAGCTGCCGCCCGAACTGCTGACGACATTGGCAGGGATTGACGACCCGGGACGCGTCGCCGATACGATTGCCGCGCACCTGGGCGCGCGACTCGCCGACAAGCAGCGGCTGCTGGAGACGCTCGAGGTCGGACAGCGGCTGGAAATCCTGATCGGCCTGGTGGACGGCGAAATCGACGTGCAGCAGATCGAAAAGCGCATTCGCGGGCGGGTCAAGTCGCAGATGGAGCGCAGCCAGCGCGAGTACTACCTCAACGAGCAAATGAAGGCGATCCAGAAGGAACTTGGCGACCTCGACGAGGCCCCCAATGAACTCGAGGAACTGGCCAAGAAGATCGCCGGTGCCGGAATGCCCAAGGCAGTGGAGGCCAAGGCAAAATCGGAGCTGGCCAAGCTCAAGCAGATGTCGCCGATGTCGGCGGAAGCCACGGTTGTGCGCAACTACCTAGACTGGCTGCTTGGCGTGCCGTGGAAAAAGCGCACCAAGATACGCAAGGACCTCAAGGCGGCCCAACTCGTGCTCGACGCGGACCACTATGGCCTGGAGAAGGTCAAGGATCGCATTCTGGAATACCTGGCAGTGCAATCGCGGGTCAAGCAGATGAAGGGCGCGATCCTGTGTCTGGTCGGCCCGCCTGGCGTGGGCAAGACCTCGCTAGGGCAAAGCATCGCCAAGGCGACCAATCGCAAGTTCATCCGCATGTCGCTCGGCGGCGTGCGCGACGAGGCCGAAATTCGCGGTCACCGGCGTACCTACATCGGTTCCATGCCCGGGCGCATCGTCCAGAACCTGAGCAAGGCCGGGAGCAAGAACGCGCTGTTCATGCTCGATGAAATCGACAAGATGAGCATGGATTTCCGCGGCGATCCGTCGTCGGCCCTGCTCGAGGTTCTCGACCCGGAGCAGAACCACAGCTTCAACGACCACTACCTCGAAGTGGATCTGGACCTGTCCGAGATCATGTTCGTGGCGACGGCCAATTCGCTGAATATTCCCGGCCCCTTGCTCGACCGCATGGAAGTCATCCGGATTCCTGGCTACACAGAAGAAGAAAAACTCAATATCGCCGAGCGCTACCTGATGGCCAAGCAATTCAAGGCCAATGGCTTGAAGGATGTCGAGTTGAAGATCCAGGAATCGGCGCTGCGCGATATCGTGCGCTACTACACCCGCGAGTCAGGCGTGCGCAACCTTGAACGGGAAATCGCCAAGATTGCCCGAAAGGTAGTCAAGGAAATCGCACTGGCCGGACCTCGCGTGGTGAAGAAGGGCAGCAAGCCGGCCGCCGTGCTGCAGGTCACCTCGAAGAATCTGGACAAGTACCTCGGTGTTCGGCGTTTCGACTTCGGTCGTGCCGAAGCGGAGCATGAAGTGGGGCTGGTAACCGGCCTGGCATGGACCGAAGTGGGTGGAGAACTGCTGCAGGTCGAAGCATCGGTGATGCCTGGCAAGGGTCAGTTGATCCTGACCGGTCAACTCGGCGAAGTCATGCAGGAGTCGGTGAAGGCTGCGCACACGGTGGTTCGTTCGCGCAGCGAGCGCCTTGGACTCGATCCGGATTTCCACAACAAGTTCGATGTCCACGTGCACGTTCCCGAGGGCGCCACGCCCAAGGACGGGCCGAGCGCCGGCGTGGCCATGGTGACCGCGCTGGTCTCCATCTTGTCCGGCGTGGCCATCAGGTCGGACGTGGCAATGACCGGCGAGATCACCCTGCGCGGCCGGGTACTGCCCATCGGCGGCTTGAAGGAGAAACTCCTCGCGGCGCTGCGCGGTGGCATCAAGACCGTGATCATCCCGGAAGAGAACCGCAAGGATCTTGCCGATATTCCGAAGAACGTCACGCAAGGCCTTGAGATCGTTCCGGTGAAGTGGATCGACCAGGTGCTCGACATCGCTCTGGTGCGACCGATCGCGCCGCAGTCCAGCGATGTTCCGGTGCCGGTGGAAGCGGCCGACGAGTCGTCCGAGAGCAAGAAAGAAGCGGTTCGTCCGCATTGATTGGCGAATTGCGTATCGCCCGGAAAGCCGCGATATGAATGGCTTTCCGGCTTGCGCGAGGTACCTGCCGCTGGTATAAATCCTCAACCCGATTGCGCGTCTCGCGCGCTCGGCACAGGGGATCGGACTGCCGGCGATCGTCGGAACCAGTTCGCAATACGAACCGCGGGAAATTCCCGCTTAGGGAGTCACTAATGAACAAAGGCGATTTCATTGGCGCCGTCGCTGACGCTGCCGAACTGTCCAAGGCCGATGGCGCTCGCGCCGTTGATGCGATGATCGAAGTCATCAAGAAGGCCCTGAAAAAGGGCGACACAATCACGCTGGTAGGCTTCGGTACCTTCTCGGTGCGCAAGCGCGCCGCCCGCCAGGGCCGCAATCCGCAGACCGGTGCCACGATCAAGATCAAAGCGTCGAAAAATCCGGCATTCAAGGCTGGCAAAGCCCTGAAGGATGCAGTAAACTGATCGCCTCGTTTGGGTGCTTAGCTCAGCGGTAGAGCGTCTCCCTTACACGGAGAGGGTCGGGGGTTCGAAACCCTCAGCACCCACCAAGCTCCGGTAAAAGCCCAAAGCAAATGTTTCGTGGAGTGGTAGTTCAGTTGGTTAGAATATCGGCCTGTCACGCCGAGGGTCGCGGGTTCGAGTCCCGTCCACTCCGCCACACCCCCGAGGGCGCCTAACCGGCGCCCTTGTTTTTTTCCAGGGTTCGCCCGGTGGCGACCCGATAGAGGCGATAGGAAATATGCTCCAGAGCATTCGCGACAAGACCTCCGGCTGGATTGCCAGCATCGTGCTCGGCCTGGTGATCATCACTATGGCCTTCTTCGGCGTGGAGTCCTACCTGACCACCAAGGTGGAGACATACGTCGCGAAGATCGAAGGCCCGGCCAAATTCATGAATTTCGGCAAGCAGGTCCGCGAGATCGACCAGAGCGACTTTCGCAGGCGCTTCGACCAGGCCAGGCAGCAGGAACGGCAGGCGAAGGGCAAGGATTTCGACGCGGTTGCCTTCGAAAGCGTTGCCAACAAGCGCCTGATCCTGGAGCAGCTGATTGATGAAAACCTGCTCGCGCTGGTCGCTGAACGCGACGGCGTCGTGCTGCCCAAGGCCGCTGTGCAGAAAGAGATTCTCCGGATCGATGCGTTCAAGGTGGCGGGCCGCTTCGACGCCAACCAATACCAGCTTGCGCTGAAGAGCCAGAACCTGACGCCGACGCAGTTCCAGGACCTGGTCAAGGCCGATCTCACGCAGCAGCTGATCCCGAACCAACTCGCCGCATCGGGTTTCGCCGGCGACGATGAGCTCGAGTCCTACCTCCGGCTGAGCCGGCAGACCCGTGACGTTCGCTTCCTTGAAATTCCACCGCCGGAACCGAACCTGGTGCCGCCCACCGATGCGGAATTGAAAGCCTGGTACGTCGCGCACGCGAGCCAGTACCGCAGCCCGGAAATGGTTGCGGTGGAATACGTCGAATTGAGTGCAGGGGCGATGGCAGTGGACACCGTCGCCGATGAAGAATCGCTGCGCAAGCGCTACGAGTCGGTGAAGACCAGGTACGGCAGCGCGGAGCAGCGCATGGCTTCGCACATCGTGGTCAGCGTCCCGGAAAAGGCAGCTCCCGCGCAGGAAGCGACGGCGTTGGCGAAGGCCAGAGACATCGCCGCCAAGGCGCGACTGCCTGGCGCGGACTTCGCGGCGCTTGCGAGAACGACTTCCGACGACATCGGCTCCAAGGATTCGGGCGGCGACCTCGGCCCGGTGGAGAAGGGCGCCCTCGGCGATGCCTTCGACAAGGCTTTCTTCGCCATGCAGCCTGGCCAGGTGAGCGATCCGGTGCGCCTGCCCGATGGTTGGCACGTGCTGTTCTACCGCGAACTCATTCCGGGAAGTGGCAAGACATTCGAGGAAGTGCGTGCCGAACTGGAAGCTGAATACCTGGAATCCGAGCGCGAGCGCGTCTACAACGATATTTCCGGCAAGCTAGTCGACAAGATCTACGCCGACCCGAGTTCGCTGGCACCCGCGGCCCAGGAACTGAAGTTGCCGATGCAGCGCACGGCCCTGTTCTCACGCACCGCCGGCGACGGCGTGGCCGCGCTGGAGCCGGTACGCAAAGCTGCATTCGTTGACGCGCAGCGGTTGGACAGGCAGGTCAGCGATCCGGTCGAGGTTGAAACCAACCACATCGTCATCCTGCATGTGATCGACCACCAGCCGGCGGCGCCGCTGGCGCTGGCGAGCATCCGTGACCGCGTAGTCGCCGACGTACTCGCCGATCGCATGGTCAAGGCTAGCAAGGCCCGCGCCGACGCCCTGCTGGCCCGGGCCGTGAAGGGAGAAAGCTTCGACGTGCTGGCTACCGAGGTAGGGCGGCCAGTGTCGAACGTGCCCGCCGTTACCCGGCAGGCCCCAACTCCGCAACTTGCGCCACTCGTTGATGCCGCGTTCCGCCTGCCACGCCCACTGGCCGGCAAGAGCGACATCGTCCTGGCCAAGCTGGCAGCTGATCGCTATGCCCTGGTGACCATCACTGCGGTGACCGAGGGCGATTTGAGTCAGCTCGATTCGGCGGCCCGCGCCAGCTTGAAGGAACAGCTGGCGAAGGCGCGCGGTGCGGTCGATGCGCGCGCGTTTATCCAGGGACTCCGCAAGCAGTACTCGGTGAAGGTCGCCGAGGACCGCCTGTAAGGGTCAGACGCCCTCGATGCCGGTCATGCCGAGCACGTTGTAGCCGGCGTCCACATAAGTGATCTCGCCGGTCACGCCGGCGGCAAGATTGGAGCACAGGAAAGCCGCGACGTTGCCGACGTCCTCGATCGTCACGCTGCGACGCAGCGGCGCGTACTGCTCGACGTGCGTCAGCATCTTGCGGAAATTGGCGATGCCCGCGGCTGCCAGTGTCTTGATCGGACCCGCGGAGATCGCGTTGACGCGGGTGCCTTCCGGGCCGAGGTTCAGAGCAAGGTAGCGCACGTTGGCCTCCAGACTCGCCTTTGCCAGGCCCATGACGTTGTAATTGGCCAGCGCACGCTCCGCGCCCAGGTAGCTGAGCGTGAGCACGCTGCCATTGCGTCCCTTCATCATCGGTCGGGCCGCTTTCGCGAGCGCCGCCAGGCTGTAGCTGGAGATGTCGTGGGCGATGCGGAAGCTCTCGCGGGTCAGGCCCTCGAGGAACTCGCCGTCGAGCGCCTCGCGCGGCGCGAAGCCGACCGAGTGGACGAGGATGTCCAGGCCATCCCAGTGCTTGCCCAGTTCGGCGAATACCGCGTCGATCTGCGCATCCTCGGAAACGTCGCAGGGCAGCACGATCTTGGCGCCGTACTCCGCGGCGGCGTCTTCAACGCGCGACTTGAGCTTTTCGTTCTGGTAGGTGAAGGCCAACTCGGCCCCTTCACGGCTCATCGCCTCGGCGATACCGGTGGCTATGGATCGCTGGCTCGCGATGCCGACGATCAGCGCGCGCTTGCCGGTCAGGAATCCCATCGTGCTTTCTCCGTTGTTGCGATCGTTCGCAGGTCGCTAGTTTGAACTCGACCGTGCCATACCGCCAAGCATGGAACGCTTCGCCCTCAGGGCGTCAGCTTGAGCATCTGCCCGGGGTGGACGACAGATCCGCCACGAAGCCGGTTCGCATGCCTCAACTGGTCAATGCTCACCTTGTATAGCCTGGCGATCGACCACAAGGATTCGCCGCTGCGCACGCGATGTGTTGCAGCGGATGCGCGCGGCGGCTTGGCGCCGTCGTCTGCTGGCTCGCCTTCCGTCGCCGCAGCCGCGGCCAGCACATTACTGCCGACGGCCGTCAGCGAGCGGGGTGGAGTCAGAGCCAGTCGCGGCACGCCGTTCGCCACGCGCCCCGACTTGAATCCGGGATTGAGCTTCCGTAGCTGGGCCGCATCGGTGCCGTGGCTGGCGGCAAACTGCTCCAGCGTCTTGAACCGGGCGTCGATTGACACGGCTGAAAGCGGGACGAACCGCGCAGACATCGGCAGCTTCAGGTTTTCGCGGCTCGGTTCCGAAACCAGGCAGGACAGCGCCTGTAGCTTCGCGACGTAGTCGTAGGTGATGTTGGACAGGCCATGGGGCTGCCGGTGCGATGCCGACACAGTTCGGTTTTCCGAGCGTTTGAAGGCGCGCATCATCCTGCCCTCGCCGGCGTTGTAGGCCATGACGGTTGCCTGCCAGTCGCCAAACATGCCCTGCAGGGTTTTCAGGTAGGACAGGGCGGCGCGGGTGGACTCGACCGGCGATAGCCGCCCGTCGTAGCCATGCTGGATATGGATGCCGTGATTGCGAGCGGTCGTCGCGATCATTTGCCACATGCCCGCCGGACCGCCGGGCCCGATGGCCGCCGGCTGATACCAGCTTTCAACCAGCGGAATAAACACGAACTCGCCCGGCAGGCCCGAGCGCTCAACTTCCGCGCTGACGAAATCCAGCAGCGGAAGAATGCCCTCGAGATGGTTGGCGAAAGCCTTGGGATTGGATGTGTAGCGCTGGCGCCAGCGCTCGCTGTTACTGCCTGCCGCGCATGACTTGGGACTAAGTCGCTCCCTGATTCGGGTAAACACCACCTCGCCGCTGGAGACGATTTCGGCTGGCGCCGCGACGTCATCGGCATTGGCCGTGATGGTTTCTGTCGTCGGCCCGACCGCGCCTGACGTTGCGTCGACTGCAGTGTCGGGCGGGCCGACTGCCGGGGCCGCACTCGACGCTTGCGAGCCCGGATCTGGCGGCGGATCCAGGGTCGGTCGCACTGCCTGTTGGCATCCGGATGCCAGCGCCACGGCGACGAGCACAGGCAATAGCACCAGTCGCTTATTCATGCGACGAACCCGTCCTTCCAGGCGCGGAGCGAAGCAAAGGCGCTCACTCGATCGGCACCGTCAAGGCCTTGCTGGCGGAGCGCGGCGCGAACGCCGGGTTGGTCGATTCGCAGGAACGGGTTGCAGGCTTTCTCGTTGCCGAGTTGGCTGGGCAGGGTTGGCAGTCCGCGCTCACGCAAGGAAGTCACTTCCGCCAGGCGTTCGTCCCTGGCCTCGTTGATGGCTTCGGCGGCAACGGCGAATCGACCGTTCGATTGGGTGTACTCGTGCCCGCAGCAGACCAGCGTATCGGCGGGCAGCGCCGCAAGCCGGTCCAGCGAGGCAAGCATCTGGGCAGGCGTTCCTTCGAACATTCGCCCGCAGCCAAGGCTGAACAGGGTATCCCCGCAAAACAGGAAGCCATGGCCGTGGAACGCTATATGGCTGCGGGTATGCCCCGGGATTGCCAGGACGTCGAATTCGAGGTTCAGGGCATCGATCCGTATGCGTTCGCCATCGGCGACAGTGTGGGTCGAGCTCCGGATGCGCTCATCGGCGGGCGCGTAGCAGGGGATCTTGAATCGCTCGACCAGCTCGGCGGCGCCGCCGATGTGGTCGTCGTGGTGGTGGGTCAACAGAATGGCGACCGGCGTCAGTCCTTCGGCGGCGGCCGCCAGGACCGGTCCGGACTGGCCCGGGTCAACGATGAGCGCGCGGCCCGCGGCGTCCGCGAGCGTCCAAATGTAGTTGTCCTGGAAGGCGGGCAGGGGACGCAATGAAAGCATTCAGTGGATGACCTGACTGGCGGATTGCCGCAGAATCCCGACCATGCCCTCCCCATACCGCCCTAGTCAACCCGACCGCCGGGTACCAGCATGGCTGTCGAGCGGGCCGGGGCGGCAACTGGTGGAGGATGTCCAGCGGGCGGCGCTACCCGAAGTGACCCGAGTGTTCGGCCAGGCAGGGCTGTACCTGCGCCCTTCTGAGTCTATTCCCGCTGAACTGTCGGGAAACATGCTGGGTTCCATCATCAGCCTCTGGTCTGACGGGAGCCGACTATCAGGCACGTTTTCCTGTCTTGGAGGTGAGCTTCCGATCAGTTCGGGGAGCCTGTCCCTGGTCTATTCCCTGTTCGTCCTGGAGGCCTCGGGCGAGTCGGCGCCCATGCTCGCGGAGTTTGCCCGGGTGCTCAAGCCGGAAGGGTTCGTGCTGGTGATCGCGGCCAATCCCTGGAGCCCGGCGCAGTTCCGCTGGTTGAAGCCACCGGTAGCGCTAGGCGCGCCAAAACTGGACAGGCTGGCCTCGGATGTTGGCCTGGAAGTAGTGCGGCGGCACTGCTTCGGACCGTTCTGGCCGAAAGACGAGGGCAATGTCGCGGAGCTCGGGTCCGGCTGGCTGGACAGCTTCAGGGCAGCCACCTTGACCGTCCTGCGGCGACGCGAGGCGGCCCTGACACCCTTGCGTAAAGTTCCGTCCGCCGTCAGTCTGCGCCCCGGGATGAGCGCCGGTTGAGCCGACACGAGATGAAACACGTAGTGATCAATACCGATGGCGCCTGTCTCGGCAATCCCGGACCGGGCGGCTGGGGAGCCCTGTTGCGCTACGGCGCAACGGAGCGTGAATTGGCCGGGGGCGAAAAGGACACCACCAACAACCGGATGGAATTGATGGGTGCGATCGCCGCGCTCGAGGCATTGAGCACGCCGTGCAAGGTCACCCTGCATACCGACTCCCAGTATGTGCAGAAGGGTTTTGGCGAATGGCTTCCCGCGTGGATTCGACGGGGATGGAAGACCGCCTCGGGAGAGCCGGTGAAGAATCGCGACCTTTGGGAGCGCCTGCTGGCCGCGTCGACCCGGCACCAGGTCGATTGGCGATGGGTACGCGGCCACGATGGAGACCCCGACAATGAACGGGTGGACAAGCTGGCGCGCTTGGCGGCAGAGAAAATCCGGGAAAGGATGAGGGCCTGATGCGGCAAGTAGTGCTGGATACCGAGACCACCGGGCTGTCCTGGGAACGAGGCAATCGCGTCGTCGAAATCGGCTGCATCGAGCTGATGGAGCGCCGCCCCACCGGTCGCCGGTTCCAGCGCTACCTCAACCCCGGCCGCGAGATGGAGCCCGGAGCCCAGGAGGTCACCGGTCTCACGCGGGAGTTCCTGTCCGACAAGCCTTTGTTTGCGCAGGTTGTCCATGAGTTCATTGAGTTCATTTCCGGCGCCGAATTGATCATCCACAACGCCGACTTCGACGTCGGTTTCCTCGACTACGAACTTGGCTTGCTCGGGGAGAACTACGGCAGGATCGGCAGCCATGCCAGCGTGCTGGACACGCTTGCCCTGGCCCGAGAACGGTTTCCTGGCCAGCGCAATTCGCTGGACGCCTTGTGCCGCCGGCTCGGCGTCGACAACGCCCATCGCAAGCTGCATGGGGCCCTGCTCGACGCCGAACTGTTGGCCGAAGTGTACCTGTCGATCACCGCCGGCCAGGGCGACCTTGGCCTGAGTCTTGCCGGCGTTGTTCCGGAGCCCGTCGTTGGCGGTGTTACGCTGGGCGTGCCCGCCAACGCCACCCGTCGCGTGCTGCTCGCGTCGGCCGAGGAAGAACTGGCCCACCTTGCGAGGCTGGATCAGATCGCCAGGAAGTCGGGCGGCAAGTTGCGCTGGCCGGCTGTCGAATCCGCCGGCTCGGTATTGCGGGAAGGGCAGTGAAGGTCGCGGTAACCAACGTCGAGGCGAGGCCAGATTGAACGCAACCGTTTTGCTGACCGCCGTGGACATCAACATCCCCGGCTACACGATACTCAAGCCGATCGGCGAAGGCGGCATGGCCTCGGTGTTCCTGGCCGTGCAGAAATCCCTCGAGCGCGAAGTCGCTTTGAAGGTGATGTCGCCCATGCTCGCGGCGAACGCAGAGTTCGCCAGTCGCTTCCTGATCGAGGGCAAGATCACCGCCAAGCTGCAGCACCCGAACCTGGTCACTGTCTACGACATCGGCAGTCATAACGGCGTTTATTACCTTGCCGCCGAGTACATCAGCGGCGGCACGCTGAAGGAACGGCTGGCGGAAGGTGAACTGACCGTCGCCGAGATCCTCGACATCACCACCGACATCGCGCACGGCCTCGATTTTGCGCACCAGAAAGGCTTCGTGCACCGCGACGTGAAGCCAGCCAATGTCTTGTTCCGCAATGATGGCCGCGTCGTGCTCGCCGATTTCGGCATCGCCAAGGCGATGGACGGAAGCAACAGTTCGACGGTCGCTGGCGCGTCAATCGGCACGCCCGATTACATGAGCCCGGAGCAGGCGCGCGGCGAGCCCGTCGACGGGCGCTCGGACCTGTACAGCCTCGGCACCGTGCTATTCGAAATGCTGGCCGGCCATGCGCCGTACCAGGCCGGGGATCCGTTCACGGTGGCGTTGATGCACGTGACCCACCCGGTTCCGGTGCTGCCGGAGCAGTACGCGTGGTTGCAGCCGCTGATCGAAGGCTTGATGGCCAAACAGGCGGGCGAGCGCTTCAATACCGGCGCGGCGACCGTGGATGCCATCCAGAAACTGGTTGCCACTGCCCCGGAGGCTACCAGCCTCCATCAGTCGGCAGTTCGCAAGGCAGGCAGTGGACAGCGTCTCTCAGGCTCGGCAGCCACCCAGCAGCGCACCCGCGTCAGCTTGTCCAAGCAGAAGGAGGGCAGGGCCTGGCTGATTCCAGCCGCAGTCGGCGGCGTGCTGGCCCTGGCCGTCGGCGGATGGCTACTCTGGCCGGACGGCGAGTCGGCGCAGCCGGCGGCGACCTCTGGCGATGGCGGCCAACCCGCGACCGCACAATTCGACGCGCCGGCAACCGATACCTCCGGGGCGCCCCTGAGCACCAGTTTTCCGGCCACAGCGCCGCCGATGGCAACCGAGGAGATCGAGACGGCGCTGACCCAGGCCGAGAAATACCTGTCGATCGGCACCAGCGATGATAAAGACGCCGGCCGTTTCCTGCTCGATCCGGAGGATGACAGCGCGAACTATCTGTTCCAGCGCGTCCTTGCCGCCCAGCCGGACAATGCCCGGGCCAGGCAAGGCATCGGCGCGCTGCTCTCGTACTATCGAAGCAAGTCGCACGAGGCTTGCACGAAGAGCCAATGGGTGGGATGCGGTTTCATCGCACGGGCCGGAATGCGGATCGATCCCGCCGACCCAATCCTGCTCCAGCTCCATGTCGCGGCCGAACAGGGCGAGCGTGGCGAGACGGCGGACATACCGGTGTTGCCGAAAAACTAGCGTTAGACGCGGCGGAGCAGCACCACGGTAACGTTGTCGGAACCGCCGCCATCGAGCGCGGTGGACACCAGGTGGTCCACGCATTCCTGCGCCGACAGGTCGGTCTGCGCGAGCAGCGCCGCGATCTGGCTGTCGTCGACTTCTTCGGTCAGCCCGTCGCTGCAGAGCAGGATCTGGAACCCGGGACGCAGCTCTCCCGAGATGGTTTCCACCTTGAGCGATTCCGGATCGGTGACTCCGAGCGCCTGGGTGACGACATTTCGGTGTGGGTGGCTTCGTGCCTGCTCTGCAGTAATTGCGCCCTGGTCGATCAGTTCCTGCACGTAGCTGTGGTCTGACGACAGCTGGCGCAATTGGCCGTTCCACAGGTAGGCGCGACTGTCACCGACCCATCCCAGTTCGAAGCGGTGGTCGTTGACCCGCAAGGCAACCATCGTGGTGCCCATGGGCAGGCTATCGGCGCGCCGCTTGGACTGGCGGATAATGTCTTCGTCCGCGCTGCGGATAGCCTCGCTAAGGCTGCGGCCGGCGCGGATCTCGCGCACCACCGCATCGCGCGCGAGCGCGCTGGCCACTTCGCCGAACTCGTGGCCACCCATTCCGTCGGCAACCAGCCACAGGCCGAGTTCCGCGTCGGAATAATAGGTGTCCTCGTTCAACTCCCGGCGCAGGCCGACGTGGCTCGAGTTTCCGAATTCAATCATTTGCAACGCCTGTCATTGTCTTCGAAGGGAGCCGGGGAGCGGACTGATCATCTCAAAATTCCAGCCGTAAGCCAAAGGCGAGGCTATTTTGGGAAAAGCGCTCGCGGCTGATAAGGCGTTCGTAGTAGAAGAAGCCGGACCGGCCATGGGTCAGAACGAACGACATTCCAAGGCCCAGCCGGAAGAAATCGCCGTCGACCGGATCGCCGGACAGGGTGAACGGGGTCGCCGACGGGTCGAACAGGAAGTGGGCCTCCACGGCGGAGGGGTCGGTCCGGAACTCATGCTGCCACTCCAACTGCAAGTGGGGCATCAGCACGCCCCAGCTAGCGCTGTGCGCATAGGTCAGCTTGCCGCCCAGCGTGCTGCTGAGCGAGGTCACGCTGCGCGTGTCCATGACCAGAGCCAAGCCGTTGCCCGGGCTTGAGCTGTTGAACTCCTCCACGAGCGGGTCGAAATCCATGCGGGTGTAGATCGCCCGCAGGTAGGGGCCGAAACCCCAGCCGCCCTTGTTGAAGTCGCGGCCGAAGCTTGCAGCCAGGCTGAAGCTGTCGCCGTTCGAGTCGGCCCGGCCGACCTGGTTGATGGTCGAAGTGCTGCCGTCCGGGAAGATCAGCGTGTAACTGACGTGCCGTTCGGTCTCGTAGCTGTTCCTGCCGTAGGTGAGCACGGCGTCGCTGTACCAGCTATTGCTGCGGTAATAGGTCGCGTAGGCCGAGGCGCTCCAACCCCGGGTCTCGAGGTTGCCCTCACGCGCGGTGAGATCGTTGCTCTGCCGCGTGTAGCCCATGGTGCCGCCGAAAATCAACTTGTCCGACATCCGGTAGTCGGCGCCAACGGTCAGCCCGTTGATGTCGAAGTCGTAGCCCGGGCTGAGCGAGCCCTGGTCGGCATCGCCGCGGCTGATGGTGCCGGCGGCGAAGAAACCCCATCGCGAGAAGTCCGTGCCCACTTCTGCCGTTGTGGGCTTGTCGTCGTCAAGCAGGCTCTGGAACATCGCGCCGACCGGCAGCTGCCCGCTGGAGGTGTTGAATGCCAAGCCGCCAAAGCTGGTTCCGCGGGTGCCGCTTCGCAGCGCGGCGATACGCGCCTTGATGTTCTCAAATTGCGATTGCATGGCCAGCAGCGCCGACTCCGATTGCACCAGGGCAATGTCGCCAAACAACTGGTCGAGCGCTGCGATGACGCCGTCCGGATCGCTTTCTATCGCGGCTCGCAAGTCTTCGCAGCGCGACTGCAGGTCATCAAGGCTGGCCGCGCTTTGCGTCGTTCGGCCCGACGACGTGGAGCCGCCTCCCGAGGACGGCGAAGAGCAAAGTTCGTCGAGGACCTTGGCCAGTGCCAGTTGCGTGGGCGTTAGTCCGGGCAAGTCCGCCAGCGAAGAGTCGTCGTCGGTCGCCGTCAGGTTGAAATTGACCTGGGCGCTGGGGTCATCGGCGCGAATCGCCCGCACCACGATCGGGCCGGCGATCGGGCCAGCGGTGACATTGATGCTGGCCACGCCCGACCCATTGGTCACCGACGACGGTGCGGAAAGGGTCGCCGATCCGGAAATTACTGACCAGTTGATGGTGACGCCGCTGGCAGCGAATGCAGCGCTGGACGCGCCAGCGCCAGCGCGGCCCAGGTCCGTGCTTGCGCCGCCCGCGATCACCGTGAGTGGATCCGGGAATGGCGTGTTCACTGGCACGGATTGTCCGTCGCCGCTGCCTTTCGCCAGGCCAGGCGTGGCTGAGCCGGTTACGCTGTTGGTCGCAGTGGCGATGTCGTTGCCTGCGTTCGGATCGTCCGAGCCCGAAGACACGCTCGCCGCATTGGTGATGGTCGACCCGTCAGGCACCGACGGCAGGACATCCACCGCAACTCGGAAATCAATGGACTCGCGCGGCCCCATGCTGCCCTTGCTGCAGGTGACGGTGCCCCCGGAGCCGACGGCGGGCGTCGTGCATGACCAGTTTGGGGGTGCCGCGAGCGAGGCAAAGGTTACCTGCGCCGGTAGCGTGTCAGTCATGGTGACTGAACGCGCCGAGTCGGGACCGTGATTGGCCACGCTGATCAGGTATTTCAACCTGCCTCCGGCCGACACGGGCTGGGGCTGGCCGGACTTGCTGATCGACAGGTCGGCGCCGCCGGGTATTACTGGCTCAACGGTGATTGTGAACGGGTACTGCTCGAAGCATCCCTCCGGGCAGTAGCCCGCCCGCACGGTATAGGTGCCTGGTTCGGTGACGTTGAAGGTGACCTCGGCGTAGCCGTCGGTGGTGTCGGTGCTTACGAAGGAAGGGGGTCCGCTGGTTTCACCGGTGAAGGTGCCGTCCCCGGAGTTCGGCTCGCTGGTTACTTCCCAGTCGATCTGCGTTCCGTCGCCGACCGGAAACCCGCCCGACCCGTAGAAGATCTTCAAGGTGGTCGATGAGTCCTGCGGAATCGTTACCGATCCGCTCGCGGGAATCACCGGCGAGATCGTGTAAAGGGCGGCGACCGACGAACTGCTCCACATCGTTGCGGCGATCGAGAAAAGCAAGATTGAAATCCGGGTCATCACGGTCCGTGCGCGAATGACAATTGCGCCAACGGTCGGGCTGCTAGGGACGGCCATCGCTTTTCCCCTGAAATGCGGTTATAAATCCCGAACCGAGTATAGCGGTAGTCGCGCCGTTACAAGAAGTAGGCACCTGCCGGGACAACGATAAGGGAGTCGTGTGAAATGGCCGCAATGAAAGCTTGTCCGTTCCTTTCCCGTTTTTCCGTTTTCTGCGCCGCCGCGGCGGTAGTCGTCGGCGCCGGGCTGCCGGTGCAAGCGCCACGGGCAGCCTCGGTGCGCAACGCAGAGGACATGATGATCGTCGACTGCCTGCTGCCAGGGCAGATCCGATCGCTCGGCCGGCAGGCGACGTTCCTCAGCGCCCGGCGCCCGATCCGCACCACCCAGTCCGATTGCCAGATCCGTGGCGGCGAATACGTTTCCTACGACCGCGCCAACTACCAGACTGCGTTGAAGGTCTGGCTGGACCAGGCCATGGCTGGCAGCGCCGAGGCACAGAACAATGTTGGCGAGGTCTATTCCAAGGGCCTGGGCACCGAACCCGACCACGGCATGGCGGCGCAGTGGTTCAAGAAGGCTGCCGACCAGGGCTATGCACGCGCGAAGATCAACCTCGGCTTCCTCTACGAGCAAGGCCTGGGCGTTCCGCAGGACACCGCGATGGCGCTGAACTTGTATCGCGAAGCGTCCGGCATCACCGACGAATTGCTGTATGCATCGGAAGTCGAGGTCCAGTTCAAGGCCAAGGACGCGACCATCACCGGCCTGCAGACCCAGGTGCAGACAGCGCAGGCCGATTCCGCGGAATTGCGCGAGCAGGTCAAGGAGTTGCAGCAACAGCTCGCAGAGCGCCGGCGCGCGTTGCAGGCCTCGCAGGGTCAATTGCTAGAGACCCAGCAAAAGCTCGCCTCGGCCAAGCAGTCTCAGGACTCGGGGCTGACCCGTTTGCTGGAGAACCAGCTACTCGCCCAGGAGCAGCAGATTACCGTGCAGCGCACGCAGATCGCCTCCATGGAGCAGCGCTCCACTGCCGGCGGCCCGGTGCTTGCCGGTTCGCCCGGATCGCTGTCGATCCTGGACCCGATCTTCGTCGCCACCCGCGGCCGCAGCACGGCAGTCGTTCGTTCACCGGGCAAGCGCAAACTGGTCGGCCGCGTCAGCAATCCTTCCGCGGTTGCCCAGATCACCGTCAACGGCGCGCCCGCGGTCCTCGCCGCCAACGGTACTTTCAGCGCCGATGTGGACGTCGTCGCTGGCGGCACCGTCGTCAAGGTGGCCGCCGTGGACAAGCGCGGAGGCCGGGCCCAGCTCGATTTCACCATGGTCCCGCAATCGGGCAGCAACGCGGGCAGTACGGCTTCGCTGGCTCCGGCGGGCAGCGTGCCGAGCGATCTGAAACTCGGCAAGTTCTACGCAGTGGTCATTGGCAACAACTCGTACCGGGACAGCAACTATGCCGCGCTCAAGAGTGCGGCCAGCGATGCAACTGCCGTGGCCAACCTGCTGCGCAGCCGCTATGGCTACCAGACCACCTTGCTGTTGAATGCCGGACGGCTTGAAATGCTCACGGCGCTGGACGATATGCGCAAGCAGCTCGGCGCCCAGGACAACCTGCTGATTTACTACGCAGGCCATGGCGAAATCGATTCCGCTGGCAAGGGCTACTGGATACCCGCCGACGGCGCCGCCGGTAACAACAAGACCTGGATATCCAACGCCATGGTGAGCGACATCCTCAACACCATGCCCGCCAAGCACGTGCTCACGGTCGTTGATTCCTGCTACTCGGGCACCATGACCCGTGGCTCGGCGCCGAGTTTCGACGCCGCCTCGATGCCCGCAGACAAGTGGGCGACCTGGGTCAAGACCATGGCCAATGGTCGCTCGCGGACCGCGTTGACCTCGGGTGGCCTGCAGCCAGTCCCGGACGTGGGCGCCGGCAACCACAGCTATTTCGCCCGCGCCTTCCTCAATGCGTTGCAGGACAACAAGCGGCTGCTCGAGGCGCAGCGTCTGTACCGCTCAGTTGCTACCTCCGTGGCGCTCACCTCGGTGAAGTCGCCGCTGCCGCAGTCGCCGCAGTACGCGGCGATCAAGTTCGCCGGGCATGAGAGCGGGGAGTACTTCTTCCTGCCCAAGGGCGGCGCCGCGGCTGGCCCGTAACAGGGCGCTGGCAGAACCGGGTCCTGCCCCTTATAATTCGCGTCCCGCAGGGCAGCGTCTTGCCCCGACCGGACCGGAGAGGTGGCAGAGTGGTCGAATGTACCTGACTCGAAATCAGACGTCGGTGTAAGCCGACCGTGGGTTCGAATCCCACCCTCTCCGCCATGCAACCCTAAACCCCCGAACCTCTGGGGGTTTTTGCTTTTTCAGGCG
>JANPDF010000160.1:0-8667 GCA_031431355.1 Gammaproteobacteria bacterium
ATAAAACCAAATGATTCTGGGGCGTTTTTGGGGGGGTTTTGTTACCTTTTTTTGGCGGCCCCCTTTTATCTGTTTTTAAATATTTAAACCCCCCCCCCCCCCGCCCGAAGCAACGCCGGTTATTAGGTCAGAGCGGCACCCGTAGATTGCATCGCGAACGGAGGCCGCCCAGTGGCCGATTCGCACTTCGCGCTCGGTCGGCCTACCAGTCGCCCTCCGCCTGCGGAAGTCGCGATGGCAACGCGTCGCTTTGCTCGCTTGGTCGCATCGTTGATTGGAACCAGCGCGCGCCCGCGCCACACTGACCGCCGCTTTACAGCCAGCGCCGCCAAACGGCAGCGCTGGCAGTCTGGCGGTTACTGCGGCGAGGCCGGTGCCGCTGGTGCCGCTGGTGCAGCTGGTGCGGCGGTTGCGGCGGGTGCTTCCAGTCCGAGTACGCCCAGGCCCTGTTCGAAAGTCACATCGATCGGGATATTGGCGTCGCCCAGGCGCTTCAGGTCGGCCGCCAGTTCCGGGCTGATCACACCCATCGTGTCAGTCATTTCCTTGGCGGTGGCGTAATCGCCATCACCCTGGACAGTCAGCAGCTTGGTCGACAGCGCGTTCATCGCCGCCTGCATCTTGCCGAACTCGACCCGATATCGACCGGTCGCCGGGTCGCGGGTGAACGCGCCCTGTTTTTCGAAGAAGTGGAAGCGGACCATGTTCGCCTTGCCATGCGAGTCGGCGGCGCCAAAGCGCACCGAGCGCATGATTCCGGCCAGGAAGGTGACGTAGCTGTCCAGCAGCTTGTCCTTGTCCAACTCACCCTTCTCGCTGAGCGCGGTGATCAGGTACAGGCCGAGCACGTCCGCCTTGCCCTCCTCGAAGCTGCTGGCATATTCCTTCAGCGCCTGGGTGACGGTGCCCTTTCCATCGAGTGTGTTCTTGATGCCAAGCCCGTGCGCGACTTCGTGAAACATGGTGTCTTCGAAGAACGCATCAAAAGTTACGTGCTTGACTTGGTCCTCGGCAATCAGCAGCTTGGCGATCGGCAACAGGATGTTGTCGAACTTGGCCTTCATGACGTTTTCCAGCTGCAGGCGGCGGCTGCCTTTCTCCAGTGTCACCTGCTCGTCGTTGGGCAGGTTGATCGCGATGGTCTTGGCGCCCATGTTGGCGTTGCCGGCGTAGAACACGGCATTGTAGGCGTTGAGGTCGGCATTGGTACCCGGCATCTCCGCCTTGTATTTTTCCGGCACCGGCAGCCCGCGCTGCAACTCGGGCAGGAACTTCGCGAAGCGCGCCAGGCGCTCGCTCCAGGCCAGATCCTTGATCAGTACGACGCCTTCGTAGCTGGCCTTGATGCCAAGCAACTGGTCTTCGTAGGTTTCGATCGGACCGATCACGAGATCGACCGGATTGGACTTCATGTCCATCCAGGCCATGTCGCTGGGCTGGAAGTCATCGGAAAGCAGCGCATCGGCGCGCATTCGCAGGTAGTTGGCGAAGGCCTTGTCCTTGCTCAGGGGTGCAGCCTGCCTGAGCAGCGCAGCCGCCTTCTCCAGGTCGGCGCGATAGGCCTCGTGGAAGGGCACGGTGATCAGCTTGCCGGCGCTGTCGCGGCGTAGCAGCGTGTACCAGCTGGACTTGTCCGGAAGCGCTGCCGCCTCGAACTCTTCCTTGCTCATGTCGGCCGGATAGAAGGTGATGCCCGGCGGGCGCGGACCGACGCCGTCCACGAACGGCTTGTCGTCGTTCAGGCGATCCCAGCCGCTGAAGTTCATCTCGACCAGCTTGCGGGTGTCGGCATCGGTGATCCCGGCGAGCAGGGCATCGCGGTCGCCGACCGTTTGCTGCCAGAACAGCGAGTTCATGACGTCGGCCGCCTGCACGAGCAGGGCGAGCATCTGCCGATCCTGGGCATCGAAGGCGGACAGGTCGGCGGTGAGCGGAACGCTGACGTAATCCTTCAAGTGCTGCGCGGCGTAGGAAGCGGCCGGCGCGGGGGCGGCGGAAGGAGCCGGCGCAGTCGCGCCATCGCGTTGGCAGCCGGCCAGTGAACCGGCGAGCAGGCAGGACAGGACAGCGGGAAGCAGGCGGACGCGCATCGAGGAACTCCGTGGCAAGGGCTGGGCGATGTTAGCGCGCCCGGGCCGTCGGCGGGACGTTACAATGCCGGCCATGGACGCCCCGCAATACTTGGCCGACCACTTCCTGATCGCCATGCCCTCGCTGGCCGATCCGCATTTCGTGCGTGGCGTCACGCTTGTCTGCCAACATGACGAGAACGGCGCGATGGGCCTGGTGATCAACCGGCTCTCCGAGTACACGCTAGATGAAGTGCTGCGTCAGATGGACATCGAATTCAGCTCGCCCACGCTGGGCCGCCAGCCCGTGCTGATCGGCGGCCCGGTGCAACCCGACCGCGGCTTCGTGCTGCACGACGACCCGCGCGATTTCGGGTCCACGCTGCGTTTCGGCCAGGGCCTGGCGGTCAGCACCTCGCGCGACATCCTGCAGGAGATGGCGCGCGGCGAAGGCCCGGCGCGTACGCTGATCACTCTGGGCTACGCCGGCTGGACCGCCGGACAGTTGGAATTCGAGCTGGCCCAGAACGCCTGGCTGACGGTGCCGGCCGACAAGGCCATTTTCTTCGAAACGCCATTGGAGGATCGCTGGCTGGCGGCGGCGCGCTCGTTGGGCATCGACATCTCCAAGATGTCCGACTCGGTCGGGCACGCCTAGTGGAGGCCACCCCGGCCGCGGCGCTGTCGCTGTTGGCCGTGGACGGCGGAGCCCGGCGCAGCGGCGTCGCCGTCGGCAACTCGGGGTCCATGAGCGCCCGCGAGGTCGGCGTGCTCGACGTGCGTGACGGCGGTCCCGACTGGCCGGCGCTGGATCGCTGGATCAAGGAGTGGCAGCCCGCGCGGCTGGTGGTTGGCGACCCCGCCACGCTCGACGGCGGCGACCAGCCGATTCGCAAGCGCGCCCGCGCCTTCGCGCGCAACGTGCGCCAGCGCTACAAGTTGCCGGTGGAGCAGGTCGACGAGCGGACCAGCTCGATCGAGGCGGCGCAGCGCTTCGCCCAGGGTCGCGCCAATGGCGAACGCCGCCGCAGCCAGGCGGCGCAACTGGATGCGCTTGCCGCCGTGGTCATCCTCGAACGCTGGCTGCGAGAGCCCGACTCACGCATCGAACTGCAACCCGACTGAGCACCGAATGATACTGACCAACGCAACCAACGACATCGGCCAACTGCGTCCCGATGGCCGGCTCCGGCACCTGCTCTCGCTGGAAGGATTGCCTGCGGCCACGCTGCACGGCTTGCTTGAAGCCGCCGAGACACTGCGCCCGCAGGCGCTCGGCGGCGGGCAACTGCGCAATCGCCTGACTGGCCGCACCGTCTGCACCTTGTTCTTCGAGCCGTCCACGCGCACGCGCAGTTCGTTCCAGCTTGCCGCCAAGCGGCTGGGCGCCGACAGCCTGAACTTCAACGTGCAGGCCTCGTCGACCACCAAAGGCGAGACCGCGCTGGATACGATGAAGACACTCGAGGCGATGGGCGTGGATTGTTTCATCGTCCGCCACGCCGACAACGGCGCAGTCGCCGCGCTGGCCGCCGGCGCCCGCCCGGGCACCGCCTTCATCAATGCCGGCGACGGCCGCAGCGCGCATCCGACCCAGGGCCTGCTCGACATGCTGACCCTTCGCCAGCGCCTGGGCCCGGATTTTTCCCGAATGAAGGTGTTGATCGTCGGCGACATCCGCCATTCGCGAGTTGCGCGCTCGGACCTGCACGCCTTGCGCACGCTCGGCGCCGGCGAGATCCGCCTGTGCGCGCCCACGCCGCTGCTGCCCGAAGCGGCGCTGCGGGCCGGATGCACGGTGGTCGATGACCTCGACCAGGCGCTGTCCGGCGTCGACGCGGTGATGATGCTCAGGCTGCAGCGCGAGCGAATGGAGCAGGGCCTGGTGCCATCACTGGAGCAATACTTCGCCGAATACGGCCTGACTGCGGCGCGACTGCGCCTGGCCAAGCCCGATGCCATCGTGCTGCACCCGGGCCCGATGAATCGCGGCGTCGAAATCGCCGATGACGTCGCAGACGGACCGCAATCGGTGATCCTGGACCAAGTCAGTAATGGCGTCGCGGTAAGAATGGCAGTGCTGGAAGCCGTCCTCGCCAAATAGTGAAAACGGGTGGCCGCCACCCGCCTGCTCGGAACTCACTCGCTCTCGACGTTGCCGTTCTTGTAGTCCCAGGTCCGCGTGATATCGAGGATGTCGATTTCCTCCTTGGTCACCGGCAGCGGGGCGAACGGCGCGGCCAGATTGACCACGCGGACGGCGGCGTCATCGAGCAGCTTGCGTCCGCTCGAGCGATTGATCAGCACGCCCTTGACCTCGCCGTTGCGGCCGACCGACACGGTCATGATCAGGCGTCCGCTGAGCCCTTGCCGGCGCGCCTCTTCCGGGAAGTTCAGGTTGCCGACCCGTTCGACCTTCTGCACCCAGGCGCGCATGTAGGCCGCGTACTCGTACTGCTGGGTGCTTGCCGAGATGAACTTCCGCCGGGGCCGCTTGGCGTACAGCTCCTGGCGGCGTTCGATCTCGGCGGCCAGCCGCGCCATTTCCACGCTTTGCTGCATCAGTTCGCGGCCGGTGGGCAGCGGCGACGGGTCGCTGTTGGGCTGCTCCTCCGGCAACGGCACCCGCCGCGGGCTGGCGCCGACCGTGGCCAACAGCCGCTGTTGCGGATCCGGGGCCGGCGGCGGGGCCTGCGCGGTGAGCGGTTGCGCGGCCACGCCCGGCTGCGGCTTGGGCACCTGCGCCACCTGGTCGTCGCGTGGGCGCTGGGCCTTGTCACGATCGCCGCCGCCGCGGTTGTTGGACTGGGCGATGAAGTCGGCCTGCTTGGGGGCCTCGGCCGTGGACGTCTGGGTCAGGATCACGTCCAGGGTCGGCACCACCGGGGCGGCGTCTTCCTGGCTGAAGCCGACCCCGAGGATAAGCACGCCGAACGAGATCAGCGACAGCGCCAGGGTCGCGCTGAGCCGTTCGTTGGGGCCGACCCGGCGCAGCGGTACCGCCGCCGGCCGGTCGCCGGTCGCCGGGCTTTGGTCCGGGGCGTCGCCGTCGCTCACGTCAATGCCGTTTCTCGCGCCGGGCCTCGATGGCGTCGAACAGTTGCCCGGCGATATTGAGCCCGAACTGCTGGTCCAGCTCGCGCACGCAGGTCGGGCTGGTGACGTTGACCTCGGTCAGGTAGTCACCGATCACGTCCAGGCCGACGAAGAGCATGCCGCGGCGGCGCATCTGGGGACCGACCTGGCCGGCGATCCAGCGGTCGCGCTCGGACAGGGGTCGGCCTTCGCCGCGGCCGCCGGCGGCCAGGTTGCCCCGAAATTCGTTGCCCTGCGGGATCCTGGCCAGGCAGAACGGCACGGGCTCGCCATCGATCAGCAGGATGCGCTTGTCGCCATCGCTGATTTCCGGGAGATAGCGCTGGGCCATCGCCAGGTGCCGGCCGGAGTCGGTCAAGGTCTCCAGGATGACATTGGTGTTCGGGTCGCCGTCCCGCACCCTGAAGATGGATCGCCCGCCCATCCCGTCCAGGGGTTTGAGTACGCAAAGCTCGGGTTCGGCAATAAACGCCCGCAGGCTCGCCATGTCCCGGCTAACCAGCGTCGGCGGGCAGCACTGGGGAAACAGCAGGGCAGCGAGCTTCTCATTCAGGTCGCGAAGGCCGCGGGGGTCGTTTACCACCAGCACCCCTTCGTCCTGGGCCATGCCCAGGATGATGCTGTCATGTAGGTAGGCGGCATCCACTGGCGGATCGGTGCGCATCAGGACCACGTCCATGTCGGCAAGCGGCCGGGTGGACGGCTCCGATAGCCCGAACCAGCTGGCGGGATCCTCCCGAACCGACAATTCGGTCAGCCGCGCCACCGCGCGGCCGTCGGCCACGCCCAGCCCGCCCGGTGCCACGTAGTAAAGGTGGTGGCCACGTCGCTGGGCCTCGAGCAGCATGGCGAAACTGGTGTCCTTGGCGATCTTGATGGTCCCGATCGGGTCCATGACCACAGCCACGTGCAAAGGCATGTTGAGTCCGCATGGGTTGATCCTGCGGGTTAGCCTAGCAGGGCCGCCACGGCAACGTGCAGAGGTTCACGGAATCAGGCGCGATAGTCCTTCGCGCTTGACACTTTTGCGCTACGCTGGGATATAAGCTAGGTGGCCCAGTGCTAGACACAGGCGTGCCAAGCGGGCCACGAATTGGGGAGACAGATGGAACAAAGCAATCTCACTGGCTTGAGGGTAATGGTCATCGATGACTCGAAGACCATTCGCAGGACTGCGGAAACCCTGCTCAAGAAAGAAGGCTGTGACGTGGTCACCGCCACCGACGGCTTCGAGGCTCTCGCCAAGATCGCGGACCACCAGCCGCAGATCATTTTCGTCGACATCATGATGCCCCGGCTCGACGGTTACCAAACCTGCTCGCTGATCAAGAACAACCAGCTGTTCAAGGGCACGCCGGTGATCATGCTGTCGTCCAAGGACGGATTGTTCGACAAGGCGCGCGGCCGCATCGTCGGCTCCGACCAGTACCTGACCAAGCCCTTCACGCGCGACGAGCTGCTCGCAGCCGTTCGCAAGTTCGTCGTGGTGGCCTGATCGCGCCATGGCCAAGCCCCCCGCCAAGAAGCGCGTCAGTTCGTTCGACACCCTGCTGGACTACGAAACGCGTTCGCTCGCGCACGTCGCCGGGCGCCCGGAATCGATCGAGGCGGCTGGGCACTGGCGCGGCGTCGGTTTTCGGCTCGGGCAGCGCCGCTTCGTGTCCTCGTTCGAAGAAGTGATGGAGATCCTGTCGCTGCCGCCGGTGACGCCGGTGCCGGGCGCGCAGCCGTGGATGCTCGGCGTGGCCAACGTTCGCGGTTCGCTGTTGCCGGTCGTGGACCTCAAGCAGTTCCTGGAGGGCGAGCGCACCGTCGTCCATGAAGGCCAGCGCGTGCTGGTGGTTCGCCAGACCGGCGGCAACGTCGCGGTGATCATCGACGAGCTGTTCGGGCAGCGTACTTTCAATGATTCGCACCGGGCCGAACTGGCTGGTGAAAATGAAGGCCGTTACGGCCAGTTGGTCAGCCAGGTCTATCGCCTGGCCGACACGTCCTGGGGTGTGTTCAGCATGCAGACGCTGACGCGCACGCCTGAATTCCGGCAGGCCACCCTGTAAGGGCGGCCAACAAGTACTTTTTATTGAGGGTGGGTCCGATCATGAGCACGAACGAAGCCAGTTCATTCCGCAACCGGGTCTCCAGCTTCGGCCTCCGCGCCTGGTTGGCCATCCTGGCCCTAGCCGTCCTGATCTTCGCGCTGAATTTCGGTTATGCCAGCCACTTGTCAGGGCAGGAGAACAACGCTCGAGCGCTGACGGCGGAACTGCAGGTGCTTTCTCAGCAGCTCGCGAAGTACGCGCGAGAGGCAGTCGAGGCCGGTAACGCCGAATCGTTCGAGGAGTTCAAGGCGACCAAGACCCGCATCGATACCATCGTCGCGGCCTTGCGCAAAGGTGGCGAAGGCGTTCCCGGCTACGAGGCCAGCACGCTGGAGCCCGGCGTCAAGAGCGCACTGAAGAAGGTCACCACCATCTGGACCAAGATGGCCGCCGACGCGGACCGCATCACCAAGAGCGAAAGCCAGATCGTTAACCTCAGCGACACCGCCAACACCTTCAACGGCCGCATCCCGCAGATCTCGGCACGACTCGCCGAAGTGGTGCAGGCAATGTCCGACAGCGGTGCCCCGGCATCGCAGATCAACCTGGCCAATCGCCAGATCGTGCTCGCCGACCGCATGTCCCGCCGAGTCACTGAAATCCTGGCCGGTGGCGATCGCGCCGTAATGGCGGCCGACGCGCTCTCGCGCGATAGCGCGGTGTTCGGACAGGTGCTCGCTGGCCTGAAGGATGGCGACGCCGAAGGAAACGTGGCCCGGGTCACATCCACCGCCGCGCTGGACGCGGTCACTACCGTCGACAAGCTGTACGCCGATTCCCTGAAGGAGATGGACACCATCCTGCAGGCATCGACCGACCTCTTCGAGGTGCAGCAGGCAGCGGCCTCGATCTCCGGCGATTCCAACGTGCTGCTCGAAGATGCGCAGGCACTGTTCGCCACGTTTGGTTCCAGCCTTAAGCGCGTATTCCCGAACAACACCTGGGCGATCGCCTCCGGCGCCCTGGCGCTGACCGCCATCCTCGGCCTGCTGTACTACATCCGCCGCCGCGACACCCAGGCGCTGGTCAGCACCAAGGAAATCAACCTTCGCAACCAGGAGGCCATTCTGCGGCTGCTCGATGAAATGGGCTCGCTCGCAGAAGGCGACTTGACGGTCAAGGCGACGGTGACCGAAGAGATCACCGGCGCAATCGCAGACTCTATCAACTTCGCCATCGAGGCACTTCGCTCCCTGGTGTCGACCATTAACGAAACCGCCGTGCAGGTCGCCGCGGCCGCCCAGGAAACCCAGGCAACGGCCATGCACCTGGCCGAAGCCGCGGAACACCAGGCGCAACAGATCACCTCGGCATCCGCGCAGATCAAAGACGTAGCGACCAGCATTGACCAGGTGTCGCGCAACTCGGCCGAGTCGGCCGACGTGGCGCACAGGTCGGTGCAA
>JANPDF010000161.1:0-4450 GCA_031431355.1 Gammaproteobacteria bacterium
GCAGGTTGTCCAGGTAGGCGCGGTGTTCGGGATCAGCGCCGGCCAGCGCGAACCACAGCATCGGCCCGAGCCAGCAGGAAATGGCTGACAGGAATGCCAGCGCGCCAGCAGACCAGCGCCAGCCGTTGCCGGCGCCGAGCGCGGCAACGCCGTGCCAGGCCTGGCGGCGCATGATGGCGAACGGCAATAGCGCGAACAAAGGCAGGAAGCCGACACCCTTGAGGATTACGCCGATGCCCGCCGCGAAGCAGCCGATCCAGAACCAGCGCCAGTGCGGTCCGAGCAGCAGGTGCCGCAGCAATCCGTAAAGCGACAAGGTGGTGAATAGCACCAGCGTGGGATCGATCTGCGCGCGCTTGAACTGGTAGAGGAATTGCAGCGCCGAGAGCATGGCCAGCGCGGCCCACCAACCGGCGCGGTGGTTCCACAACCGTCGTCCCAGGTCATAGGTCAGCCATAGCGTGCCCAGACCGGACAACAGCGAAGGCAGCAGGAAGCTCCAGCGCCAGTTGCCGACCAATTGGCGGAACGCGGCGAGCAGCCAGAAGTACAGCGGCGGCTTGTCCGGATACAACTCGTGGCCCCGGTGCGGGAACAACCACTGCCCGGTCTCGAGCATCTGCCGGGCTACCAGCACGAAGCGCGGTTCGTCGGCGGGCCACGGGTCGCGCAAACCGAATCCGGCCGCCAGGGCCAGCAGCGCGAACGCGAACAGCCAGCCCAGTTGCCGGCGTTCGTCGGCGCTCAATGCAGCCGGCCCGGGCAGCGCGCGCTCAGCCATTCTTGTCGAGCAACGCATAGAAGAATCCGTCCATGCCATCCTCGCCCGGCAGACGCTGGCGGCCCGCACCGCTGGGCCGGCCGTGGCGCGCATCCAGCGGGCGCGGCGTGGCATCCGGCGTGCGCTGCAGGAAGGCCTCGACCTGGCGCTCGTTTTCGTCCTTCAGCACGGAACAGGTGGCGTACAGCAGTCGTCCGCCCGGCTTGAGCACGCTCCAGCAGGCGTCGAGCATTTGCGCCTGCTGGGCGGCCAGCGCCGGCACGTCTTCGGCGCGGCGGTGCCACTTCACGTCTGGCTGCCGGCGGATGATGCCGGTCGCCGAGCACGGCGCGTCGAGCAGGATCGCGTCGAAGCTGCGTCCATCCGACCAGAACGATGGCCGCATTGCGTCAGCCGCCTTGAGCTCGATGTTGTCCGCTTCCAGCTGCAAGCGCTTCAGCGTGCCACGCACCTTGCGCAGGCGACGCTCGTCCACATCGATCGCCAGCAGGTGGCCGCGCTCGCCGACCAGCCCGGCCAGTTGCGCGCACTTGCCGCCCGGCGCGGCGCAGGCGTCGAGTACGTGTTCACCGTTGCGGACCTGCAATGCTTCGATCGCCAGCTGCGCCGCGGCGTCCTGCACCTGCACCGAGCCGGCGCGCCAGCCTGGCAGGCTTTCCGGCGCCAGCCGGACATCGACTCGCAGCGCCTGCGCGGGAAATTCCGGCGCACTGGCGTCGATGCCAGCGTTTCGCAGCAGCGCCAGGTAGGCGTCGCGGGAAACCTGGCGATCGTTGACGCGCAACCACATCGGCGCCGGCTGGTTGTTCTCGTGCAGGATCGAGGCGACATCGGCAGGCCAGTCGCGCGTCAAAGCCTCCAGCAGCCAGTCGGGATGCGACGTCTGGATTGCTGGCGACGGGGAGCTCGGCAGCGGCTCACGCGTGGCGCGCCGCAACAGCGCATTGACCAGACCGACCAATGCCGTGCGGCCAACATCGCGCGCGGCTTCGGCGGTGGCGCCCACGGCGGCGTGCGCGGACAGTTTCAATTCGTCGATCTGCGCCAGGCCGACCAGCAGCAGGCAATGCACGATCGCATCGCGATCGCGCAGCGGCCGTTCCAGCCACAGCGAGAGCGCGTGCTCGTAGCGGCGGCGATGGCGCAACACCGCAAAGCAGATCGCCTCGAACAAGGCGCGGTCGCGCGGATCGGCGATCTGCGGCAGTACGTCGGCCAACTCGGCCTTCAGCGAGCGTCCTTCCACCAGCACCGCGAGCACGCTGCGCGCGGCCAGCGCGCGCAGCGCCGCTCCCGGCGCCGCGGTCACGGGAACAACCGGGCTTGCGTCCGGCTGTTGAGGAAGTCTGCGATGGGCAGCGGGCGCCCGCCATCGCGCTGCACGGTGACCAGTCGCAACGCACCCTGGCCGCAGGCGATATCCATCGTTGCGCGGTTTGCCACCAGCACGGCGCCTGGGGCCCGACCGTGGTCGAGCGGCAAGGCGCGCGCCGCATGCACGCGCAGGCGTTCGCCATCGATCACCGCCTCGCACACCGGCCACGGATTGAAGGCGCGCACGCGGCGCTCCAGCACTTCGGCCGGCAGGGACCAGTCCAGCCTGCCCTCGGCCTTATCCAGCTTGCGCGCCTGCAGCACGCCTTGCGCGGGCTGCGGCTGCGCGACCGGCCGCATCCCGGCGCGCAGCAGCTTGAGCGCGTCATCAATCATTTCGGCGCCCAGCGTCGCCAGGCGATCGTGCAGGGTGACCGCGGTGTCGTCGGCGCCAATCGGAGTGCGCAAGCTCAGTAGCACTGGACCGGTATCGAGCCCCTTTTCCATCTGCATCAGGCAGACGCCCGTCTCCGGGTCGCCCGCTTCGATGGCGCGCTGGATCGGCGCAGCGCCGCGCCAGCGCGGCAGCAGCGAGGCATGCACGTTCCAGCAGCCGTGGCGGGGAATGGCCAGCACCGAGGCGGGCAGGATCAGGCCATAGGCGACCACGATCATCAGGTCAGGCGCCAGCGCATGCAGTTGCGCGCGGCTCTCTTGGCTCTTGAAGTTGGCTGGCTGGAAGACCGGAATCTGGCGCGCAAGCGCCTCGATCTTCACCGGCGACAGGCTAAGCTTGCGCCCGCGGCCGGCCGGACGATCCGGCTGGGTGTACACCGCTACTACTTCATTGCCCGAGGCGGCCGCCCGCAACGACGGCAACGCGAATTCCGGCGTGCCGGCGAAAACGATGCGCAGCGCCATCAGGCCGCGTCTTCGGAGTCTTCTTCGGCCAGCCGGCGTTGCTTGGCCAGCTTCTTCTTCACCAGTTCGCGCTTGAGCGGGGACAGGTAGTCGACGAACACCTTGCCGGCGAGGTGGTCCATCTCATGCTGGATGCAGACGGCGAGCAGCCCGTCAGTGCTGAGCTCGAAGGACTGGCCATCGCGATCCAGGGCACGAACGCGAATAGTGTTGGCGCGCTTCACGTCAGCGTAGATCCCGGGCACCGACAGGCAGCCCTCCTGGTACACCTGGCTGCCCTCGGCACTGAGGATCTCCGGGTTGATCAACACCATCGGTTCGCTCTTGTCCTCGCTCACGTCCAGCACGAGCAGGCGCACATGGACGTCCACCTGGGTGGCCGCCAGGCCAATCCCGGGGGCCTCGTACATGGTTTCGAACATGTCGTCGATCAGCTGGCGGATGCGGCTGTTGACCTCGGCTACCGGCTTGGCAACCGTCCGCAGGCGCGGGTCGGGAAACTCGATTATGGGTAGTTTGGCCATGGACTCTGGAGCGCCACGGAGGCGGTGACGGGGGTCTGGAGTCCATTGTAGCCCCACCGCTTGCAATGTGCTCCCGGATTTGGGCTATATTGACTTCACTTGTCTTGGGGAATCAGGTGGATAGCAGCCATGCTTAAACGGCTTACTGCAGTGTTTACTGCCATGCTTCTCACCCTCGCCACCTATGCCTTCGCGGCAGAGCTGCGCGGGGACCATCCATCCACCTACACGGTGCAGAAGGGCGACACCCTCTGGGACATCTCGGCCCGCTTCCTGGCCAAGCCCTGGTTGTGGCCAGAGATCTGGCAGGCCAATCCACACATCAAGAACCCGCACCGGATCTATCCCGGTGACGTGCTCAGCCTGGTCTACGTCAATGGCCAGCCGCGGCTGAGCGTCGACGCTCCGCAGATTCGCACCGGCGAGGCGATCGACACCATTCCGCTGTCGGAAATCGAGCCCTGGCTCAAGCATCTGACCGTGGTGCAGGACCCGAAATCGTTCCCGTACGTGGTCGGCCTTGAAGAGGACCGCTTGATGAGCGCTTCCGGCCAGGTCGCCTATGTGCGCGGCATGACTGGCGCGCAGCCTGGGCAGCTCGTCCAGGTCGCCCGGCCGATGAGCCTGTACGGCCTGACCAAGGTCAAGAAGGACGGCCACCGTCGCGGCGGCACCACGCCACTCGACTTCCGTGCCGACCGCCTGCATGAGCACTGGTCGTTTGGCGAGTTCTCCAACGGCGATGCAGAGTACGAAGCCTGGGGCCAGAAGCTGGGCTACGAGCTCATGCTGCACTCCATCGGCGAGGTGACCCGGGTGCAGGGCGTTGTCACGGTGATACTGCTGCGCGAGGAAGGCCGCGACGTCCGCGTCGGCGACCGCATCCTGCCGGTGGTAGACCAGCCGTACT
>JANPDF010000162.1:0-2819 GCA_031431355.1 Gammaproteobacteria bacterium
CGCGGACATCGACGCGCAATTGAACGTGGTCGGGACCACGATGAGTTCGCAGAAACTGGACCTCGAACTCGAACGGCTGACCGCCTACGGCTACTACCAGTGGCGCATCGTCGAACCGCTCGCCGTCACCGCCGGCGTGACCTACGACCGGCTGACGTATCCGCGCAACGCCCTCAACGCGCCCCTGAGCGCGGATGAAGTCACCGAACATCAGGTCTCGCCCAAGGCCGGCTTGATCTTCACGCCGTGGAAGCGCACCACTCTGCGGGCGCTTTACTCACAGGCGCTGGGCGGATTGTTCAACGAAAACAGCTTCCGCCTTGAGCCGACACAAATCGCCGGATTGAACCAGTCGGTGCGCAGCGCGATCCCCGAGTCCGCCGCGGGCCTGCTGCCGGGCGCCCACCTCGAGAGTTACGCCGTGAGCCTCGATCAATCCTTTGAAAGCGGCACGTTCCTCGGCGTCACGGGTGAACTTCTGCAATCCGACGGCGAGCGAACGGTGGGCGCGTTCACCAACCGAATCGCCTTCGCGGTGCCGAACCGCCACGGTATCACGAGGCAAACCCTCGACTACCACGAGCAGAGCCTGCTGCTCACCGCCAACCAGTTGATCGGCCAGGAATGGTCGGTGGGCCTGCGCTATCGCATCAGCCTGGCCGACTTGCAAAGCAACTACCCGGATGTCCCCTCGGGCGTGATCTGGCAGGTGGCCGAGCCCCGGAAGGCGGATCAATCTGCGCTCCTTCAGCAAGTCACCCTGCATCTGGCGTTCAACCACAGCAGCGGTTTCTTCGCCCAGTTTCAATCGCACTGGACCGAGCAGGACAATCGTGGCGACCTGTCCTCGCTGGCGGGGGACAGCTTCTGGCAGCACGACGTGGTCGCTGGCTGGCGCTTCGCCAAGCGCCGCGCGGAACTGCGGACTGGCGTGCTGAACCTGACCGACCAGGATTACCGGCTCAACCCGCTCAATCTCTACGCCGAACTGCCCCGCCACCGGACTTTCTTCGTTGGAGCGAAGTTCAACTTCTGAGACGAACCATCCGGTGATGATCGTGATTCCAAAACACTTTAGACCAGAGAAACCCGCTTCCTCCTGCTTGGTCGCGGGGAGCAAGAACCTTTCATCCATCAGCCCGTGATCAAGCGAAGCAAAGCCCTCAATCCCAAAATCGCCAGCGCCGTCAGTGCGCTGCTGGTCTTGGTGGTGGGTCTGGTCTTGCTGCACACCAACACCCGCCCCAGCTTGTCGTTGCGCTTCTCCAGCTACGATTGGGCCTATGACTTCTCGTTCTTCAAATCGCATCCGGCCACCGCGTCCGATGTGGCCATCATTTACCTCGACGAAGCCTCCTATCGCGATCTCGGTCAGCCTTTCAACCGGCCATGGGACCGCGCCATTCACGCCCGCCTGCTGGATCGTCTGACGGCCGACGGGGCCCGCGCGGCCATTTTCGACATTGTATTCAGCGATCCCGGCCCCAATCCCGAGGCGGATGTCGCGCTGGCCGACGCCATGCGTCGCAATGGGCGCGTCATCCTGGCCGCTGACTACAGCGACAATCAGCCCACTTCCGATGAACGCGGGCGCACGCGCGAACTGACCCTGACACTCCCTTACGCACCGTTGACCGCCGCCGCCGCCGGTTGGGGCATCGCCCAACTGCAGCCGGACGAGGACTTCCTCGTGCGCGAGCACAACCACGGGCCGCCGGACAGCGCCACCGTCAGCCTCACCTGGGCGGCGGCCCGCATGTTGCGGCTGCCGGTCGCGGGGGACGATCAGGCCCGGTTCCGCGAGCGCTGGGTGAATTACTACAGCGGCCCGGACAACTTCCACGGCGTGAGCTACAAGCTGGCCCTCGACAAGCCGCCGGGGTTCTTCCAGAACAAAATTGTGTTCATCGGCGGCCGTCCGCAAACCGGCCTGCTGCGCGAGCGCAAGGACCAGTTCCGGAGCCCCTACACGACCTGGTACACCAATCCCGTGTTCGTTCCCGCGATGGACGTTCACGCGACGATTTTGCAGAACCTGATTCGAGAGGACTGGCTGCGCCAGCTGCCGCCCGCCGCCGAGTGGGCGCTGGTACTGCTGGGGGCGCTGGTGTTTGGATCGGGACTGATGCGCTTCCGGCCCCCGACCGCGATGGTGATGGCGGCGCTGGGGGCGCTGGCTTTCACGCTGGCGGCGCTGCTCCTGTTTGGCCTGGCCCGCGTCTGGTTTCCCTGGATGGTGATTGTGGCCGTGCAGGCGCCCTTCGGTCTGCTGTGCGCATTCAGCTTCAAATCTGTCGAGTGGTATCTGCTGCGGCACTCGTTGGAGCAGCAGCGCGAGCAGGCGCAGATGCGCATCCGAGAGCAGGCCGCGTTGCTCGACAAGGCGCAGGACGCGATCATGGTTCACGATCTCCAATGGCGCTGCAGCTACTGGAACCCCAGCGCCGAACGGCTCTATGGCTGGACCGAAGCTGAAGCCAAAAGCCAGGCTGTCGAGGCGCTCCTCTATCAGCGGGATGCCGCCAAGTTCGCCGAGGCGCGCGATGCCGTCATGACTCACGGCGAATGGGTCGGCCAGCTGCGCCAGACCACCAAGGCGGGCAAGGAAATCATTGCCGAAAGCCGTTGGACGCGCTTGAGCGACGACTCCGGCCAGCCCACGTCTGTTCTCGTCATCAACACGGACATCACCGAGCGCAACAAGCTTGAGTCCCAGCTCCTGCGCGCCCAGCGCATGGAGAGCATCGGCACGCTGGCGGGCGGCATCGCCCATGACCTCAACAACGTGCTGGCGCCGATCATGATGAGCGTGGAACTCA
>JANPDF010000163.1:0-2771 GCA_031431355.1 Gammaproteobacteria bacterium
TGAGCGTCGCGGCCGGCGAGTCCATGGCAGCCACAGTCGCTTCCAGAATCCCATCAGCGAGGCCGCGCCAGCCCGCGTGCGCCGCTGCGACCTCGGTTCCGTGCTGGTTGCACAAGAGCACCGGAAGGCAATCCGCCGTAAGGATGGCAAGGACGCAGCCAGGCGCCCCGGTCACCGAGGCATCTGCGACAGGCTCCGCGGGTTCTTTGGTCGGAGCGCCGAAGCGCCGGACCACCGATCCGTGGACCTGCTGCAGCCAGGATGGCTCCTCGGGCAATGCGAAGGCACGACGAAGGATGGACCGGTTCTCCATCGCGTGCGCCTGATCGTCACCACAGCGCATGCCGAGGTTAAAGCGATCGAAAGGCGCCAACGAGACACCGGGTCCATTGCGCAAGGTGGTGAACGCACGGACGTTGGCTGGCGCGGGCCAGCTCGCTTGCAGGATTGCATCCCCAACGGGCGCACGGTTAGCCGGGATCGAACTTTCCATGTGGGTTATCGCGCGTGGATCCGATAGTGGCTCAGGGTTTGTATGCCGCCGTATCGGCGCGCAGCGTTGCGATCAAGGCCTGCATGTCGGCGGGAATCGGCGCCTCGGTGGTGATCGGCTCGCCGCTCACCGGGTGCGTGAACACCAGTTTTTCCGCGTGCAGCGCCTGCCGCTTGAAGCTGCGCAACATCTCCACGAGCTCCGGCGTCGCCGCCTTGGGCAACTTGAAGCTGCCGCCGTACAGCGGATCGCCGATCAGCGGATGCTTGGCGTGCGCCATGTGCACGCGGATCTGGTGCGTGCGTCCGGTTTCGAGCCGGCACTCGAGCACAGTGTGGGCGCGGAACCTTTCGCGCACGCGGTAATGGGTGATCGCTTCGCGGCCGCCGCCTTCCTTCACCACGGCCTGGCGAACGCGATCGGTGGCATGGCGCCCGATCGGTGCGCGCACCGTTGCCCCGGCGATCATCGGACCGACCACCACGGCCACGTACTGGCGGTGCACTTCGCGTTCGGATAGCTGCTGTACCAGCGCCGCGTGCGAACGCAGGGAACGCGCTACCACCATCAGCCCGGAAGTGTCCTTGTCGAGCCGGTGCACGATGCCGGCGCGCGGCAGCTCGGCCATGCGCGGATCGAAGTGAAGCAAGGCGTTGACCAGCGTGCCCCTCGGGTTTCCGGCGCCGGGGTGGACCACCAGGCCGGCCGGCTTGTTGACCACCAGCACATCGTCGTCCTCGTGGATGATCTCGAACGCGATGTCCTCGGCTTCCGCCGATGTTTCCAGTTCGGTCCGGACGTTGAGCGCGACAGTTTCGCCGCCTCGCACCGGCGCCCGCGGCCGCGCCACCTGTCCATCGAGCAATGCGTCACCCGACTTTATCCACTCGGTTAGCCGCGAACGCGAAAAGTCCGGGAACATCTCGGCCAGGGCCTGGTCGAAGCGCTTGCCGGCCAGCGACAGGGGCACCTGAGCCTGTTGAAGCTCGAATTCCGCCTCGTCACTCTCTGGGATTTGCTGGTTCATGCGTTATTATCCCCCAATTGCAGTCCCACCCGCCCAGGCAGAAGCCCTCTGATGATTCGTCTTACCGGTTTGATGCGTTTCACCCTGTTCATCGCGCTCGCGCTCAGCCTCCCGGGCTGCAAGACGGTCGGCAGCTGGTTTGGCAGCGACAAGGAGGAAAAGACTGAACGACTGAGTGTCGAACAGCTGTATTCCGAGGCCAAGGACTCGATGATGCGCGGCAAGCACAACCAGGCTGCGCGCTACTA
Organism: Gammaproteobacteria bacterium; assembly: GCA_031431355.1. GTDB lineage: Bacteria > Pseudomonadota > Gammaproteobacteria > Xanthomonadales > Xanthomonadaceae > Arenimonas. The sequence goes on from JANPDF010000163.1 coordinate 1,769, forward strand.
CACGCGCCTGATCGCCCGCTTCCCGTTCGGTCCCTACAGTGAGCAGGCTCAACTTGAGCTCGCGTACGTGCAGTACAAGCTGGGCAAGCCGGACGACGCAACGGCCTCGATCGACCGTTTCATCCGGACCTACCCGCGCAATCCGAACATCGATTACGCCCATTACCTGAAGGCAGTGATCAACTTCGATCGTAACGTCACCTTCCTGAGCCGCCTGGCACGCTCCGACCCGTCCGCGCGCGACCTCAACGGGCCGACCCAGAGCTTCAACGACTTCAACGAAGTGATTCGTCGCTACCCGAACAGCCGCTACGCCGCCGATTCGCGCCAGCGCATGGTCTACCTGCGCAACGAGCTCGCCCGCCACGAAATGCTGGTCGGCCTGTACTACCTGCGCCGCGGCGCCTATGTGTCTGCGGCCAATCGCGGCAAGTTCCTGATCGAGACCTACCCGCAGAGCGAGTACGACGGCGATGCCGTGGCGTTGATGGCCGCCTCCTATACCGGCCTCGGCCAGAAGGTGCTGGCCGACGACGCTCGTCGCGTCCTTGAGAAGAACCATCCCGAGCATCCCTACCTGTCCGGCAAGTGGCCGCGCGGCCAGGGCTTCTTCGGCAAGCTGAACCCGTTCTCCGGCGAGCTGGACTGAGTCAGTCGGTATAGGCCGAGCTGATCGGATAGCGCCGTTCGCGGCCGAATGCGCGTCGCGACAGCTTCGGTCCCGGCGCTGCCTGGCGGCGCTTCCATTCGCTGTTCTTGACCAGGCGGAGCACGCGTTGCACCAGCGCTGGCTCGAAGCCTTCCGCGATGATCTCGGCGCTGGATTTCTCCAGGTCCACGTAGCGGGACAGGATGCCGTCCAGTATTTCGTAGGGCGGCAGTGAATCCTGGTCGGTCTGGTCCGGTCGCAGTTCGGCCGACGGCGGTCGTGTCAGCACCCGCTCCGGAATGACCTCGCCCAGGCTGTTGCGGTGCCGGGCAAGCCGGTACACCAGCGTCTTGT
>JANPDF010000164.1:0-22495 GCA_031431355.1 Gammaproteobacteria bacterium
CTCGACCAGCTTGTTGTCCACGCCCATGTCGATCAGCTCGCCCTCGCGGGAGATGCCCTCGCCATAGAGGATCTCGGTGATGACCACCTTGAACGGCGGCGCCATCTTGTTCTTGACCACCTTGATCTTGGTCTCGTTGCCAATGATCTCGTCGCCCTTCTTGACCGAGCCGATGCGGCGGATATCCAGGCGCACCGACGCGTAGAACTTAAGCGCGTTGCCGCCGGTGGTGGTTTCGGGGTTCTGGCCGGGCATCATGTTGCCGATCTTCATGCGCAGCTGGTTGATGAAGATGACCATGCAGTTGGAGCGCTTGATGTTGCCGGTCAGCTTGCGCAAGGCCTGACTCATCAGGCGGGCCTGCAGGCCGACCTGCATTTCGCCCATTTCGCCTTCGATTTCGGCACGCGGGGTCAGCGCGGCGACCGAGTCGACCACCACCACATCCACGGCGTTGGAGCGGACCAGCATGTCGACGATCTCGAGCGCCTGCTCGCCGGTGTCGGGTTGAGAGATCAGCAGGTCATCGAGGTTGACGCCCAACTTCAGCGCGTAGTTCGGATCCAGCGCGTGCTCGGCATCGACGAACGCAGCGGTGCCGCCAGCCTTCTGGCACTGGGCAATCACCTGCAGCGTCAGCGTGGTCTTGCCCGAGGATTCCGGGCCGTAGATCTCGACGACCCGGCCCTTGGGCAGGCCGCCGATTCCGAGCGCCATGTCCAGCATCAGCGAGCCGGTGCCGATGACCTCGTGCGCCTCCACGTTCTTGTCGCCCATCAGCATCACGGTGCCCTTGCCGAACTGCTTGTCGATCTGGGCCAGTGCGGCAGTGAGGGCGCGCTTCTTGTTCTCGTCCATGGTGCGGTTCCTTTTGAGGTCAGGTCTTGGATTGGGAAGAAAGGTAGGACAGGGCCGTCGCATCAGCTGAGATGGCACTGCGGGAATTTGAAATTAGCAGCGGCCGTGGCGCGTACGGCAGCAGGAAAAAGCGGCTACCCGCGTAGGAATAGCGCCCAGCGCTGGCGCGGGACGGCACGCTCACCGGCTTGGCCGGACCAGGCCGCAATACAGGCCCTCGATGGCAAAGTCCTGGTCCGGGCGCACTTCAATCGGCTCGTAGTCCGGATTGCGCGGCAACAGCCTGATCCGGTCCTTGCTGATCTTCAGCAGTTTCACGGTGATTTCCTCGTCGATTCGGGCCACCACGATCTGGCCGGAACTGGCCACGCTGGTGCGGTGGACGCCGATCAGGTCGCCGTCGAGGATGCCGTCGTCGCGCATCGAGTCACCCTTCACCTTGAGCAGGTAGTCGGGCGTTGGAAAAAAGAAACTCCGGTCAAGCAGGACGACGTCATCGGCACCGGCATCGGCCCCGATCGGCGAACCGGCGGCGACCCGGCCCAGGATTGGGAGTCTGAGCACGTCGTCTTCGGAAATCGGCTTGGCCGATGTAGCCTGGTCGTCGACTTCGTCGTTCGCCGGACCGACCGCCTGGCACAGCCGGATTCCGCGGGCCTGACCGGGGATTCGCTTGATCGCGCCGGCCTGCTCAAGGATCTCCAGGTGGTACTGCGCGGCCCGCACTCCGCGGAAACCGAGGGCCGAGGCTATTTCAGCCTGGGACGGCGGCACCCCGTCGAACTCGACGCGTTCGGTGATCAGGGCAAGGATGGCTTGCTGGGTATCGGTAAGGACCATGGTCGTTAGTATTACTACTAACAACCCGATCGCGCAAGCCTGCGGGCGGATTTCTCGCCATACCGTGCCGAAACACTGACAAATTGCTAGTCGGCGATTGCCAAAAGCCCCAGCAGCGCGGCCGCAACCGTCTGCCTTCGGATGGCCTCGCGGTCGCCAGCGAACTGGAATACCTCGGCAACCGGGTATCGGCCGCGCCGCTTCCAGCCCACCCAGACCACGCCGACTGGCTTCTCCGGGGTGCCGCCAGTGGGTCCGGCGATACCGGTAACGGCGACGGCGAGCGTCGCCCCGGAGGTGATCAGCGCGCCCGATACCATTTCCAGGACTGTCTCCCGACTGACTGCTCCATGCTGCGTCAGCGTCTCCTGGCGCACGCCCAGGAGCGCCTGCTTTGCTTCGTAGCTGTAGGCCGCGAGCCCGCAGTCGAACCAGTCCGAACAGCCCGGGATGTCGGTGATCATCTTCGAGATCCAGCCTCCGGTGCAGCTCTCTGCGGTGCACACGGTCTGCCGGTTGACCCTGAGCAGGTCCCCAACCTGTTCCGCCAATTGGTGCAGGGCCGCGTCGTCGTAGCGGCTGAGGGGCGGACTCGTGATCGCGGTCATGGCGTTAGACTAAGCGAGGGCTGGGCGGGATGGAACAAGGAGTGGATGGCCGCTCCGTGCTTGCCAGCGCCCGCCTGATCGTGCTACTCCGACATTCGTGTATTAAGCTTTCATAACCACGTCTCACGCACCCATAGGGAAAGGGGAACGCCATGGCCGCATTCGAACGCTATTCCAAAGCCGGCCTGTGCCTGCTGCTGCTCGGCGGCTTTGTCGCCGGTTGCTCCACGTCCCCGCCGCGGGCACCGCGGGTGGCCGAGATCATTCCCGCCCAGGTCTGCGGCGGCAACCAGGACAGCGACGGCGATGGCGTCACCGATTGCTTCGATCGCTGCCCGGACACGCTGCGCGGAGAGGCGGTCGACCGGGATGGTTGCCCGCTGCCGGTCCCTGCGCCGAAGGAGTTCCGCGGCTGATCGCACCGAGTTGAACGTCCAGAACTGAGCGGCGCTGGGGCGGTTAGTATTCAGGCTTGCCGCATTGCCCTGGCTGCTCCATGACTGTCGCCCCAGAAACTCCCAAGCCCCCGCCGGATGCCAAGGGACATCCGCAACACACACCCTTCATGCGCCAGTTCCTGGCCGCAAAGGCTGAACATCCCGACATCCTGCTGTTCTTCCGGATGGGCGACTTCTACGAGTTGTTCTACGACGACGCCCGCAAGGCGGCGCAACTTCTCGATATCACGCTAACCCAGCGCGGCGCGTCCGGCGGGCAACCGATTCCGATGGCAGGCGTGCCCGTGCATGCCGTCGAGGGGTACCTGGCGCGACTGGTTGCGCTGGGTGAATCGGTGGCGATCTGCGAGCAGATTGGCGATCCGGCGCTGTCCAAGGGACTGGTCGAGCGGAAGGTCGTTCGCGTCGTTACCCCGGGCACGGTGACTGACGAGGCGCTGCTGCAGGACCGCCGGGACACCCTGCTGCTGGCGGTCTCGCGCGGGAAGCGCACCGCCTCACGCCAAGGTTTCGGTCTCGCATGGGCCGACCTTGCAGCCGGACGCCTGCTCGCCAACGAAGTCGGCGATGAAGACGTGTTGCACGCCGAAATCGCCAGGTTGGCTCCGGCCGAGATCCTGTTGGCCGACGAAGATGGCTGGCCTGCGTCGGTGCTTGCACTGCGCGGCGTCCGCCTGCGCGCACCCTGGTACTTCGATGCCGACGCCTGCCGGAGGCAGTTACTCAAGTTCTTCGGCTTGCACGACCTGAGTGCGTTCGGACTCGAGGAATCACCATTGGCCGTAGCCGCGGCAGGCGCGTTGCTCGGCTATGTCGAGGAGACCCAGAAACAGCGACTGCCACACCTGACGGCGATCAGCATCGAATCGCCCGACGAGGCGGTTGCCATCAATGCCGTGACGCGCCGGCACCTGGAACTCGATTCGCGTGCGGACGGCCGCCTGCAGCACACCTTGCTGGGTGTGCTCGATTCCACCGCGAGCCCGATGGGCGGACGCATGCTCCGGCGCTGGCTGCATCGCCCTATTCGCGACCACAAGGTTCTGGGCGAACGACACCACGCGGTGCAGGCGCTGCTCGATGGCCGCACCGACGCCGGACTTCGCGAATTGTTCCGTGGCGTCGGCGACCTGGAGCGCATCCTGACCCGTGTCGCGCTGCGCTCGGCCAGGCCCCGCGACCTGTCGACCTTGCGCGATGGCCTGTCGGCGCTGCCCGGCATCCGCGAAGTTCTCGCTGGACTCGATTCGCCGCGCCTGGGCGAACTCGCGGCGCAGTTGGGTGTGCATCACGACAGCGCCGCATTGCTGACGTCGGCAATCGTGCCGCAGCCGCCAGTGCTGCAACGCGACGGCGGGGTGATCGCCGACGGCTTCGACGCCGAACTCGACGAGTTTCGCCGACTGTCCACGCACGCCGACCAGTTCCTGGTGGAACTGGAAACGCGCGAGCGCGCGTCCACCGGCATCGCCACGCTCAAGGTCGGTTACAACCGCGTCCACGGCTACTACATCGAGATCAGCAAGGGCCAGTCAACGCGCGCTCCCGAACACTACACGCGCCGGCAGACACTGACCGGCGCCGAACGTTACATCACCGAGGAACTCAAGGAATTCGAGGACAAGGTCCTGTCCGCGCGCGAGCGGGCACTTGCCCGCGAGCGCCTGCTCTACGAGGAAGTCCTCGATGCCCTGGACGCCGTCATGGAGCCGCTGCGGAACTGCGCGCAAGCGCTGTCGGAGCTCGACGTGCTTTGCGCATTCGCGGAACGCGCCCGCGCCCTGGACTGGACCTGCCCGCAACTCGACGCGGCTCCTGGATTGACCATCGAGGCTGGCCGGCATCCCGTAGTCGAGGCCGTGCGCGACGAACCCTTCGAGCCAAACGATCTGCGCCTGGATCCCGAACGAAGAATGCTGGTGGTCACCGGGCCAAACATGGGTGGCAAGTCCACCTTCATGCGCCAGAACGCCCTGATCGTCCTGCTGGCGCACATCGGCAGTTTCGTCCCCGCGCGCTTTGCCAGGATCGGACCGATCGACCGCATCCTGACCCGCATCGGCGCCGGCGATGACCTCGCGCGCGGGCAATCCACTTTCATGGTCGAGATGTCGGAGACCAGTTACATCCTCCATCACGCCACCGAGAATTCGCTGGTGCTGATGGACGAGATCGGCCGCGGCACCTCGACCTACGACGGCCTGGCGCTCGCCGAAGCCTGCGCGCGGCGGCTGGCAAGCCACAACCGTAGCTACGTGCTGTTTGCCACCCACTATTTCGAGCTGACCGCACTGGCAGAACCCGGCAGCGGAATCGCCAACGTGCATCTGGATGCCATCGAGCACGGCGACAAGCTGGTGTTCATGCACGCCGTCAAGGATGGGCCGGCCAATCGCAGCTTCGGCTTGCAAGTGGCCGCGCTGGCGGGCTTGCCGGCGGCCGTCATCGTGCAGGCGCGGCAAACGCTGGCCGGGCTCGAAGCGCGCAACGGTCGCCATGCAGGCACGCTTTCGGCGGATGCGCTCGACTCGCCGCAGCAGATGGGATTGTTCGCCGCACCGTCAACCGCCCTGGCTGACGCGCTGGAAACGCTCGATCCCGACCTGCTCACGCCACGGCAGGCGCTCGAAGCGCTGTACCGGCTCAAGCAACTCGGATAAAAGCGCGCAGTTCAATTCGCGTCGAGGTCGCCCAGTGCCTGGATAAGGCGGCGCGCCCGCTTGTCGGGCTTCGACGCGGGCGCCCGGTAACCGGTCGCCTCGAGCCGGCGCTTTTCTTGCTCGGCGGCGCGCCGCGCGACCGATTCCGGGGACTCGTTGTACAAGGTCCGCGCTACGGTGGCGGAACCGCGCTTCGCGCTGAGCGCAAGCACTTCGATTTCGAACAGTTCGTCACCGCGGCGGACACTCAGTTTTTCGCTGGCCTTCAATCCGCGCGATGCCTTGGCCGACTGCCCGGCCACTTCGACGCGACCAGCTTCGATCGCCTGCTTGGCGAGGCTGCGGGTCTTGAAGAATCGCGCGGCCCATAGCCACAGATCCAGGCGCACGGTTTCGATGGACTCGGTCACTGCTGCTCCATCAGGGGGCCGGCTCGCGCCGACGCGTTCCTTCCAGGTTCCACCAACGAGAACGGCCGCTTTCGCGGCCGTCCCTGTAGCTTGTTTGGGAGATCAGCCGGCGCTGCGAGCGGCCAGGTCTTCCTTGATGCGGGCCTTCTTGCCCTGCAGGTCGCGCAGGTAATAGAGCTTGCCGGCGCGAACCTTGCCGCGACGCTTGACGGTCACCGAGTCGATGATCGCGCTATGCGCCTGGAAAACGCGCTCGACGCCGAAGCCGTGCGAAATCTTGCGCACGGTGAAGGCGGAATTGATGCCCGCGTTCTTCTTGGCAATGACCACGCCTTCATAGGCCTGGACGCGCTCGCGGTTGCCTTCCTTGACCTTCACGTTGACGACGATGGTGTCGCCCGGGCCGAAATCCGGCAGTTCGCGAGTGGTCTGTTCGGCTTCGAATGATTGCAGGAGCTTGTTCATGGTTGCACCGGTTGTGATCGTTTGATCTGTAGTTCTTGGGGCCGCCGGGCGGCTACTTAGCTGCGCATTATAGCCAGCGAACCCGCTGATTGGCTAGGGGTTTTCGGGTTTATCTGAATCGGGAGCAAGGGCTTGCTTGAACGCCGACAACAATTTCTGGTCCTCTGGGCTCAGTTCGAGGCGCTCGAGCAGCTCCGGGCGGCGCTGCCAGGTGCGGCCAAGGCTCTGCTGGCGCCGCCAGCGGCGAATCGCCGCATGGTCCCCGGAAAGCAGGACTGGCGGCACGCCTTCGGTGCCCATGGACTCCGAGCGCGTGTAATGCGGGCAGTCCAGCAGGCCGTCCTCGAAACTGTCCTGGACGGCGGATTCGGCGTCATTCAGCGCGCCGTCCTGCAACCGGCCGATCGCATCAATCACCACCGCGGCCGCCAGTTCGCCGCCACTCAGGACGTAGTCGCCGATCGACAGCTCTTCGTCGACCTCGCGGTCTATGAAGCGTTCGTCGATGCCCTCGTAGCGTCCGCACACGAGGATCAGGCGTTCCATCCCGGCCAGCTCCCGGGCCTTCTGCTGGGTAAGTGCCGGGCCCTGGGGGCTCAGGTAGATGACCCGCGCCGCGCCAGGCGCTGCCGCGCGCGCCGCCGCCAGGCAGGCTGAAAGGGGCTCGGGCAGCATCACCATGCCAGGGCCGCCACCGAACGGACGGTCATCCACCCGCCGATAGTTGTCGGTGGCGTAGTCGCGCGGATTCCACGCCTCGACCGCCAACAAGCCGCGCTCGATCGCGCGGCCCACCACCCCGACCTGGGCGCACTGTTGGATGAAATCAGGGAACAGGCTGAGCACGTCGATCCGCATCAGAAGTCAGGATCCCAGTCGACGATAATCCGGCCCGCGTCGAAATCCACCTCGACAATGAATTGGTCCGGGATATAGGGAATCAGGCGCTCGCGATCCCCGGCCACGACCATGACGTCATTGGCGCCGGTCTCAAACAGGTAGGAAACCGTGCCGAACGGGATGCCCTCGCGATTGACGACCTGCATTCCTTCGAGGTCAACCCAGTAGTGCTCGCCGGGGCTGGGCTTGGGCAGGCGGCTCCGCGGAACCCATACTTCCGCGCCCGCCAGCGCTTCGGCGGCATCGCGATCATCAACTCCAGGAAGCGTGATCACCATGCCCTTGTTGGTCTCGCGGCCGCGGATGGCGGCCACTTCACGCTCCTGCCCCCCGTGCACGAGGATCCAGGGCTGGTACTTGAGCGCGGTCGAGACCGGGTCGGTGAACGAATGCAACTTCAACTCGCCCCGAACGCCAAAAGCGCCGAGGACCCTGCCCAGCAGGATTCGGCGCTCTTGAGTCATTTCAGAATCCCCGCGAAGCATCGCGAGGAAGGAGCTCAGGCCGTAGCCTGGCTCGAAGCTTCCTTGACCAGCATGCGGACCTTGTCGGTCAGCTGCGCGCCAAGCGAAACCCAATGGTCCACGCGTGCGGTGTCGAGCTCGACGCGCTTTTCAGCGCCCTTGGCGACCGGGTTGTAGAAACCCAGACGCTCGAGCGAACGGCCGTCGCGCTTGTTGCGATGGTCGGTGGCGACGATGTGGTAGAAGGGACGCTTCTTGGCGCCGCCACGGGTCAGGCGAATCTTGACCATTTTCGATGTGCTCTTTAGTTCTGGGTGATTCCGGGCCGCGAGCAATCAGCTCGGGGCTTCGGGGAGCCGCAGAGTATAACTAATTGGAGTCCTTAAGAAAAGTCAGCGCCTGAAGCCGCCGGGGAAGCCGCCGCCCGGGCCGCCCCCGCCAAGCATGCCCTTCATGCCGCGCATCATGCCCTTCATGCCCCCGGCCGAGAGCTTGGACATCATTTTCTCCATCTGCTGGAACTGCTTCAGCATCCGGTTGACGTCGGCCGGCGTGGTGCCCGAGCCCCGTGCCACCCTGGCCCTGCGCGACCCGTTCAGCAAGGCAGGATTGCGTCTTTCCTTCTTGGTCATCGAGTTGATGATGGCGACCATCCGTGGCACTTCCTTACCGGTCACCTGGCTTTTGACGCTGTCCGGGATCTGGCCCATGCCCGGCAGCTTGTCCATCAGGCCGGCGATTCCGCCCATGTTCTGCATCTGCTCCAACTGGTCGCGCATGTCGTTCAGGTCGAACTTCTTGCCCTTGGCGACCTTCTCGGCGAATTTCGCCGCCTTGTCCTTGTCCACCTGCTGCTCGACCTGCTCGACCAGCGACAGCACATCGCCCATGTCGAGGATCCGGCTGGCGGCCCGATCGGGATGGAAGACGTCGAGCCCATCGGGCTTTTCGCCGACACCGACGAACTTGATCGGCTGCCCGGTGATGTAGCGCACCGACAGCGCCGCGCCGCCGCGGGCATCGCCATCGGTCTTGGTCAGCACTACGCCAGTCAGCGGCAGCGCCTCGGCGAAGGCCTTGGCCGTATTCGCGGCGTCCTGGCCGGTCATCGCATCGACCACGAACAGTGTTTCCACCGGCTTGATGGCGGCGTGCAGCGCCTTGATCTCGGCCATCATGGCCTCGTCGATCGCCAGTCGGCCGGCGGTATCCACCAGCAGCACGTCGACGAAGCTCTTGCGCGCGTCGGATATCGCGGCGCGAACGATCTCGACCGGATCCTGACCGACGGCGCTGGGGAAGAACAGCACATCGACCTGTTTGGCCAGTGTTTCCAGCTGCTGGATCGCCGCCGGGCGGTAGACGTCGCAGCTGACCACCATCACCTTTTTCTTGCGCCGTTCCTTGAGGTGCTTGGCAAGCTTGGCGACCGTAGTGGTCTTGCCTGCGCCCTGCAGTCCCGCCATCAGGATGATCGCGGGCGCCGGCACGTTGAGGTTGAGTTCGCTTGCCTGCGCGCCCATGACCGCCGCCATCTCGTCGCGGACAATCTTGATCAGCGCCTGGCCCGGCGTGAGGCTGGTCAGCACTTCCTGGCCGATCGCGCGAATCTTGATCCGCTCGATCAGGGCGACCACCACCGGCAGCGCCACGTCGGCCTCTAGCAAGGCGATGCGCACTTCGCGCAATGACTCCCTGATGTTTTCCTCACTCAGGCGGCCACGGCCGCGCAGGCGCTGGAGGGTGCCGGACAGGCGCTGGGTTAGCGACTCGAACATGGATGCGATGCCGGCAAAATGGGGTGTGAAGTATAACGCGACGGAATTTGCCGTCCCCGCTCGCCCCGGTTCGCGCCTGCCGGACGGTATGCCAAACTTGGCGGATGCCCGAACTGATCGTTCCCCTGCTGGCCGCGCTGGCCTATGCCGCCGCCGCGCTTGGCCTCGCCCGCGGCCTCCACGCCGGCCAGAGCCAGCGCCGGGCCATGGCCTGGGTGGCGATTCCGGCGATCCTGTTCCATGCCGCGACGCACGGGATGGGATGGGCCCGCCTGCAGGGCCCGGACCTGCATTTTTTCGCCGCGCTGTCGCTGGTTTCGCTGGGCATGGCGGCCCTGAGCACCCTGGCAACCAGCACCCAACGGACCGAAGCGCTGGGGGTCGTGGTCTATCCGCTGGCCGCGCTGTGTGTCCTGCTCTACCACTTTGCCGGGCACGGGCAATCGGCCACCCTCGACTGGCGCCTGCAACTGCACGCGTTGCTGGCACTGCTGGCCTACGCCGCGCTGGCTATAGCCACCTTGCTTGCCGTATTCCTCTGGTTCCAGGAACGCGCGCTGCGCCGTCGGCAGTTGCATGGCTGGTTGCGCGCGTTGCCGCCGCTAGTGCAATTGGAGGAGCTGCTGTTTCGCTCGCTCGGAGCCAGTTTCGTGTTGCTGACACTGACGCTGTTCACCGGCGTGATGTTCGTGCAGAACCTGCTGGAACAGCATCTCTGGCACAAGACGGTGCTGTCGGTGCTGAGTTGGATCGTGCTGGCGGTATTGCTGTTCGGGCGCTGGCGATTCGGCTGGCGCGGGCCGCGCGCGGTGAAACTCACCCTCACTTCGATGCTGCTGTTGCTGCTTGCCTTCTTCGGAAGCAAGTTCGTGCTCGAGATGTTGCTGCGCCAGGGCCTGTAGACCACGGCTGCTCAGAACGCGGCGCCCAGCGCCTCGGACAGCTTGCCGACCGCGATGACCTCCATGTCTCCGACGCGGCCACGCCTGGGGGCGTTCGCCGTCGGCACGATGGCGCGCCGGAAGCCGTGGGTAGCCGCCTCCTTCAAGCGCTCCTCGCCGTTCGGAACCGGGCGGATTTCGCCGGACAGGCCCACTTCGCCGAACGCGACCGTCTTTTCCGCCAGCGGCTTGTCGCGCAGCGAGGAAAGTACCGACAGGAGCACCGGAAGATCAGCGGCCGTTTCCTGCACTCGGATGCCACCTACCACATTCACGAACACGTCCTGATCGAACACGCCAACACCGCCATGGCGGTGCAGGACTGCCAGCAGCATCGCCAGCCGGTTCTGCTCAAGTCCCACCGTGACCCTACGTGGATTCGCCAGCGGACTATGGTCGACCAGTGCCTGCACTTCGACCAGCAAGGGGCGAGTGCCTTCGCGAGTGACCATCACCACGCTGCCGGGGGTCGGAACGTCCGAACCCGAGAGGAAAATGGCCGAGGGGTTGGCAACTTCGCGCAGGCCCTTGTCCGACATGGCAAAGACGCCCAGTTCATTGACCGCGCCGAAACGGTTCTTGAACGCGCGCAAGATCCGAAAGCGGCTGCCGCTTTCGCCTTCGAAGTACAGCACGGCGTCAACCATGTGTTCGAGCACGCGCGGCCCGGCGATGCCGCCATCCTTGGTCACGTGGCCGACGAGGAACACGCTGGTTCCGGTCTCCTTGGCGAAGCGGACCAGCCGCGCCGCGCTCTCGCGCACCTGGCTGACCGAGCCTGGCGCAGAACTCAGTTGCTCCGACCAGAGGGTCTGGATCGAATCGGCAACGATCAGTCTTGGCCTGCTATGCGCGGCAAGCGCCAGGATCTTCTCCACGCCGGTTTCAGCCAGCGCGTCCAGGCCCTCGAGCGGCAGACCGAGGCGCATCGCGCGCCCCGCCACCTGGGCAAGGCTCTCCTCGCCGGTGACATACAGGGCCGGGAGCCGCCCGGCCATCGCCGCGAGCGCCTGCAACAGCAGCGTGGACTTGCCGATTCCCGGGTCGCCGCCAACCAGGACGACCGAGCCTTCCACCAGGCCGCCGCCCAGCACCCGGTCGAACTCGCCGATGCCGGTCGACACCCGCACTTCGGCAACTTCGCTGACCAGCTTAAGTGGCGTGATCTTCGGGGCATCGATGGTGCCTGCGTAGCCGGTATTGCGGACGACTGCCTTGCCGGCCGACGCCGGTTCCACCACGAATTCGGAAAGCGTGTTCCAGGCGCCGCAATCGCTGCACTGCCCTTGCCACTTGTTGAAGCTCGCGCCGCATTCGGCGCAGACAAAGGCGGTCTTGGCTTTGGCCACGATGGATCCTGGGTTCGGGTGCGCCATGCTAGCCGGAACCCCTGCAAACAAGAAGTCGGGACATGCCGGCGATGTACGTCGGGGATTGCGGGGATTGCGGGGCTTGCGGAAATTACCGATTCCCCCGCCGCGCCGATGCATGCACAATCACGGCAGCCACAGGAGCGACGATGGCCAGCACATCCCCGGTTCCCCTGTTCTCGCAGGTCAGCCTGAAAAGCCTGAGGCTGCGCCCCGGCATGTTCCTTCAATCGCAGCGGATGGAAAAGAACTCGCCCACCTACGAGGCGCAGTTCCTCGGCCTGATCCAGGACAAGTGCCTGATGGTAGTGCCGGTCGGCACCTTCAGCATCAAGAACGGCATGAAGGCCGGCGAATCCTTCGTCATCCGCGGCTTCACCGGGCAATTTGATTTCCATTTCACGTCGACCGTGATCCAGGCATTCGACTTCACCTTCCGCGAACCGGCCTTCGCCTACGCGGTACTGTCCTTCCCCGAGGTGGTTGATGCGCGAAAAGTGCGCAACTCGATGCGCATCAAGACCTCCATCCCCGCTGGCGCGACGCCGCACGGATCGGATGCCTCCATTCCAGTCACGATGGTGGACCTGAGCGTTGATGGCGCGCTCGTGCATTCGAAAGAGCCGCTCGGCACCACCGGCGAACTGGTCAGCCTGGATTTTTCCATGGGCACGGACCTGGACCTGGCCTACCTGGTCGCGTTGGCGCGGATCTGTCACTTCAACCAGGCCAACGGCGAAGAAGCCCTCCTGACCGGGCTATTGTTTGAAAACCTCAGCGCAGCCGACCGGCTCACGCTGAAGGATTTCGTGCTGTCGAACCTGGATTGAGCGGCAATTCCGCAGACGAACCGGTTGCGTGCGCGGCCGGCTAGCGCAACTCGAACTCGTCAGCGTCCAGTTGTGCCGGAAAACGCTCGCGATGCCGAGCCAGCGACGCCGCGGAAATTCGTGTCGTGACCACCTGTGGCTGCGCATCGCATTCCACCAGCGGCATGCCCAGTTCGTCGAGGACCACGCTGTCGCCGTTGTACTGGATCTGGTTGCCGTCGGTGCCTACCCGGTTGACGGCAGCGACGCAGCACAAATTCTCGATCGCCCGCGCGCGCAGCAAGGTCTTCCAGGCATGGCTTCTGGCGCTCGGCCAATTGGCCACGAACACCAGCAGGTCATAGTCGAATCGCCCTGGCGCTTCGGCGTCGAAGCGGTTGCGGATGAACACCGGGAAGCGCAGGTCGTAGCAGACCAAAGGGCAAACGCGCCAGCCTTTAAGCTCCAGCGTCAACCGTTTTCGCCCACCCGCATACCGCTCATGCTCTTTCGCCATCCGGAACAGGTGCCGCTTGTCGTAGTGCTGCAAGCCGCCGTCCGGCGTCGCCCATAGCAGGCGATTGAACACGCTGTCACCTTCGCGGATCTGCACGCTGCCGGCGACGACGGCGCCAAGCGCCACGGCCTGCTCGCGTATCCAGGCGACGCTCGGCCCATCCATGCCTTCGGCGCGATCGACTGCCTCGTTGCTGAAGCCAGAGGTAAAGGTTTCCGGGAGCAGGACCAGGTCGGACGCGCCGGCCAGCGGCCGCAGCATGGCCGCATACATCCCGCGGTTCGCCGCGGGGTCTTGCCAGACCGTGTCGCCCTGGACGAGGCTGACGCGCAAGTCTTCCATGGTCAGACCTTCTGCAACCGCTCGATGGCGGCATCGAGCGTGTCCTGGTTCTTGGCAAAGCACAGGCGCACCAGTCGTTGTCCGACTGGCGGCGCCTCGTAGAACGGCGACAACGGGATCGCGGTCACCCCTTTTTCGATGGTCAGCCAGACGCAGAACTCGACGTCTGGCAGGTCGCTGATCTCCGAGTAGTCGACCAGCTGGAAATAGCCGCCCGGCACCGGTAGTGCGGTCAGCCGGGTACTCTGCAACTGGCGCGCGAAGTGGTCGCGTTTCTCCTGGTAGAACTCGCCCAGGCCGAGGAAGTGTTCCGGGTGCTTTTCGATCATCGCCGCGAACGCCCACTGCGCCGGCGCGAAACTGCAGAACGTGTTGTATTGATGCACCTTGCGGAACTCGGCGGTCAGCCGGGGCGGCGCGATGCAGTAGCCAATCTTCCAGCCAGTACAGTGATAGGTCTTGCCGAAGCTGGAGACGACGAACGCGCGCTCGGCGAGCTCGGGGTAGAGCAATACGCTCTCATGCCTACGTCCGTCGAAAACGATGTGTTCGTAGACCTCATCGGCGAGCAATATGACCTGCGTGTCGCGAATGGACTCCGCCAGCGCCGCCATGTCATCAGCATCAAGCGTCGCGCCGGAAGGGTTGTGCGGCGTGTTGATGAACAACATGCGCGTGCGCGGCGTAATCGCCTCTCGCACTTTGCGCCAGTCGACGGAGAAATCCTCGGGGTCGAGCGCGACGTGCACGGCGCGTCCGCCGGCGAGGTCAATGGCCGGCTCATAGCAGTCGTAGCAGGGGTCGAGCACGATCACTTCATCGCCCGGCCGGACCACCGCCAGCACCGCGTTGAAAATGGCCTCGCTGGCGCCGCTGGTGACCGTGACCTCGGCGTCGGCGTCAACGGAACGGTCGTAGCAGGCAAGCGTCTTCGCGGCAATCGCATGTCGCAACGCGGGAATGCCGCTCATCGGCGCGTACTGGTTCTTGCCCTCGCGCATCGCCTTGACCAGTTCGTCAGCGAGGAATTGCGGTACCGCGAAATCTGGAAAGCCCTGGCCGAGATTCACCGCGCCATGTTCCGCCGCCAGCTGCGACATGACCGTGAAGATCGTGGTGCCGACTTTTGGAAGCTTGGTGGCGATCTGCATGAGCGGAGGGAACACCTGGTCGTTTGGCCGATTATGCGCACTCGAAGACGCGAGCGCACCTGCGCGGTGCTGCTGCCCGCGAATACGCATCGAGATACTGGCATGGGGACGATTCATGGACTGCCCAGTGCAACGCTTGATAACATTGCGCCCGGCATGAACTCTCCCCCTTCTGGCGTCCAACCCCTGCTTGAGTGCCGGGGCTTGTGCTTCTCGCGCAACGAAGAACGCATTTTCGGGCCGCTCGATTTCAGTCTCGGCGCCGGCGAGGCCTTGCAGGTGCTCGGGGGCAATGGCTCCGGCAAGACCACGCTACTGCGCGTGCTGGCCGGGTTGCTTGCAGCTGGCGAAGGCGAAGTCCGCTTCGAGCAACACATCGTCGACCAGGCGCACCTCGCCCGTGGCTGCGCCTTCCTGGGACACCTGCCCGGCCACAAGGGCGAGTTGAGCGCGCTGGAAAACCTGCGCTTCACGGCGGCAATGCAGAATTCGCGACTGGCCCCCGAAGCCGCGCTCGCCAGCGTCGGCCTTGCCGGCTTTGAAGACAGCCTGGCGCGACGGCTGTCCGCCGGACAGAACAAGCGTCTGGCGCTGGCCAGGCTCAGCCTTTCACCCGCGAGGCTGTGGTTGCTCGATGAGCCCTATGCCAACCTGGATCTTGATGGCATCAACCTCGTCAACAGACTGATCACCGCGCATGTCGCTGGCATGGGCGCGGTCCTGCTGACTACCCACGGCGCTTACGCGGCGCCGCCGGTGCCAATCCGCACCCTGGAGCTGGCGGCATGAGCGCGATGCCTGCGCCGGCTGCGCCCAGCCTGTTCGCTGCTGGACGTGCCCAGTTGGCGCGCGACGTGCGCCTGGTCTGGCGCCGGCGCAGCGATGCCATGCAGCCCATGTTATTCGCCCTGATGGTCATTGCCCTGTTCCCGCTTGCGCTGGGCTCGGAATCGCCGATGCTCGCCCGGATCGCGCCCGGGGTCCTCTGGGTGGCGGTGTTGCTGGCCGGCCTGCTGACCCTGGACTCGCTGTTCCGCAGCGATCTGGAAGATGGCAGCCTTGAGCAGTTGCTGCTCAGTCCGGTGCCGTTGGCCTGGCTGATCGCGATGCGCGTAGCCGTGCACTGGACCGTGACCTCCCTGCCACTGCTGTTGCTGACGCCGTTGTTCGCCGAGCTTCTGCACCTGCCGCGGGAGCTGTTGTCCCCCCTGTTTTATTCGCTCGCCCTCGGCACGCCGCTGCTGAGCCTGATCGGGGCGATCGTGGCGGCACTAACAGTAGGAATCCGCCGCTCTGGTATGCTCTTGGCGGTACTGGCCTTGCCACTTTTCCTCCCGGTGCTGGTGTTCGGCGCTGGTGCAGTGGTGGCGGCTTCGCAGGGACTGCCTTGGTCCGGCGCGATCTACCTGCTCGCAGCCGGACTTGCGCTGGCGCTGGTTCTCGCGCCGCTGGCCGCGGCTACTGCCCTGCGAATCACCCTGACCTGAATCTGGTGGATCAACGTCTTGAATCACCTCCTGCTCTGGTTCAACCAAACCGGCTCGCCGCCCAACTTCGACCGCTTCGCTGCCCGCTGGGCGCCGTGGGCATTCGCGATCGCCTTCCTGTCCATCGCCATCGGCATCTACGGGGCGATCTACTCAGTCCCAGCTGATTACCAGCAAGGCGAAAACTTTCGCATCCTTTACATCCACGTGCCCAGCGCATGGATGAGCCTGTTCATCTTCATCGTGATGGCGGTCCAGGCCTTCATCGCCCTGGTCTGGCGAATCAAGCTCTGCGAAATACTGGCGATGTCCTGCGCGCCGATCGGCGCCGCGTTCACGCTGATAACGTTGGCCACCGGCTCGATCTGGGGCAAGCCAACCTGGGGTACATGGTGGACCTGGGATCCCCGCCTCACTTCCGAGTTGGTCCTGTTGTTCCTGTACATCGGCGTCATCGGACTCTACAACGCCATCGAGGATCGCCGCGCTGCGGCGCGCGCCGCATGTTTCCTGGCGCTGATCGGCCTGGTCAACGTCCCGATCGTCCATTTCGCAGTGCAGTGGTGGAATACCCTGCACCAGGGCACCACCATCCGCCTGATCGGTCCGTCGAAGATGGATCCGAGCATGCTCTGGCCGTTACTGGTCACCACGGTTGGCACCAAGTTCTGGTTCCTCGGATCCCTGCTGCAACGCGCGAGGGCGATGAACCTGGAACAGGAATCGGGCAAGGATTGGGTGCGCAACAGCACGGGGATCGCCGCCGATGAAACTTGATTACGTGAGCGCTGCCTATGCGCTGTTCGCCATCGTCCTGGCCTGGGATTATTTCGTGCCGCGGATCAGGCTGGCCCGGGTGCGACGCATGATCGTGCTGCGCATCCGTCGCAACGCGGCCAAGGCGAACGCGTGAATCCGACCCGCAAGCGACGAATGGCCCTTGCCCTGGTGCTGCTGGCTGCCGCAGCCATCGCGGGCACCTTCATCGTCCTGGCACTGCAGGAAAACCTCACCTACCTGCATACGCCGACCGACGTCAGGGCGGGCTCGGTTCCCGGCGATGCTCGGTTCCGCCTCGGCGGCGTCGTCTGCGAAGGCAGCGTGCGTCGCACCGAGGGCACGCTGGATGTGCATTTCGCCGTGACCGATCGGGTCCGCCAGGTGCCGGTGCGCTACCACGGCATCCTGCCCGACATGTTCCGCGAAGGCACCAGCATCATCGCCACCGGCCGGATTCAGGGCGGCGAGTTCGTCGCCGGGGAAGTGCTGGCCAAACACGACGAAACCTACATGCCCCGGGAAGTGGCCGAGGCAATGGCCAAGGGCATCGCGATGAAGACGACCAGCTGCGGGGCCAACTAAGTGCTGCCCGAACTGGGATTGCTGGCACTGATCTTCGCGCTGTTGCTGGCGGTGTTGCTCGGCACCCTGCCGCTGCTCGGCGCGCAGCGCGGCAACGGCGCGTGGATGGCGACGGCCCGACCTCTGGCGCTCTCGCAGCTGACCTTCATCGGCGTCGCCTATGCCATCCTGACCCACGCCTTCATCGTCCACGATTTTTCCGTCGCCTACGTCGCGAACAATTCCAACAGCTTGCTGCCGAGGGTCTACCAGTACACAGCGGTCTGGGGCGCGCACGAGGGGTCATTGCTGCTCTGGGTGTTCATCCTCAGCATCTGGATTGCCGCCGTGGCGATCTTCTCGAAATCTCTGCCCCAGGCCGTGGTCGCACGCGTACTGGCGGTGATGGGCTGGATCAGCGTCGGCTTCCTGGCGTTCCTGATCTTCACCTCCAACCCATTCGCGCGACTGCTGCCGGCAGCGGTCGAGGGCGGCGACATGAACCCGCTGCTGCAGGACATCGGGATGATTGCCCATCCGCCGTTGCTGTACACAGGCTACGTCGGCTTCGCCGTGGCGTTCGCGTTCGCGGTGGCCGCGCTGATCGACGGCAAGGTGGACGCGCAATGGGTGCGCTGGTCGCGTCCGTGGACCAATGTCGCATGGGCGTTTCTGACCATCGGCATCGCACTCGGCAGTTTCTGGGCGTACTACGAACTCGGCTGGGGTGGCTGGTGGTTCTGGGACCCGGTGGAAAACGCCAGCTTCATGCCCTGGCTGGTCGGGCTGGCGCTGCTCCATTCGCAAGCGGTCACCGAAAAGCGCGGCAGCTTCCGCAGCTGGACCCTGCTGCTGGCGATCGCGGCGTTTTCGCTGTCCCTGCTGGGCACTTTCCTGGTTCGCTCGGGCGTACTCACGTCGGTGCATGCCTTCGCTTCCGACCCGGCGCGGGGCATGTTCATCCTGTTGTTCCTGGCCATCGTCATCGGCGGATCGCTGCTGTTGTTCGCGTTCCGGGCGCCGACCGAGGACAAGGGCCAGCCGTTCGTGGCTTACTCCCGCGAGACCCTTCTGCTGGTCAACAACCTTCTGCTCACCGCGGCCGCGGCGATGATCCTGCTCGGCACTCTGTATCCGCTGTTGTCCGAGGCGCTCAACCTCGGCAAGATTTCGGTCGGGCCGCCTTACTTCGGGCTGCTCTTCGCGCTGCTGATGACACCGCTCGTGCTACTCGTTCCGTTTGGCCCCCTGACGCGCTGGCAACGGGAACAGCCCGCCACGCCTGCACGCATGCTCCTGCCCTGGGCCTTCGTCGCTATCGCCGTCGGCCTGGTCGGATTCTTCAGCTGGCCGAACAGCACGCTGAAAACCGCCGCGGCGTTCGGCGCCGGCGCCTGGCTGGTGCTGGGCACTCTGCGTTTCGTCTGGCAACGATTCGTCACTGGCAAGGGCCGGGTTACCGCCGAAATAGTCGGCATGTGCCTGGCCCATTTCGGACTCGCGGTATTTTTCTTCGGCGTACTGATGACCGAGAGCGTCAGCGAGGAGAAGGACGTTGCCGCCAAGCCCGGCCAGAGCTTCGAAATGCGCGGCTACACATTCCGCTTCGACGGCACCGAGCGCGTGCAGGGGCCAAACTACGAAGCAGACCGGGGTTCGGTGCTGGTCACCCGCGGCGCGGACGTCATCGCGACCATGCACCCGGAAAAGAGGGCCTATGCCAGCGGCGGTTCGATCATGACCGAGGCGGACATCGACGGTGGCTTGAATCGCGATATCTATGTCGCCCTCGGTGAACCGCTCGGCTCGGATGGCAGTTGGGCCCTGCGCCTGTACGTGAAGCCGTTCATCCGCTGGATCTGGCTGGGCGCGCTTTTGATGGCGATCGGCGGATTCGCGGTGGCCTTCGACAAGCGCTTCCGGCGCTTGGTGGCCGACCCATGATTCGCCGGTTGTTGCCGCTGCTGCTGTTCGCCGGGCTGGCGGCCTTGCTGTTCGTCGGTGTGCGCATGAATTCCGGGAAGGACACCAGCGCGATTCCTTCTCCCCTGATCGGCAAGCCCCTGCCCGCATTCTCGTTGCCGGTATTGGGCGACGCTTCGCGCATGGTTTCCAACCAGGACCTCCGCGGCAGGCCGTTCCTGATGAACGTCTGGGGAAGCTGGTGCCCGACGTGCCGCGATGAACATCCGCAAATCACGGCCCTGGCACGCTCGGGAAAAGTCAGGGTGATCGGCTACAACTACAAGGACGCGCCGGCGGACGCCCAGCGATGGCTGCAGGAATTCGGCAATCCATTTGAATTCAATCTGGCCGATGAAGAAGGGCGTGTTGCGCTCGACTGGGGCATCTATGGCGCTCCAGAGACATTCCTGGTCGATGCCAACGGCGTGATTCGCTGGAAGCTGGTCGGGCCGATCACCGACGACATCATTCGCGAGCAAATCGAGCCGCAACTCGCGGCGATGGGACCCAAGCCATGAAGCGCGCCTTGCTCGCCATGCTGCTGGCAATGCTCGCTGTCGTTGCGCTCGCCCAGCCAATTGTCTTCCTGGCGGACTCCGAGGAGAAGCGCTTCCGCGAGCTGACTGCGGAATTGCGCTGCGTGATGTGCCAGAACCAGTCCTTGGCCGATTCCAACGCGCCGATCGCGCATGACCTGCGCCTGGAAGTCCTGCGATTGATGCGCGAAGGCAAGTCCGATCCGGAAATCAAGCAGTACCTGGTCGCGCGCTACACCGACTTCGTCCTGTACAAGCCGGAAGTGAAGCCGATGACCTGGCTGCTGTGGTTTGGGCCGGCGTTGCTGATCGTCGGCGGCGGCATCGTGATCGCGCTGATCGTGAAGAAGCATGGGCAGCGCGCCCCCGCGTCGCCGCCGCCCAACGATTCCCAGGAGTGGTGATGAGCCAATTCGTCGTCTTCGCCGCGTTGCTGGCGCTGCTCGCGGTGGCCTTCGCCATCTCTGCCCTGTGGCAGCGGTCACGACCATTGGCGATCGCGCTGTCGCTGGCCCTGCCGCTGTCCGCGCTGGGCTTGTACGCCGTCACTGGCGTGCCCGCCGCGCTGACCCAGCAGCCCGCGCCGGCGCCTGCGCCAGCGCCCACCACGATGGAAGATGCCATCGCGCAACTCGAGCAACGACTTGCCTCCGAGCCGGAAAACTTTGAAGGCACCGCCCTGCTCGCCCGTTCCTACATGGCGATGGAGAAGTTCGATCTCGCCCGCGACGCCTACGCGCGCGCGCTGCGCATGAAGCCGGACGAAACGGATGTCGCCGTCGAATACGCGGAGTCGCTGCTGCGCACTTCCGCCGACCGCAGCTTCCCGCCGGAAGCCGTGTCCTTGCTCACCGTCGCCTTGGAGAAAGATCCGGGCAACCAGCGCGCGCTGTTCTTCCTCGGACTGCACCAGATGCACAGCGGACAGCCGGCCGAAGCCGCGGCAACTTGGGAGAAGCTGTTGCCCCTGCTCCCTCCGGAAACCGCTGGGGCGGTCCGCGCGCAGATTGCCAGCGCCCGTGTTGCCGCCGGCCTGCCGCCACTTCCTGGCGAGACCGGCGCCGTGGCGCCTGCGCTATTGCTGGAAGTACGGATCGATCCGGCCGTGGCCCGCCTGGCCAAGCCCGGCGCGGTGGTCTATGTGTTCGCCCGCGCGGTCGCAGGCGCCGGGCCGCCGCTGGCGGCAAAGCGCATCCCGGTGGAAAGCCTGCCCCTGCGCGTGCAGCTGAGCGACGCCGACAGTCCGATGCCAGCGGCCAAGCTCTTTTCGCAGCAGCAGGTCTTCGTGGTCGCGCGCCTGTCCAATACCGGCAATGTGACGGCCGTGAGCGGTGACATCGAGTCGGACCCGGTCAAGGTGGATACGACCAGCACCGCTCCGATCACCTTGGTCCTCAATCGACCGGTGCCATGACCGAGTTCATTCCTCCGGGCAGCCGCTTCATGGCCCTGCCCTCGCCATTCCCGATGAAGCGCGGCGGCGAACTGCGCGGCGCGCGCGTCGCGTTCGAGACCTGGGGCGAGCTCAATGCTGCCGCCGACAACGCGGTGCTGATCCTGACCGGGCTTTCACCCAACGCGCATGCGGCGGCGAATGAATCCAATCCCGAGCCGGGATGGTGGGAGGCCATGCTTGGCCCGGACAAGCCGATCGACAGCAACCGATGGTTCGTGGTTTGCGTCAATTCCCTTGGCAGCTGCAAGGGCTCCACCGGACCCGCTTCGATCGAGCCGGCGACGGGGCAGTCCTATCGCTTGCGCTTCCCCGACCTGTCGATCGAAGACATCGCCAACGCTGCCAGGGAGGTGGTCTCCAGCCTCGGCATCGGCCAGCTCGCCTGCATGATCGGTAACTCCATGGGCGGCATGACTGCGCTGGCCTACCTGTCGCTGCATCCGCGCTCCGCCCGCAGCCACATCAACGTCTCCGGCAGCGCCCGGGCGCTGCCCTTTTCGATCGCCATTCGTTCGCTGCAGCGCGAGGCGATCCGGCTGGACCCACAGTGGAACAACGGCGACTACGACGACCAGCACTACCCGGTCAACGGCATGCGCATGGCCCGCAAGCTAGGAGTGGTCACGTATCGTTCGGCAATGGAATGGGACGGTCGCTTCGGCCGCGTCCGACTCGACAGCGAGTGTCGCGAGGATGATCCGTTCGGCCTGGAGTTCGAGGTCGAACGCTATCTCGAGGGCCATGCCCGCCGGTTCGTCCACCAGTTCGACCCCAACTGCTACCTGTACCTGTCCCGCTCGATGGACTGGTTCGACCTGGCCGAATACGGCGATGGCGATGTGATGACCGGGCTGGCTCGCATCCGCGTCGACAAGGCCCTGTCCATCGGCGTGCATACCGACATTCTGTTTCCCCTTCAGCAGCAGGAGCAGGTCGCCGAGGGCCTGCGCGCCGGCGGTGCCGAGGCCAAGTTCGCCCATCTCGAGTCGCCCCAGGGCCACGACGCCTTCCTGGTGGACATCGCCCGATGCGGCCCGTACAACGCCGAATACCACCAACACCTTAAACATGCCACCTTTACAAAACGGAATTACAATGGACCGAACCCCGTCATGCCGGAATGCGATCCCGCAACCGCC
>JANPDF010000165.1:0-2025 GCA_031431355.1 Gammaproteobacteria bacterium
GATGGAGGTGACCATCTCGATCAGCCCGTTGCCGCCGGTGAGCTCCTCGGGCCGCAGCACCTGCGGCAGGATGGAATACTTCACCGGACCGAACAGCGCCGACTGCAGTCCGGTCAGGAACAGCACGACCAGCAGGATCGCAGGCTGGTGCAACACGAAACCGACCGCGGCGATCGACATGATCGCGATTTCCAACGCGGTGGTGATGCGGATCAGCGCCGCCTTCTCGTACTTTTCCGCGACCTGGCCTGCCGTCGCTGAGAACAGGAAGTAGGGCAGGATGAACAGCGCCGGTGCCAGGTTGGCGTAGAGCGCAACCTGCTCGTTGCTCAGGCCGATCGCGATGATCAGGCCGAGCATGGCATTGCGGAAGACGTTGTCGTTGAACGCGCCGAGCGCAGCGGTCAGGAAGAATGGCAGGAAGCGACGCTGCGCGAGCAGCTCGAACTGGTTGTGGGCCATGACTAACCGCCGCGGTTCCGAAGCGCCGAGCTTAACAGGCCGGCCGGCGCCGCTAGACCGCGCCGCGCTCGCGGGCGATGGCGCGCCAGCCGATGTCGGTGCGATGGAACTCGCCATCCCAGGAGATCTGTGCGGCCGCGGCGTAGGCGCGCTGTTGCGCCTGCTGCACGCTGTCGCCCAAGGCGCAGGCGCACAGCACCCGGCCGCCGCTGGTGACCACCTCGCCGGCGGCCATCGCGGTACCGGCATGGAACACCTTGCAATCAGCCGGCAGCGCGGACTCCAGGCCTTGAATGATGTCACCGGTGCGCGGCGTGCCGGGATAGTTGGCGGCCGCCATCACCACGCCCAACGCGGGGCGCGGGTCCCAGTCGGCGGCGACCGTGTCGAGCTGGCCGTCGACCGCGGCTTCGAGCAGCTGGTGCAGGTCCGAGCGCAGGCGCAGCATCACCGGCTGTGTTTCCGGATCGCCGAAGCGCACGTTGAACTCGATGACCTTCGGCGCGCCGCTGGCATCGATCATCAGGCCGGCGTAGAGGAAGCCGGTGAACGGGTGGCCGTCGGCGATCATGCCGCGCACGGTCGGTTCGACGATCTCGCGCATCACCCGCGCATGAATTTCGGGAGTGACCACGGGCGCCGGCGAGTACGCGCCCATGCCGCCGGTATTGGGGCCGCAATCGGCGTCGAACACGCGCTTGTGGTCCTGGCTGCTGGCCATCGGCAGAGCCGTGCGGCCATCGACGATCGAGATGAAGCTGGCTTCCTCACCGTCCAGGAATTCCTCGATGACCACGCGCGAACCAGCGTCGCCGAAGATATTCGCACTGAGCATGTCGCGGATCGCGTCCTCCGCCTCGGCCAGGGTCATCGCCACGATCACGCCCTTGCCAGCGGCCAGTCCATCGGCCTTGATCACGATTGGCGCGCCGACGTCGCGGACATGGTCGATGGCCAGGGCGACATCGTCGAACACCTGGTAATAGCCGGTCGGAATCCGGTGCCTGGCCAGGAAATCCTTGGCGAAGGCCTTGCTGCCCTCCAACTGCGCCGCGGCGCGGGTCGGTCCGAAGATGCGCAGACCTTCGGCACGAAAGCGGTCGACGATGCCCAGCACCAACGGCGCCTCGGGCCCGACCACCGTGAGTCCGACCGCCTCGTCGCGCGCCAGTTTCAGCAGGCCCTCGATGTCAGTGCTGGCGATGTCGACGTTGCGGCACTTCGGCTCGGCGCTGGTGCCGGCATTACCCGGCGCCACCAGCACGGCGTCCACGTTCGGCGACTGCGCCAGTTTCCATGCCAGCGCGTGCTCGCGGCCACCCGATCCGATCAGCAGGATTTTCATCGTCTCAGTGCCTGAAGTGGCGGCGACCGGTGAAGACCATCGCCATGTCGTGTTCGTCGGCTGCGGCGATGACCTCGGCATCGCGCATCGAACCGCCCGGCTGGATCACGGCGGCGATGCCGGCAGCCGCGGCGGCGTCGATGCCGTCGCGGAACGGGAAGAAGGCATCGCTGGCCATGACCGCGCCGGGCACGGCCAAGCCGGCTTCCTCGGCCTTG
>JANPDF010000166.1:0-2097 GCA_031431355.1 Gammaproteobacteria bacterium
CCAGCTCGGCCGCTACCTCGTCGAATTCCTCTGGCGATA
Source organism: Gammaproteobacteria bacterium (assembly GCA_031431355.1). Taxonomy (GTDB): domain Bacteria; phylum Pseudomonadota; class Gammaproteobacteria; order Xanthomonadales; family Xanthomonadaceae; genus Arenimonas. Next base: position 40 of record JANPDF010000166.1, read on the forward strand.
TCTTGAGGCCGCGATGCGCCTGCTCAAGGCCCAAGTGAGTTTTACCCGGCTTTGTTGCCGAATATTTGAACGGGCCGCCCGTGACCTCGCAGACCCACAAGGTTCGCATGAACTTGAGACCCGGCAACCTGCCCAAGCTCTCCGTGTGCCATTTCCTTAGGGCTGGATTCTTCGATGTCTTGCCTACGATCGGATTCCGCACAACCGCGTCGCTAAAGTGGTCAACCACTGCGGCGATGGCGAAGACTCCGCCAAGGCGTTCATACAGACTCTTCTCGGACCCCGCGGCGGCTTGCAGCGGCAGTGCCAGTGCTAGCACCACTGTGAATAGAGATAGACTTGCGAGTAGGGACTTCCTCATAAAATACTCCTTGATGTGAATCATCACGCCGCGGGTGCGACAGCGAAGGAGTTAGCATGTGCGGCCGAGGTAGGTCTGTTCGTCAGCGCACACTAGTCAGTGTGCTACTGGTGGGGCCTAACGCCTGAGGTAAAGGGCGGCCGCCCGGAAGTCCGCTTGATAAGCGGACACGGAAGCCGTCCCCTTGACTGAATAGTTAGGGCTAAGCACTAGCGACGCCCTTCACGCCAAAGCATGAATGCGATTCCGCCGGCGACCACAGCGGCGATCGCGCTTGCCCAGAGTGGAACTGAAAAGGTGTTGATGGTGACGGGCCAGCCGAGCGCGAATCTGACGGCTTGCGCGATTGCGACCAAGCCAAGAATTGCGACCGCGATGGTTCTAGCAGGTGTCATAACGCTCTCCTGAAACGAATGCTGCAAACCCGGCCTAACGCCTGAGATAAGGGGACCAGAATCGGTACGATTATGGTTCCCCTTGATTGAATAGTTAGCGCTTATGAGCTGCGACTGCTATGCACTCGACTTCCACTCGCGCTCCTAACGCGAGGCCATTTGTGCCAAAAGCAGTTCGAGCAGGAGATCTGTCGGAAAAATAGGTGCTATAGACCCCGTTGAACGTGGACCACTCTGACATGTCGGCAAGCATCACGGTACATTTTACAAGATCTTGCATCGAGTATCCGTGTGCCTCCAGCGTAAGTTTTATGTTTTCCAGGGTCTGTCGGGATTCTTCTTTGATGCCTCCGGGCACAAGCTTGAGAGTGCCCGGAGCAATTCCAATTTGCCCAGAAAGATAAAGGGTGTCGTTGACTCGCACGGCCTCGGAAAAGGGCAGGCCTTTGGGAAGCACCTTCCCAGAATTTAGGAATTCGATAGTCGCAGGCTCTGCGGCAAAGACGGCGCCTGAGCTAGCGAAGCTGCCGCACGCGACCATCAACACTAGAAGGCTCCGCACGTGACTACTCCTAAGGATGCAATTGATCATGGGGCTAACGCCTGAGATAAGGGGGCCATAATCGGTACGATTATGGTTCCCCTTGATTGAATAGTTAGGCAAATCGTATCAGATGAATTTGCCATTTTGTCTGCACGGTGCGCGGTGCTACTGGCCAGAGACTTTGCAAAATGCGCGCTCCTGATAGGTCCACCGCGCGTAGGCGATCAACCCACCGAGGATCAGGTACGGCGCCGCGAGGAGGAATATTGGTCCCAGGCGGAATTCGTCGATCGTATGGACGAATATGCCCATTACTACAAAGGCGGTTGCGCCCCAGAACGTAACGCCAGTGAGAATGACGTACGCCCATTTTCCTTGCTTGGGCGTGGCTGACCACCGGTCTCGAGAATCAGAATGCATGGGGCCTAACGCCTGAATTAAGCCGAACCGCGGAGCAGTTTTGGCTTCAATGAATTGTTAGGCCGCTTTACCGCGGCGTCGCTGCCCGAGCCACCAGATAGCCGTGGATTGCATTGACCTCGGCTTCGGTGAGGTGGCTGAATCGACTCTTGGCTACTTTAGCCATTAGGTTGAGGGTCCTGTTGCCGGTGGGTTGGCCGGTTTTGAGCAATGTCCTGAAGTCGGTCAGCGGATAGGACGCGGCTACGACCAGGTCGGGGCGAAAGGTTTCGGGATTCGGGTTGCCACGCAGATCCGGTCCATGGCACTCACCGCATAGCGTATGCGCCAAGTAGCGG
>JANPDF010000167.1:0-13079 GCA_031431355.1 Gammaproteobacteria bacterium
GCAACGCTGGCGGCACCCTGGCTGATGATTGCCATGCCACAATTGCATGGGCCGCTGGCTGTCCTGGGATGCCAGCCGCCGCCGTTCTGATTGATGCACGTCAACTTGCCACCGACGCCCGGTAGCTAGTCTGGTTCCGGTAACCGCCCTGGAGCAGTTCAACATGCAGACGCCCGAATCCGATTCTCCCGGGCCAGACCCGGCAACCTTGCGCTGGTCGGAAACCTTGCACGATCACAGCCATGTGCTGATACGGCACATCGTCCCCCAGGACCGCGAAGCGGAACGCGCCTTCATTGAAGGCCTGTCCGACGAAGCGCGACAGATGCGCTTCATGGGCCAGGTCCGGCACCCCAGCGAAGCCACGCTCGACCGTTTCACCCGTCTTGACCTTGAACGCGAGGCGGCCTTCGTGGCCGTCACCATGGAAGACGCGCATGAACGCATCGTTGGCGTCAGCCGCTACTCCGGCAACCCGGACGAGGGCGTCTGCGAGTGCGCGGTGACAGTGACCGACCAATGGCAGAACAAGGGGCTCGGCACGATCCTGATGCGGCACCTGATCGACGTCGCGCGCGCCCGCGGCATGAAGCGCATGGTGTCCATGGATTCGGTCGAGAACGTGGAAATGCGCGACCTGGCCAAGCACCTTGGTTTCACCCGCCGCATCGACCCCGAAGACGCGTCACTGGCGATCCACGAACTGGCCCTCTGACCGGCAGCACTTGTTGCTATGCTTGCGCGTATCAATCGCGATTGCGAGCAATGCCTGACCCGGAAGCGCCTGGCGTCCTCGCCACCCACGTCTTGGTGGTCGATGACGATGAACAGATCTCCACCCTGCTTGCCCGCTACCTGGGCGGCAACGGATTTCGAGTCTCCGTCGCGGGAGACGCGGCGGCCTTGCGCAACGCCGTCGGCCAGGGCGACATCGACCTGATCCTGCTCGACCTGGGGCTGCCCGACGAGGACGGCCTCACTCTGCTGCGCGATTTCCGGCAGAGCTGGCGACGGCCGGTGATCGTGATCAGCGGCCGCGGCGACTCGGTCGATCGCATCGTCGGCCTTGAACTGGGCGCCGACGACTACCTCGCCAAGCCTTTCGACCTTCGCGAATTGCTGGCCCGGATCCGTTCCGTCCTGCGGCGCTCCCCGAGCGAAGCGGCGCCTGCCATGGAAGCCGCCAAATCGGTCGAATTCGACGGGCTGAAGCTCGATATCGCGGCGCGAAGGCTGATCGACCGATCCGGGCTGGAAGTGGTCCTGACCACTGGTGAGTTCAAAATGCTGCAGGCATTGATTTCCCGACCGCATGAAGTATTGACGCGCGATTACCTGATGAACTGCATGCACGGCCGCGATGCCGGTCCGTTCGACCGGTCCATCGACGTGCAGATGAACCGCCTTCGTCGAAAGCTCGAAGTCGATCACGCGCAGCCACGACTGATCAAGGCCGTGCGCGGCGCCGGCTATCTGTTCACGGCGTCGGTCAACGCCTGCTGAGGACTCCATGTTTCCACAACTGTTCGAAATGGTTCCCGATGCCCTGATCGTCGTCGACGACCGCGGCATGATCGTACTCGCCAACCACCAGGCCGAGCGCTTGTTCGGCTATCCGGACGGCGCACTGACCAACGTCGAGCTGGAACTGCTGATGCCGAAGTCGGCGCGCGAACGGCACCGCATGCATCGCGACAACTACATGGAAAACCCGCGCACGCGGCCGATGGGCGACTCCAACATGGCGCTCACCGGACAGCGGCTCGATGGCCAGCAATTCCCCATCGAAATTGCGCTGAGCCCACTGGAGGGCGATCACGGTCCGCGTTTCCTGGCCTCCGTGCGCGACATTTCGGAGAGCCAGCGCGCACGGCAGGCGGTTATCCGCGCCCGTTACGATGCCCTGGTCGGCCGACTCGGCCAGCTTGCGCTGGAATCCATCGACGAAACCGGCGTGCTTTCAGAATTGCCGGCCCTGCTTTCGGATGCGCTCGGTGTTGCGGAAGTGGCGGTGGCGATTATGGCGCCGGACCGGCGGCAGGTCCATGTGCTGGCCTCGATCGGAGCGCGGGATACCGAAGCCGCGGCGCTCGATCCGGACAGCTTGCTGCGGCAGGCCATGCAGCAGGGCCAGCCGGTGCTCGTGGACGACATCGCGATCGCGCAGGGCCGCGGCTGGCCGGGGCTCGGCGAATCAATCGGCAGCCTGGCGATCATGCCCCTGCCCGGACGCGATCGCGCGATCGGCGCGCTGGTGGTGCGCTCCTCCGAGCCCAGGCGATTTGACCATGACGCGCAGCACTTCCTGCGTTCGGTCGCCAACCTGCTCGCCGCGCTGCTACAACGACGGCTGACCGAAGAACAGCTGGCGCACTCGCAACGGCTCGAGGCAATCGGCCAGCTCACCGGTGGCATCGCGCACGACTTCAACAACCTGCTGACGGTGATGTCCGGCTACCTGCAGCTGCTCGAGATCGAATATGGCGAGCATCCGGGCGCGCAGGAGCTGATCGGGAGCGCGCTGCGGTCGGTGACCCGCGGCGCCGAGCTGACTTCCAAGCTGCTCGCGTTCGCGCGAAAACAGAGCCTGCAACCGCAGGCCGTCGATCCGGAGCCACTGTTGCGCGACCTGGAGGTAATGTTGCGCGGCGCACTCGGCGACAAGATCAGGCTGCGCCTGGAGTGCGAGCCGTCGATCCAGGCGGTGTTCGCCGACGCGACCCAACTGGACGCGGCGCTGGTGAACCTGGCATTGAACGCGCGCGACGCCATGGCTGACGGCGGAGAAATCCATCTGCGCGCCGGCGAGCGATGGGTGGCTGCCGCTGAGGCGAGCCCCGAGCTCGGCGCCGGCCATTACGTGGTCTTCAGCGTCAGCGACACCGGCTGCGGTATGACCCCGGAAGTCGCTGCGCGTGCCGTGGAGCCATTCTTCAGCACCAAGGCGCTCGGCCACGGCACCGGCCTGGGCCTGAGCATGGTCTACGGTTTTGTCAGGCAGAGCGAAGGCTATCTGCGGCTGGATAGTAGCGACGGTCGTGGCACCACGGTCGAGATGTTCCTGCCAGTGGCGCCCGCTGCGGAAAACCCGGTCGGCAGCGAGCCCACGCCGGAGGTCCCGGTCAGTGGGATGCGGGTGCTGGTAGTGGAGGACGATGCCCAATTGAGGCAGATGGTCACCGCGATAGTGGCGTCCCTTGGCTATGGCGTCGAAGCCGTCAGCTCCGGAGCCGAGGCCCTTGCGCTGCTTCGAGAGGATGCCGCCTTCGACATCCTGTTCAGTGACGTGATGCTGGGCGACGGTATCAACGGCAAGGAACTGGCGCGCGCCGCGCTCAAGTTGCGACCGCGACTGGCGGTGTTGCTGGCGTCCGGTTACGACGACGTGCCGGAAGACTCGAGCACGGGCCCGAAGTTCGAGTTGCTGCGCAAGCCCTACCGTCGCGAACAACTGTCGGACGGATTGCGCCGCCAGCTCGGCGCCAGGAAGTAACCGGCGGACTGAGGTCTCAGCGACCGCCGGCCAGCATCGCGCGCAGGCGCGCGGGCTCTTCGATCCGGATTTCGCGCCGCTCCACGGCGATCAGCCCCTGTGCATGCAGGTGTGACAACGCCCGGGTCACTGTCTCCAGCTGCAGGGCAAGGAAGTTGCCGAGTTCAGCGCGGGACATGCGGAGCATCATGCTGCGCGCGCTGAATCCGAGCGCCTCCATGCGTGCCGCCAGGTCGAGCAGGAAAGCGATGACGCGCTGTTCCGCCGTCAGGGTGCCGATCGCCAGCATCCAGCTCCAGTCGCGGCGGATCTCGCCGGCCATCGCCGTGGCCAGGCGTTGCTGGAATCCGGGCTCTTCGCACAGGGCCGAATAGGGAAGTTCCCATACTTCGCCCAGGTCCAGTGCAGTAACGTCACAGGCGTAGGCCGGCAGGTCGAGTGCTTCCATGCCCAGCAGGTCGCCACGCAGGCGGAATCCAGTGATCTTTTCGCGGCCGTCCACGCTGACCATGCTGGCCTTGAACGACCCAGAGTGCACGAGGAACAGCGATGTTGCTGGTTGCCCGGCGCGGAACAGGTGCTGTTTGGCCTGCACGTGGCGCCGGCGGATCGGATAGCCACGGGCGCGCAGTCCGGCGATGAACTCTTCCATGCCTGGTTGGTTTCGCGAGTTGGCTGCGCGCGGGACGCTGTCGAAGTCGATGCAAGCCGTGGTGAATTCCGTGCCACCGTTGCTGTCCAACATCAGAGTGCTCCCGAGTGCCCGCATGGTGGCTAAGATAGGGGAGCCCATTGCGCGCACGGTGTGGCTAGCGCAACGTCTTGTAACAGTTGGTAACAGGCGGACGCAGGCGCGCGTCGGCGCATACAATCGGCTTGACCTGGACCTTGCCGGAGCCGTTCGATGCCCCTGGAAACCGCCGTCCCGCCCGCCAGCCCCGAACGCTTCCAGCTGCAGTTCCTTGGCGCCAGCGGCACCGTGACCGGGTCGCGATACCTGCTCGACTCCGAGCATGGCCGGATCCTCGTCGACTGTGGCCTGTTCCAGGGTTACAAGCCGCTGCGCCTGCGCAACTGGGCCCCGTTCCCGGTGGACCCACGATCCATCGACGCGGTCGTGCTCACCCATGCCCACCTCGACCACAGCGGCTACCTGCCGGCGCTGGTGCACAGCGGCTTCAAGGGCCCCATCTGGTGTACTGAGGCGACGCGATCCCTGTGCGGGCTGCTGCTGCCCGATTCCGGGCGCCTGCTCGAAGAAGAGGCCGAGTACGCCGAACGCAAGGGAGCGTCCAAGCACAAGCCGGCGCAGCCGCTCTATCGCGAACTGGACGCCTTGCACAGCCTGAAGCGCTTCCGTTGCGTGTCCTTCGACGAAGACTTCGTACCCGCGAAAGGGTTTCTCGCCCGTTTCCGCAACCAGGGCCATATCCTCGGCGCCGCCGCGGCAACGGTGGCCTGCGGCGGGACCAGCATCACCTTCAGCGGCGATATCGGCCGACCGGACGATCCGGTGATGTTGCCGCCCTCGCCGCCCGGCGAAGCCGACTGGATCGTCGTCGAATCCACCTATGGGGATCGCAGCCATCCACCTACAGCGCTAAGGGACGAATTGGCGGAAGTATTGCGCCGCGTCGCCGCGCGCGCCGGCGTGGTGGTGATTCCGGCGTTCGCCGTGGGCCGCGCGCAACTGTTGCTGCACATCATCGCCCAGCTGCAGGCCGAGAACCTCGTGCCGCGCGTGCCGGTGTACCTCAACAGCCCCATGGCAACCGATGTCTCCGCAATGTATCGGCAGTATCCCGACCTGCACCGGCTGAACCACGCCGAGCTGGAAGCCATGCGCAGCATGACGCGAGTGATCAACAGCCCCGAGGATTCCAAGGCGCTGAACCGCCAGAAGGGGCCTATGGTCATCGTTTCAGCCAGTGGCATGGCCACGGGCGGACGTGTGCTGCATCACCTGATCGCATTCGCGCCGGATCCGCGCAACGCGGTCGTGCTGTGCGGCTTCCAGGCCGGGGGAACGCGCGGGGCAGCCATGGCCCGCGGCGCCAAGTCCCTGCGCATCTATGGGCAGGACGTGGCAGTCAACGCCGAGGTCGTTCAACTGGCCGCAGCTTCCGCGCACGCTGACGCCAATGAGCTCATTGACTGGCTGCGGGCAGCGCCGAGGCCGCCTCGCGGCGTCCTGGTGACCCATGGCGAGCTTGAGGCCTCCGACGCCCTGCGCATTCGCATCGAACGCGAACTGCACTGGCCGGCGCACGTGCCCGAGCAAGGCGAGATAGTGGACCTGCTGCAGGCTCGATAGGCACTTGCCTGCCATGACGAAACCGGCCGCGTGGAGCAAAGCTGGCGTCTGGCATGCTCTCGAAGCAAGCGCCGTGCTGGAGAGTCTGACATCGGATGCCGGGCTCGGCTTGTCCACGCAAGTCGCTGCCCAACGCGCCGGTGTGTACGGTTCGAATGCATTGCCAGAGCCGCCAAAGCGCTCGATCGCCGTGTTGTTCCTGCGCCAGTTCAAGAGCCCGCTGACCTACATCCTGTTCATTGCGGCGGCGCTGGCCGGTGGCATGGGCCACCTGCGCGACGCAGTGGTGATTCTCGCGGTGGTAATGGTGAACGCATTGGTCGGCTCGTACCAGGAAGGCCGCGCCGAACGTTCGATGGCAGCGCTTCGCCGGCTCGCCTCGCTGCAGGTTCGGGTGCTGCGCGATGGCCGCGAGCGGGAAATCCAGGCAAGCGCGCTGGTGCCGGGAGACATCCTGCTGTTGGCCGCTGGCGATGCCATCGGTGCCGACGCGCGACTGGTCGAGGTGGCCTCACTGATGGTCGCCGAAGCAGCACTGACCGGGGAGTCGGTGCCAACAGCCAAGAACGTACAGGCACTGCCGGAAGCGACAGGGCTGTCGGATCGTCGCAACATGGTGTTCTCGGGCACCTACGTTGCCGCCGGACGGGCGCGCGCCGTGGTCACGGCCATTGGGACACACACTGAAGTCGGCGGCATCGCGCGGTTGACCGAAGGGGCTGAAGAGCCGCGAACGCCACTGGAACTGCGCATTTCGCAGTTCGGTCGCTACCTGATTGCCGCCGGTCTGGTGCTATTCCTGGTGGTCGTTGGGCTCGGTCTGCTGCGCGGGCTGCCGTTGGCCGACGTCATGATGGTTGCGATTAGCCAAATGGTTTCGATGGTGCCCGAAGGCCTGCCCGTGGCGATGACAATCGCACTTGCGGTGGGCATGCAGAGGATGGCCGGCCGAGGTGCGATCATCCGTCGGCTCTCGGCTGTCGAAACCCTGGGCTCCACCACCGTCATCTGCACAGACAAGACCGGAACCCTGACTCGCAACGAGATGACCGTCAGTGCCCTGTGGCTCCCCGACGGGCGGCGGATCGACATTTCTGGCGTGGGCTATGCGCCACGGGGAGAACTGACGGAATCGGGCGAGCCCCTGAATCCGACGGACCTGGCCGTTATCGAGTTGTTGCGGGCCGCCGCGCTTTGCAACGATGCTGAGTTGGAGGGGCCGGCAGACGGCGCGTCGGGATTGACTGTACTAGGCGATCCTACGGAGGCTGCGTTGCTGGTGGCCGCGCTCAAGGCAGACATTGATCCGCAGGCCTTACGCCGGCAGTGGCCGCGCGAAGCCGAACTGCCCTTCGACTCCGACCGCAAGATGATGGCAACGCAGCACCTGGACGCTACGGGGCGCCCGAGGATATTCATCAAGGGCGCGCCGGAGGCCGTGCTGCGCCTCTGCTCGGCGGATGGACACCTTGCCGTGCATGCAGCTCGTGAAGCCGCCGACGGCATGGCCGCCTTGGCCCTGCGCGTCCTCGCCACCGCCGTCATAGACGGTGACCCGCTGGATTCCGCCGAGGGCTTCGATGCGTTTGCGGGCCGCGCCCATTTGCTGGGACTGATAGCGCAGATGGACCCGCCGCGCGAGGAGGTCAAGATGGCGGTGGCGCAATGCCGCGCCGCTGGCATCCGCCCCATCATGGTCACGGGCGACCACAAACTCACCGGGCTGGCCATCGCCCGCGAGCTCGGAATTGCGGGTGACGGCGACCGGGCGGTGGATGGCACCGAACTGGAGAGCATGAACGAGCTGGAGTTGCTGGACAGCCTGGACCAGATCGCCGTTTTCGCGCGCGTGCATCCGGCGCAAAAACTGCGCATCGTGGAGGCACTGCAGTCGCGCGGCGACGTCGTTGCGATGACGGGCGACGGGGTCAACGACGCGCCCGCCCTCGCCCGCGCCGATGTCGGCGTCGCAATGGGAATCACCGGCACCGACGTTGCCAAGAGCGCAGCCAGGATGGTGATCACTGACGACAACTTCGCGACGATCGTTGGAGCCATCGAACAGGGCCGCGTGGTCTACGCCAACCTGAAGAAGGTAATCCTGTTCCTGTTCGTGACGTCGATCGACGAGATCGTGGTGCTCCTTCTTGCCCTGCTGCTTGGTTATCCCTTGCCACTGGCAGCCGTGCAGATCCTCTGGATCAACATCGTCACTGAAACGACGCTGACCATAAACCTGGTGATGGATCCGCCCGATGGCCAGGAGATGACTCGGCCGCCCGTGCCCCGGGACGACCGCTTGCTTGGTGCCGAGATGTTGAAGCGCATCGCGCTGCTGGTTCCCACAGCGGTGGCGCTCACATTTGGCTGGTTTGCCTGGCGACTAGGCAGCGGCATGGCCTACGAGATAGTCAGCACCGAGACTTTCACCATGCTGGCTGTGTGCCAGTGGTTCAACGTGCTGAATTGCCAGTCGCCCACGCGCACCGCATTGGGCCCGGGGACATTTCAGAATCGATGGCTGGTGGGTGGATTGGCCACGAGCGTCTTGCTGCAGCTTGCAGTGTTGTACTGGCCCCCGTTGAACGAGCTTTTCCATACCGTGCCGATCCCGACGACTGATCTGCTGCTGATAGTGGCAGTGGCCAGCTTGGTACTTTGGACTCAGGAACTGCGGAAGTTTGTGATGCGGTGGGCCTCCAGTGCCCGGGGCGGCGGCTACCTGCCGCACGCGCCCTAGCCCGCCCACTCCAGACGCCGCCCTCGCGCCAAGCCTCCGGAACCCAGGGCAGTCATATCCTGGCCCTCGGGAAGCCGACGGCGGCGAATGGCTACAACCCGGCCCAACCCGGGAAGCCTGAGCCTCTCGCGCCCGGAGGCGTCGGTCTCAGAGCCTCCGGCGCCGTGGCGCCAACCACGGGGCCTGATCGAAAATTTGTTGACCTGCGTCAGCGTCCCTTGCCTGCTCTCGCGGTCTACTTGCCCATCGGCGGCCGGTGCGGCCGCGCCAAGGACAGCCAGGGAGGCGTGGCATGGCAAGGGTGAAGGGCAAAGTCTGCATCGTCACCGGCGCAGCAGTGGGCATCGGCCGGGCGTGCGTTCAGCGCCTGGTAGAGGAAGGCGCTTGCGTCGCCCTGTTCGATGTCATGGACGAAGCCGGCAAGGCGCTGATCGACGAGTTGGGCGCCCGCCATTACGGCAAGCCGCCGCGCTACTGGCACGTGGACGTGTCCGACGAGAAGGCGGTACAAGCGGCAATCAACGGCGTCGTTGCCTACTTCGGCGCGCTGCACGTGCTGGTCAACAATGCCGGCATTGCCGGCGTCAACAATCCCTGCCACGAGGTCACGGAGGCGGAGTGGGACCAGGTGCAGGCGGTCAACGTGAAAGGGCCGTTCTTTTGCACCAAACACGCCATTCCGCACATGAAGCGCACCGGCAGCGGCAGCATCATCAACCTTTCGTCGATCTACGGACTGGTCGGGGCCGCGGACGTGCCGCCGTACCATGCCTCGAAGGGCGCGCTCGCGCTGATGACCAAGACCGATGCGATGACCTATGCGGCGGACCACATCCGGGTCAATTCGATCCATCCTGGCTTCATCTGGACGCCGATGGTCGAGCACCACCTGCGCGACAGCGGCGCCACCGACATCGCCGTCGCCCGCCGCGACGTCGACCAGTTGCATCCGCTCGGGCACATGGGTGAACCTGATGACATCGCCTGGGGCGTAGTCTACCTGGCCTCCGAAGAGTCCAAGTTCATGACCGGCTCGCAATTAGTCATCGACGGCGGTTACACGGCGCACTGATCGCCGCGGCGGAGCTCAGGCCGAAGGCACCACGCGGTTGCGTCCGGTGCGCTTGGCCGCATAGAGATTCTCGTCGGCCTCCGCCATCAGCAACGCCGCCGTGCAGCCGGGACGCCAGCAGGCGACACCGGCGCTGATGGTCAAGTCGAGCCCGACCTGCAGGCTCGACCAATCGAAAGTCTCGAAGGAAACGCGGATGCGCTCGCAGACGGACACCGCGGAGCGCAGGTCTGAGCCGGGCAGCGCAAGGGCAAACTCTTCGCCGCCGTAACGCGCGATCACGTCGATGCCACGACACTGGCCACGGATCAGGTCGGCCACCTCCTGCAGCACCCGGTCACCTAGTGCATGGCCGAAGCGGTCGTTGACCAGCTTGAAGAAATCCAGGTCCAGCATGGCCACGGCGAAGCGCAGCCCGGTCCGTTCCGCGCGATCGATCTCAGTGTCCAGCCGGTGGTCGAAGTCCCGGCGGTTGGCCAGGCCAGTGAGCGGATCCTCTCGCGAAAGGCGTTCGAGTTCGGCGCGCTGGGCGCGCAAATCGACCAGCAATGCTTCCTTCTCCCGGTTCGCCTGCTCGAGCTCTTGCGTTCGTAACAGAACGCGTTGCTCAAGCTCTTCGTTGGCGCGGCGCACTTCATCCTCCAGTTTTCGGCGCAGGCTCAGATCCACGATCACGCTCAGCACGAGCGCGCCGGTGCCGGTGTCGATCGGAGTCAGCGCGATTTCTATCGGAACGCTGACGCCGTCCTTGCGCAGACCGCACAGGTCGCGGCCGCTGCCCATGTGCCGGGCCGAAGGATGCAAAACGAACTCCCGACGCAGTCGCGGATGCCCGGGGCGCGATTCGACCGGCACCAGGCGGTCGATGCTGCCGCCGACGAGTTCGGCGCAGGTATAACCGAACAGGATTGCCGCCTCGCGATTGGCCAGCACGATTTCGCCGGACTCATCGCTGAGCATCATCGCCACCGGCGCGCAGTCGATGACGGTCTCGAGCAGGGCTGCTGGAAACGCCGGCGCCGGAACCACGGGCCCGTCTGCCTCGCCCATTGCTCACCCTTCCCCCATGCGGCCCCGATCGTGACACGGTAGTCCCCGGACGCAAGCCGCAGGATGACCTGCATCAAGGATCGCGCAGGTTGCCCGGCGAGGATCGCAAGCCAAGCGCGTCCAGTCGCGCGCGCAAGGGCCGCAGGTCTCCGTAACCGGCCTCGGCGCGGCGCCGGACGCTGGCATCGGCATCCGCGCCGAACGAAGGCAATGGCGCTTCCGCTGCCTGCCGGTAGGCATCGCGGAACGGCACGCCTTGCGCGGCCAGTTCCATGGCCCGATCAGTCGCGAACATTCCTGGCTCGATCGCCGCGCGCATCTGGGCCGGACGCCACTCGATCAAGGTCAATAGATCGGGCACCAGCGCCAGTGCAGCGAGGCCGCGTGAGAACGCACGTAGCAACGGCGCCTTGCTGAATTGCAGGTCGCGGTGATAGCCCGAGGGTAGCGACAGCAGGCTCTCGATCTCGCTGCGCGCGCCGGCGACGACGGCGTAGCTCGCGCGAAGCAGTTCGATGAGATCGGGATTGCGCTTGTTCGGCATCAGCGACGAGCCGGTGGTGTATTGCGCCGGCAACGCGATGAATCCGAACTCCGCACTGGCGAACAGGCTCAAGTCCCAGGCCAGGCGGCGCAGGTCGAGCAAGGCCTGCGACAACCCCGACAGTGCCTGCAGCTCGAACTTTCCTCGCGAAAGCTGGGCATAGGTCGCTGCTACCTGGCAGCGCGAGAATCCCAACGCCCGGGTGGTGTGTTCGCGATCGAGCGCGAGGCTGACGCCATAGCCGGAGGCTGATCCGAGCGGGTTGGCGTCCACCCATCGCGAGGTGTCGATGGCCAGTTGCGTGTTGTCGATAAATGCCTCGGCCCATCCTGCCCACCACATTCCGGCCGAACTCACCATCGCCCGTTGCAGATGCGTGTAGCCAGGCATCGGCAGGCTGGCGTCGGCGTGCGCTCGTTCCAGCGCGACCGTTGCGATGGCATGGCAATGCTCGCGCAGGCTGGCCAGCGCCGAGCGCAGGTACAGGCGGCTCGCCACCAGCACCTGGTCGTTGCGGCTGCGGCCGGTATGGATCTTGCGACCGGTGTCGCCGAGGTGCTCGACCAGCCGCGCCTCGATCGCCGAATGTCCGTCCTCGTAGCGGTCATCGAGTTCGAAGCGACCATGGTTCCAGTCGTCGGCCAGCGTCGTGAGTTCCTGCTCCAGCGCGGCGAGTTCAGCGGCATCCAGGATGCCGATGTTGGCCAGCCCCTGCGCATGGGCGCGGCTGGCTTCGATATCGAACGCGAGCAGCTCGCGATCATCAACCACGTCGCTGCCAGCGAGGAACGCCTGGATGCGCTGGTCCACTTGCACGCCAGGCTTTTGCCAGAGGAGATCGCTCATGTCGGTATGCCCATCGTTTCCGGAAGCCCGAAGGCCAGGTTGAGATTCTGCAGGGCCTGCGTCGCCGCGCCCTTGAGCAGATTGTCGAGCGTGGCGACCAGCACCAGCCTGCGGCCATCACCCGAGGTCGTGAAACCGCCGATTTCGACGTCGTGCCGCCCGGCGATCCGGCTCACCCAGGGTACCTCGTCGATCACTCGCACCAGCGGCTCGCCGGCGTAGTAGGCGCGATAGACGGCCCTCGCCTTGTCGATGTCGAAATCGCGCGACAGGTGCAGGTTCGCGGTCATGGTGATGCCGCGAAAGTGCGCGGCCACCGCAGGCATGAATTCAATGGCTTGCCCGAGCTGGTCGGCGACTTCCCGTTCGTGGATGTGCCCGACCAGGGAATACGGCATCAGGTTGTCGCGCAATTTGTCCGGGTCGTTCTTGTCCGAAGGCTGGGTGCCGGCGCCCGAATAGCCGGAGACGCCGAAGCACTGCACCGGCCCGGCGAGCGCATCGCACATCGGCGCGATCGCCAGTTGCATCGCCGTGGCGTAGCAGCCGGGATTGCTGATCCGAGTCTTGCCCGCAGCCTGCGCGCGGGTCAGTTCCGGCAGGCCGTAGTACCAGGCGCGGTCGAAACGGAAATCAGCCGACAGGTCGAGCAGCACCGTGCTGGGCGATTGCGCGTCCACGGCGGTGGCGAACTCTTGCGCCTTGCCGTTGGGCAGCGCCAGCACCAGCGCATCGACGCCAAGCGCCGCCGCCTCGGTCACCGTCGGATTGCTGTAGCGCAGGTCGCTGTCCGCCACCGGTTCGTATTCGGACAGCGCCTTGCCTTCGCGCTCGCGCGAAGAGACGAAGCTCAGTTCGAACTCGGGATGGCCGGCTAGCAATCGGATCAACTCGCTGCCGACATGGCCGCGGGCGCCGATCAGTCCTACCTGGAGGTTCCTGGGCATGTCAGTCCTTCAACGAAGCCGGTCGCGCGCGGCAATGGTCCACCGCGAAACGGATGTCGTCGAACGATTCCAG
>JANPDF010000168.1:0-25884 GCA_031431355.1 Gammaproteobacteria bacterium
ATGCGGGCGGCCACGCCTCCAGCCGACTCGGCAGCAGCCATGCCGATGTCATCGCTGAACACCACGCCGCGGAAGCCCATGTCACCGCGCAGGATTTCGTTCATCCAGCGCGGTGAATAACCTGCAGGCTCCGGCGCGACCGCGGGATACAGCACGTGGGCCATCATCACCGCATCGGCCCCGGCGTCGATGCCGGCCACGAAGGGCAGCAGGTCGGTGTTGCGCAACTCCTCAAGCTGGCGCGGGTCCACCGCATCATCGAAGTGGGTGTCCTCCAGTACGGAGCCGTGTCCGGGGAAATGCTTCAGCGTTGCCGCCATGCCGGCGGCATGCATGCCGCGCACATAGGCGCGGGTGAGCTCGGCAACGATGGCGGGCTCGGCGTGGAACGCGCGATTGCCGATCGCGCGGTTGCCACGGCCCAGGTCGACAACCGGGGCGAAGCTCAGGTCGATGCCGGTCGCGCGAATCTCGCTGGCCATCAGCCAGGCATGCTCGGTGGCCAGTTCCAGAGCGGCGGCAGGATCGCGTTGGTGAAGCACACCGAAGTTCTCGAGCGGTGGCAGCGCGGAGTAGCCATCGCGAAAACGCTGGACCTTGCCGCCTTCCTGGTCGACGCAAACCAGCTGTGGTCGCGGCGCGGCGGCGCGAATCGCGTCCGTCAGCTCGGCCACCTGCCCACGCGAGGCAAAATTTCGAGTGAACAGGATCACGCCGGCGCAGGCGGGGTTTTGCAGCCAGTCGCGTTCTTCCGGGGTGAGTTCCTTCCCCGCCACTCCAATCACCAGCATCGAACATCTCCGATTGATTCCGGCGCCGCGAGCCGGCGTCCGCATTGCCACGATTGTAATACTGCGGCCGTCCCGTACTCGCGCTGAACCGGTCTATTTCTCGAATAGCGCGATCGACTCCACGTGCGCGGTGTGCGGAAACATGTCCATCGCGCCGGCGGAGACCAGCCGGTAACCGCGCTCCCGGACCAGGAAGCCGGCATCGCGCGCCAGCGATCCGGGATGGCAGGAAACGTAAACGATCCTGCGCACCGACTTGAGCGGCAGCTGCGCCAGGACTTCCGCCGCTCCTGCCCGGGGCGGGTCGATCAGCAGCTTGTCGAATCCCTGCTGCATCCACCGCTCTGAGGAAAGGTCCTTGGCCAGGTCGGCGGCATGGAATTCCACGTTGGCTAGCGCGTTGCGCACGGCGTTCTCGCGAGCGCGGGCAATCAGCCCCGGATCGCCTTCAACTCCGACCACCTGCCCGGCGCGGCGCGCCAGCGGCAGCGTGAAATTGCCCAGTCCGCAGAACAAGTCGAGCACGCGGTCGGCAGGTTGCGGGTCGAGCAGTTCGATGGCCCTGGCGATCATTTTCTGATTCAGGCCGGCGTTGACCTGGATGAAATCGAGCGGCCGGAACTCAAGACTCAAGTCGAAGGCGGGGATCGCGAAGCTCAAGTTGATCGTCTCGGGCCACAGGGTGTGGACCGATTCCGCACCCCCCGGCTGCAGGAAGATCGCGAAGCCCGATTGCCTGGCGAACGTGGTCAGCCGATCCAGATCATCGGCGCTCAGCGGCTCAAGGTGTCGGAATACCAATGCGATCGTGCCGTCGCCAGCGATGAATTCGATTTGCGGAATGCCGCGCTTGCCATCCAGCGATTCGACCAGCCCGGCCAATTCCGGGATTCGCGACCCGAGTTCCGGCACGACCGTGTGGCAATGGCTTAACTCGGCCACGAAGCGCGGATTGAGTTCGCGAAAGCCAATCACCGTGCGGCCCTTCTTCTCGACGAAGCGCACCGAGAAGCGTCCCTTGCGCCGATAACCCCATGCGGCATCCACCAGCGGCGGCAGGATGCTGCCCGCCTCCACATGGCCGATCCGCGCCAGGTTTTCGACCAGCACGTGCTGCTTCGCGGCAATCTGCCGGTCCTGGTCCAGGTGCTGGAGGACACAACCGGAGCAGACACCGAAGTGTGCGCAGCGCGGCTGTACACGATCGGGGGAAGCCTTCAGCACCTCGACCGTCTCGCCCTCGTCGAAATTGCGATTACGACCGGTCTGCTTGACCCGAACTATTTCGCCGGGCAGCGCGCCGGTCACGAATACCGCCTTGCCATCCAGTCGCCCCACGCCGCGGCCGTCGTGCAGCAGGTCGGTGATTTCAAGTTCGAATTCGCGGTTTATCTTGCTGCGGGAACGGGCCACGGCATCACTGCAATGAAAAGGGCCGCGAATTGTCGCAAATTCGCGGCCCCAGGAGTTGCGACGCGAGTCGCTGCAGCCTATTTCTGCTTCCAGGCCCCGTCGCCGGCCTGGTACCACCAGCCCTTGTGCGCGCTGGCAACCCATTGCCGGGCGAACGTCTCGCGAATCTGTTGCTCCCACTCGGGATGCCCGTTGGCCACCGAGATCTCACGGTACACAGCCTTGCGATCGCGATTGTCCTCGGCAACCGCCTGGGTAACCGCGACGCGATCCTTCAGGGTGATCTGCGTGGCATCGCGAACAATGATCAGGCCGTCATTGCTGAACCCGAGTGCGCCGCTGTCGAAATGCGTTTCAAGCGAGGACTTGAAGCGCGCCGCCATGCGGTCCTGGATTGCCTGGATGGCTGGCGTGCGGATCGTGATATCGGCGGACTGCGCACGCGCATCGCTGATCAGCAGACTCATCAGGTTGAAGCGAGGGGAAGCTGCGGCCTGGGGTGGTTTCGCCGGCGGCGCGGCCTTGCCGTCATCGTCTCCGATCACCTTGTCGACGAATTCCGCAGCAGCCTCCTGCACCTCGGCCGCCGGGAAATAGACGTTGATGGTGACGCAGGCAGCGAGCACCAGCGCTCCCGCGATGGCCAGGGGGGACCTCAATCTGCGCATGCCTCTCTCCTTATTTGATAACGGGTGCCTGGCCCTGGGTCGCCGCCTCGAGGCGGGCAAGCAGGGTCGGCCAATCAACCTTGCGCCGGAACCCCACCACCTGGATCCGCGGAAGTCCTGCGCCTGCCACGATGATATAACCATCGCCAGCTGAACCGACGCCATCCATCGTGCAGACGTTGTCCTGGAGCTTGCAGGCCAGGCCAATCCGGTCGTAGGCGAAATCGTCGAAGAGCTTCAGCGCCTGTGCCTGAATGCCGCCGGCGACGCCACTGCCGCCGACATTGGAGATGTCCTTGACGGCACGCTGGCTGATTCGGCGCTTGCCCTTCCACTCGCGATCGGTCTCGAGCCGGGCATCGAACGCGACCGGGGCCCAGTCAACCAGGCGCAGCTTGCTGATCCGCCCATCCAGCCTGCCGGTGATTGCGCCGAAACCGAACACTCTGGTCATCGGCTCCAGGTCGATGTCCTTGATGACGACGTCGCCAGTCAGCGTCGGCGCCACGCCAAAGGGCCGCTCCATGGACAGGTCGCTGAGCTCGACCTGGCCGTCGAACAAATTCATCTGCAGGCCACCGTCAAAATCCAGCACATCGCCGCGGAAACGGGCTGACGGAATCTTGCCCGTGATCGAGCCAGGAAACGCCGGCCAACCCAGCCTTTGCGAGAGACTGGCCAGATCCAGCGCCTGCACGGACATGCCGAATTGGAAAGTGGCCCCAACGCCCTTCGCCCGAGCCTGCCAGCGCAGGTGGTCGAGCACGAGTTTGCCTTGCAGCGCATCGATCGGAACCGGCTGGGCGAGCCGCAACTCGCCGATGCTACTGCCGAATCCGAACCGGGCCGGACCCAGGCCGATGCCGAAGATCGCGGCATCGGTCCAGCGTAGTTCGCTCGCCAGCGCGTTGCCCGCCGTCGTCCAGCGTAAGCTGCCGTCGATCCCGGCGAAGGTGAAACGCGCCTTGGTATCGACCGCGTTCACGGATCCGAATCTGGCTTCCATCGCAGTCAATGCACCGCCGCCCATTTGCAGGCGCGCATCGACGCTCCCTGCAAGCACCAGGTCCGGAAAGCCTGCAGGCCCTAAAAATCCGCTGAAGTAGCGATCGCGCGCCACCGAGAGGTTGGGCACCGCGAGCGACAGATCCAGCGCGTTGACCGCGTTGGCCGCATCCAGGCTCGCCGATCCGCTGGCAGCCAACACGCCGGCATCCTGCCACTGGATCTGCGGCAACTGCCAGGGTTGCTTGCTGCTTTCGCGTTGGGCGAGCACATGGATGTTGACCGGCGACTTCGGCAGCACGACATAGAGGCGGTCGGCCAGCAGTTCGCCGCCGCGGGCGACGAAACTCGAGTCCACGCGCTGCCGACCCTTGCTCTCGCTGTAGTCCACGGACAGGCGGCCATTGAGCGCAGCGGCGGCAAGGGATCCATCCGGCGTCTCCAGCCCGACTCCGGCGAGCGCAACATCGGTGTTGACGACAAAGGGAGCCGCCTTTGGCGCGCGGATGACCACCTTGCCGTCCAGGCTTCCTCCCGTCCATCGGCCATCGGCCCACAGTCCGGCCAGGAAATCCTTCAGCCATGCAACCGGCACCCCGTGCAACTCGACCGCGTGGCTGTCGGGCGCGGCATCGGCGCGGGCGTAGACAAGCCTGCTCTTTCCTATCATCAGTTGCGCAGTGCTGGTCGCCTCGGAAAGATTGACCGAGAGTCGAGCCGGCTTCGAGCCGCGGCTACGCAATGGCCCGTCACAGCGCCATCCACCGCCAACTGCTCGAGCCAGCTCGCATTGCCAGTGCAGGTCGCGGGCCAGATAGGACATCGACGAGAATTCGCCGCGTGCCGCACGAAGGCTCAGGGTTCCGTTGCTTGCCCCATCCGGCCATTCGAGCCGCACCACCACAGAGTGCAGGGATCCTGCGCCGGTCTTCACGTGCGCGATTTTCGCGATCAGCACTTTTGCCTGCAGCGCAGGGGCTGCGCACGCTCCGGCCACCAGCAACAGCTTGAAGAGCAAGGCACTTGTCCGCATGCTCCAAGGATAATCGGTTTTCGATGAGCCATTGATGAGTCCCCTGCACGCACCCATTCGCCTCCTCCTTGTCGAAGACGACCCGGTCAGTAGCAGCTTCATGGCCGAGGCGCTGTCGGCATTGCCTGCCCAGGTGGACTGCGCAGGCGATGTCGCGCAGGCAATCGCGCTCGCGGGGACCTACCCGTATGCACTGTGGATCATCGATGCCCACCTTCCCGATGGCGATGGCTCGCGTTGCCTGGAGGCATTGCGGGCCCGCCACGATACCGCAGCACTGGCGGTGACGGCAGGCGCGGAGCGCGAAGAGCTCGACGCCCTGTGTAGCGCGGGTTTCCTGGGGGTACTGCTCAAGCCGGTGTCCATTGCCTTGTTGCAGGGAACGGTGCGCCGCCTTCTGGGCGCCGACAGTGAATTCCAGGCCGAAGCCGCGCCTGGCAAGTTGCCCGTTTGGGACGAAGCACGTGCGCTTGCAGCAATCGGCGGCAATGTCGAGGCGTTGCGCTCGCTGCGCAAGCTGTTCCTGGAGGAACTGCCCGTCTTGCGCCAGCAGCTGTTGGCAGCGCAAATGGCAGGCAACGCGGCAGGCATGCAGGCGCTGCTGCACAAGCTCAAGGCTGGTTGCGGTTTTGTCGGGGCCGCGCGGCTGGCACGCGCAGTCGATGCGCTCGATGCGTCGCCGCTCGACAACGGCGCGCTACGGCACTTCGACTTCGCGGCGACCGACGCGTTGCAGTGGCACGATGCTCAGCCCTGAGGCGTCGGGCGGACTCGCGCGAGTTCATCGAGCAGGCCCCAGGAGCGCAATACACTGGACCCAAGGTGTGACTCGATCACCTGGCGCAACGCCCGGCGCAGTTCGGCCAGATGCGCCGGGGGTGGCCGCCGGTCGGCCGCCAGCGCCAACAGAGCCTCGCCGCTGATGCCCTGGGCGCCATGACCACGCTCGGCTATCGGGCCGAGTTCGGGGTCCAGCCGATAGCGGTTGGCTGCAATGCAGGGCTCGCCATCCTGGGTGATGTCCCAAGGCAAGCCAACGCCCAGCGAATCGAGCAGGTCCCGTTCGAACCGGCGCAAGGTCCATGACAGGGAACTGGTGTCCGGGAGTTCGCCCCTGACCCGCGCATACAAGTCGAACAGTGGCTGCGCCGCGTCATTGCGCGGCGTCAGTTTAAGCAGCAGCTCGTTGACGTAGAACGCGGCCATCAGGCGATCGCCGGTCAGGGCCGGCGCGACATCCAGTGCCTCGGCCTGCACCAGCCGGGCAAGCTCGCCGCGCGCCTGGTATTCCACCCGGATGTACTGCAAGGGCTGCAGGGCCGCCCGAAGCGGGTGCCGCTTGGGCGCAATCAAGCCGCGCGCGACCATTCCCACCCGCCCGTGATCGCGTGTGAGCAGTTCCACGATCATGCTGGTCTCGCGCCACGGCCGCGCATGCAACACAAACGCCAACTGACCCTCGACGCGCAGGGACGCGCTAGTGCCCACGGGAGACAGGACGTCGGAGTGGGCCGACGCGCAGGGACGCGCTAGTGCCCACGGGAGACAGGGTTCACTCTTTGTAGCCGAAGCGACCCAGCGCCGCTTCATCGTCCGACCAACCCTCACGGACACGGCACCAGGTCTCCAGGAAGACCTTGCGGTCGAACAACCGCTCCATGCCCAGGCGCGCGCCGGTGGAGATCGCCTTCATCCTCTCGCCACCCTTGCCGATCACGATCGGCTTCTGGCTCTCGCGTTCCAGCCAGATGACCGCGGCGATGCGCAGGAGCGCACCATCTTCCTCGAACTTCTCAACCTCCACGGTCGCCGAATAGGGTAGTTCGTCGCCCAGGCGCAGCATCAGTTGCTCGCGCACCAACTCGGCCGCCATAAACCTCTGGCTCTTGTCGGTAATCTCATCGTCGCCGTAGTGCGGCTCTGACTCCGGCATCAGGGCGATCAAGGTCTTGACTAGCTGCTCAGTGCCCTTGCGCTTCATCGCCGAGATTGGATGCACCGAGGAAAACTCCCGGTCCTTGGTGACTTCGGCGATGAAGGGAAACAGCATCGTCTTGTCGGCGAACTTGTCCACCTTGTTGATCACCAGCACGCAGGGAACGCCAGAGTCCTGCAACGCCGAATATGCCAGCGCATCGTCCTCGAGCCAGCGTCCGGCCTCGATCATCAGGATCGCCGCGTCCACGTCGGACACCGCCCCGCGCGCTGCCCGATTCATATATCGATTCATGGCGCGGCTCTGCTTGGCATGGATGCCAGGCGTGTCCACGAGCATCAGCTGGCCATCGTCGAAGGTGGCAATGCCCAGCAACCTGTGCCGGGTCGTCTGCGGACGCGGCGACACGATGCTGACCTTGGCGCCGACCAGTGAGTTGATCAGGGTCGACTTGCCTACGTTGGGGCGGCCGATCACCGCGATGGTGCCCGCCCTGTATTTGGCGCTCATTTCAATTCCTCGATCTGGTCCAGCACCCGGGTGGCGGCGGCCTGCTCGGCGGCGCGCAGCGAGCTGCCCACCGCTTCGGCGCTCAGCACAGGCTGGGCAAGGCGACAACTGACCGTAAAAACGCGCTCATGCTCTTCGCCATTGGCGGAGACCAATGAGTACTCAGGACGTTCCAGTTGCCGCGCCTGCAGCCATTCCTGGAGCATGGTCTTGGCGTCCTTGTCGACCTTGCCCACCGGCATGCCGGCCAGCATCGGCTCGAACCAGGGCAGGACGATCCGCTTGCACGCTTCGAAGCCGGCATCGAGATGGACCGCCGCAACCAGCGCTTCAAGCGCATCGGCGAGGATGGAATCGCGGCGATGGCCACCGCTCTTGAGCTCGCCCGGACCGAAAGCGATCACCGAGCCCAGGTCCAGCTCGCGGGCGATGCTCGCCAGGGAGGACTCCCGGACCAGGCTGGCGCGCGCGCGAGTCAGGGCGCCTTCGTCAGCCTTCGGCCAGCGTGAATGCAGTGCCTCGGCGACGATCAGGTTGATCAGCGCGTCTCCCAGGAACTCCATCCGCTCATTGTGCGGAGTCCCGGCACTGCGATGGCGCAAGGCCTGGCGCAGCAGACCGGGGTCCTGGAAGTCATGGCCGAAGCCTTCAGTCACCGGCGGTCTTGCTGCCCAGCGGCGCCTCATGCTTGAACTTCATGACAAAATCGATGTTGTACATGAAGCTCTTTCGGGCTTCGTACTCCATGGACAGTTTGTTGCCAGTCTTGGCCCGAATCAGCTTCGCATCCTTGCCCATGACCGTTTCGACATAGCCGACGGTAAACTGGCGATCGAGCGCCTTCTGCATCGACGCGAGATCCGCGTCGTTGGGCGACGCTGCGGCGGCAACGAAATTCACTGCCTTGACCACGCCGTAATACTCGCTATAGGCAGGTCCGAGGACCATGCCCATGTAGCCGAAGAAACAGACAATGACCAGCACGATGATGAAGCTGACCAGCGTGAGTCCCTGCTGACTGCGTTTCATGATTACCCCTTTCATGACATCCCCCTTGCCCTGTGGTTGACCACGCCAGACCCGCGTTCAGTTGATGGTATCGCCAATTCGCGAATAGTCGAAGCCATCCGAGCAGACCCAGCCTTCGCAGTTCAGCCAGATGATCATAGCGCGGCCGACCAGGTTGCCCTCCGGGACGAAGCCCCAGTCGCGGCTGTCGGCGCTATGGTCGCGGTTGTCGCCCATGGCGAAATAGTGACCGGCGGGCACCACCCAGCTACCTGGGGCGAACGGGCTGCCGGGCTGGTCGAGCACCGTGTGCACCCGTCCGGGCAGGGCTTCCTCGACGATATCGGTGCCAGTGTCGTTCAGGGCCGAGCCGGACCCGACGAATACGCCAGCCGGCTTGTAGGAGACCGCCTGGCCGTTGATTGACAGGCGATCGTCGCTGACTTCGATCACATCGCCCGGCACGCCGATGACGCGCTTGATGTAATCGACGCCCCGATCAGGGTCGTTGTCGCTGCGGCCGGGATAACGGAACACCACGACATCGCCGCGCTTGGGCTCGCCGACGACCAGGAATTTCTTGTTGGCCACCGGCAGGCGCAGGCCGTAGTTGTACTTGTTGACCAGGATGAAGTCGCCGACCAGCAGGTTGGGCATCATCGACTCGGAAGGGATCCGGAACGGTTCGGCGACGAAGGAGCGCAGCACCAGCACGAAGAACAGCACCGGAAACAGCGAACGCGAATAGTCCACGATCGCCGGTTCGTAGATCTCCTCGCCATCCCCGACCATGAGCGCGCGGCTCTTGGCAAAGAACAGCCTGTCCACCAGCCAGACCAGGCCGGTCAGCGCCGACAGGACGGTGAGTATCAGGGCAAAATCGACTTTCACGGGCATCGTTCAGGCTCTCTGGATTTACTTGCTATCGCTCTGCAGCACGGCCAGGAATGCTTCCTGCGGTATCTCGACCTTGCCGAACTGCTTCATGCGCTTCTTGCCCTTCTTCTGCTTCTCGAGCAGCTTCTTCTTGCGCGTCGCGTCGCCGCCGTAGCACTTGGCCAGGACGTTCTTGCGCATTGCCTTGACCGTGGAGCGCGAGATGACCTGGGCGCCGACCGCCGCCTGGATAGCCACGTCGAACATCTGCCGCGGGATCAGGTCCTTCATCTTCTCGCACAACTCACGACCGCGGCGGTCCGAGTGCGCGCGGTGCAGGATCATCGACATCGCATCAACCCGGTCACCGTTGATCAGCACGTCGACACGCACGAACGGGCCCGGCTCGAAGCGCAGGAAGTGGTAGTCCAGCGACGCGTAGCCACGGGACACCGACTTGAGCTTGTCGAAGAAATCCATGACCACTTCGGCCATCGGCAGTTCGTAGTTGATCTGTACCTGGCTACCCAGGTAGTTGATGCTCTGCTGGCTGCCGCGCTTTTCCTCGCAAAGCTTGATCACCGCGCCGACGTAGTCGGGCGGGGTCAGGATGGTCGCGTGGATGATCGGTTCGCGGATTTCCTGGATCTTGTTCAACGACGGCAACTTGGCTGGATTGTCCAGGGCCAGGATGCTGCCGTCGGTCTGCAGCACTTCGTAGATCACCGTCGGCGCAGTGCTGATCAGGTTGAGGTCGTACTCGCGCTCCAGGCGCTCCTGCACGATCTCCATGTGCAGCATGCCCAGGAAGCCGCAGCGGAAGCCGAAGCCCATCGCCTCGGAGCTTTCCGGCTCGAAGTTGAGCGCCGCGTCATTGAGCTTGAGTTTGTCCAGCGCCTCGCGCAGCGCCGTGTAATCCTCGGCGTCGACCGGGAACAGCCCGGCGAACACCCGCGACTGCATCTTCTGGAAGCCGGGCAGCGCCACGGTGGCGGGGTTGGCCGCCAAGGTCAGCGTGTCGCCGACCGGCGCGCCATGCACGTCCTTGATCGAGGCATTGAGCCAGCCGACTTCGCCGGCGCCGAGCTTGGCCAGTTCCTTGCGCTTGGGCGTGAACACGCCGACCGCATCGACCTGGTGTACGCGGCCGGTGGTCATCACGAGGATCTTGTCGCCGGGCTTGATCTCACCCTGCATGACCCGCACCAGCGAGACCACGCCCAGGTAATTGTCGAACCAGGAGTCGATGATCAGCGCCTGCAGCTGGTCGCTGCCGCGGGGCGTCGGCGCCGGAATGCGGTGCACGATTGCTTCAAGGACGTCGATCACCCCAAGCCCGGTCTTCGCGCTGATCGCCACGGCGTCGTCGGCGTGGATGCCAATCACCGCTTCGATTTCCTTCTTGACCTTTTCCACGTCGGCGGTCGGCAGGTCGATCTTGTTGATCACCGGCACCACTTCGAGCCCTTGCTCCACGGCCGTATAGCAGTTGGCCACCGACTGCGCCTCGACACCCTGCGCCGCGTCCACGACCAGCAGCGCACCTTCGCACGCTGCCAGCGAACGCGAGACCTCGTAACTGAAGTCGACGTGGCCGGGGGTATCGATGAAGTTCAGCTGGTAGACCTGGCCATCACGGGCGGTGTACGGCAAGGAAACCGACTGCGCCTTGATGGTAATGCCGCGCTCGCGCTCGATCGGATTGGAATCGAGGACTTGTGCTTCCATTTCGCGGGCTTCCAGGCCGCCGCAGATCTGGATGATCCGGTCGGCAAGGGTGGATTTGCCGTGGTCAACGTGGGCGATGATCGAAAAATTTCGGATGTGCTGCATGGGGGCGGCGCAAGGCCGTCAGATGATGTGAACACGGCATTATCGCACAGGGCCCCGGACGCAGCCTGCCCTGAACAGGCTGGCCGGGGCGCTGCCGACTAGACGCCTTACGAGGCTGGGATGGTCACCAGCCCGGTGCTCTCGGCATTGCGTACCAGCAAGCGTACGCGGTCGCCTGATTTGACTCCCTTGAGTGCCGACGAAAACTGGGCAGAGCTTCCCACCGGGGTTTTACCCACCTGCAGGATGACGTCGCCCGGCGTCAGGCCGGCCTGGCGCGCGGCCAGGCTGGCCACCCGGCTGATTCTTACGCCCTCGCCGGGATTGAGCCCGAGCTTGTTGCGGGAGCCGGAATCCAGGTCGGTCACGACCACGCCGATGGCATTCAAGTCAGCAGCCGGCGCGGGAGTCTCCCGGTCAGGTGCGCTGCGCGTAGCCACGCCTTCCTGCAGAGTCGTAAGCACGACCACGACGTCCAGCGGCTTGCCGTTGCGCAGCAACTTCACGTTGGCGCGGCTCCCCGGCGGCATTGCGCCGACCAGCGGCGGCAATTCCGAGGAGGAGACGATCTCCTTGCCGTTGAAGGCAACGATGACGTCGCCGGCACGGATGCCCGCCCTGGCCGCCGCGCTGTCGTTCTGCACGGCGCCGACAAACGCGCCGCCGGCCCGGGTCAGGCCCAGTTCCTCCATCTGCTCGCGACGCACGTCGCCGACCTGCACGCCTAGCTGGCCGCGGCTAACCTTGCCGGTCGCCTGGATCTGGCGCACGGCATTCATCGCCACTTCGATTGGAATGGCGAAGCTCACGCCCATGTATCCGCCGGAATTGCTGAAGATCTGCGAGTTGATGCCGACCACCTCGCTGCTGGTGTTGAGCAGCGGTCCGCCGGAATTGCCGCGATTGATCGCGACGTCGGTCTGGATGAAAGGTACGTAGCGCTGTGAATTGTCCAGGCTGGGGCGGCCGAGGCCGCTGACCACGCCGGCAGTGACCGAATGGTCGAATCCGAAAGGCGAACCGATCGCCAGCACCCACTGGCCCGGCTTGAGGTTGCGTGAATCGCTGAGGCGCAACATCGGAAGATTGGTGGCCGCCACTTTAAGCACCGCAATATCAGCGCTGGGGTCACTGCCAACCACCTTCGCCTTTAGCTCGCGGCGATCGGTGAGGTGGACGATGACTTCGGTGGCGCCGTCCACCACGTGGTGGTTGGTTAGCACGTAGCCGTCGGCGGAGATGATGAAGCCGCTTCCCATCGACGTGCCGTTGCGCTGGCCGTCGGGCATGGGCATGCCAGGCGTGCCTGGCTGCCCGAAGAACTTGCGGAAGAACTCCGGCATCTCCTCGTCGCTCGGCATCTGTGGCTCGCCGTCGCGGGGCTCTGCTCGCGCGGCGGCGGTCTGCCGGCCCGAACCGATGGTTGCCTCGATATTCACGACTGCCGGCCCGGCGAGCTCCACCAGGCGGGAGAAATCAGGAAGGCTCACCAGCGGCGCGGTGCTGGAAGCGGCGGCCTGGGCGAGGGTCGCCGGTGGATTGGCTGCAGGCGTGGCGGTGGCGACGGCCGAGCCGTGCATCTGCGCAAAGATAATGCTGGCAAGGCCGGCGGAAGAGAAAAGTACTGCAACGCGAGGAAGAGTTTTCATGGCGTTCGATTCGTGTTCCGGGTGGTTGTGGATTCAGGGCCGGGCGACGCCGGGCCTTGTCCGCGTTTGATCAACTGCCGTCAGTAAAAGTTCCCGACTCATGGCCGCATCCAACTCATCGGCTGGTGGCCAGATTGGCGTTCACCGGCACCGCATTGCGGGAGAAGTAATCCACGGTCGCTGCCGGCACCTTGCCGATTGCCACGACTCGCCGCCCGTTCCGCGACACCGAGTGGACGTTGACCGCGCCGCGCCGCATCGAAGACTCGCCGCGGCGGCTCGCCGGCACCGGTTCGATGTAGACCGACACGCTGGCGAGGCCGTCGCTGTAAAGCAGCTGCACCGATTCGCCCAAGCGGCGGCCGCCACGCAAGCTGAAACCAGGGGGCGGCGAGCGAACCCGCCAGCCCGGGTCTGCCTGCTTGCCCAGCCCGAGCGTCTGCACGCGGCGCAGGCCCTGTCGGGTCGACGGGCGCAGATCGGCCGGATCGGGCTTGACCCCGGTCCGCAAGTCGGTGAATGCCATCTGCTCGAGCGCCCTGCCAGCCTCGCCCAGCAGCGCGATGCGCAGCGGCAGCCCGGTCTCGTGGTCGAGCCACAGGCGGTAGCCGTAGCGCCAGCTGTCCTTGGGTTGCAGGTCAACGATTTGGCAGTCGCGAGCAGCCACGCGCCCGGTGGCTGCGAGCTTGGCCCGGTAGTTGGGCAATTTGCCGGCATTGGCGAAGCGCCCTGCCGGATTCCAGCGACTGGCGGTACCGTCGTCGTAGCCGACCGACGCAAGGCCGGTGCCGATGCACATCACCATCTGGTCATTGCGAATCACTTCGCGCCGCGGCCCGGTCAGGGTCACCAGGCGCATCCGTTCGCGCCCGTCTTCATACGCGTGGAAGACGCCAAGCGTTTCCAGGCTGGTGCCCGAGATGGTGACCAGCGTGCCCTGGTAGTCCAGCTCGATCAGGGCCGGACCGATCCTGTCGAGCCAGTCTTCCGCGTCCTTGCTCCACAGGTCCGAGACCCATTCCTTGGCGCCCCGGACCCAGTTCTCGGAGGCAGCTGGTTCCGCGGCTGCCGGCGCGCTGGCCAGGATCGAGCAGGCAAGCAGCGCAAGGAGGGAACGCGAGATCACTGTTGCACTGCTCCACCGTCTTCGCTGGGAGACGTGGCAGTCGCACTGCCGGCCGGCTCGTCGCTAGAAACCACGTCCACGTAGGGCACGAAGCCGCCGAGGCCATCGCTTGCAAGCATCTGGTTATGGCGGACCAGGTACGCCTCGAGCGCCGGGTCACTGGCCGCGCCGATCAGGTCCGAACGCGGCCAGTTGCGCTTGTCGCCAGTGTCAACGAGCGGGAAATCGCTGGGCGACTGCGCCGACAGCGGCAACGGGCTGGATGGGGCGGAGACGGCCGGAACCTGTGCCACCAAATCGCCATCGCGTTCCGAAGAAGGCATCGGTGCGGCCGCGCGGGCAGCCGTGGCGGCGGACGGCGCGCGCATTGCCACCAGGTCCGCGGACGCCGGACTGGGCAGCGTGCGATCCAGAGCCGTGGCGGCAACGGTAGCCACCGCCGTGGGTGGCGCCTTGGTTTCCTTCAGCATTCCCGGTGCCAGGGCGATGGCCAGCGCGGCCACCGAGGCGGCAATCGCCCAGCGCATCTTCGGGCGGCGCACGGCCGGAGCGGAAACGTGCGCGAGACCGGCTTCTTCAACATCGATGCAAATAGCGGCGCGGGCAGGTATCCACGGCAGCTGCCTGAGGCAGCTGGCGGCAACGTGCATCCGCTGCCAGGTGGCGCGCAATTCCTCGTCGTGCTCGAGCCGGCGCAGCAGGAACCGGGTCTCGGCCTCCGGCAGTTCGCCATCCATCATCGCCGAAAGTTGCTCGGAAAAATTATCCGCGGAAGTATTCATGGGCGCACTCGCTCACTGTCCATCAAGGGGCGCAGGCGGGCATCAATTGCCTCCCGAGCGCGAAAAATTCTCGACCGCACCGTGCCGATGGGGCAGTCCATCGTCTCGGCGATCTCTTCGTAGGAAAGACCTTCCATCTCACGCAGGGTGATCGCCTGGCGCAGTTCTTCCGGTAGCGCAGCCACCGTGGCCGACACTTCGCGCGCAATTTCCTCTCGCAGGAGCTCGTGTTCGGGCGTGTCGTTGTCGTGCATGCGCGTCGAGCCGGCATAGTGCTCGGCATCGTCGGCTTCGACATCCGAGGTCGGCGGCCGGCGCTTCATCGCAACGAGGTGGTTCTTGGCGGAAATCACAGCGATCCTGTAGAGCCACGTATAGAACTGGCTGTCGCCACGGAAGTTCCCGATTGCCCGGTACGCACGGATGAAGCTCTCCTGAGCGATGTCCTGGCTCTCGGCGTAATCGGGGACAAAGCGACCGATGACGGCGCCGATACGGTGCTGGTACTTGAGTACCAGCAGGTCGAAGGCCTTCTTGTCGCCACTCTGTACACGTTTGACCAGATCCAGGTCGAGTTCGTTCTCGCCCATCGGGGCCGCTGCTCCTTGCGGCCGATGGGGCCGCTTCAGTGACTTGCGTGCAACGCGAAAAGTTCCTGCGCGTTGACCGGGGCAAGTCGTGCCCGGATGATACGTCCTTCGCCCTACCCTAACGTATGGACACACCAATGTTCGATGGCCTTCGCCTGGTCCACTGGAAATTCGACCGCCGTAGCGACGGCTTCCTGTTGTTGACCCTGGATCGCGCCGACGAGGCCGTGAACGCACTGTCCCGCGCGGTCATCGATGAGCTCGACGCCATGGTCGAGCGGATCGCGCTGGATCCGCCCAAGGGCGTGGTCATTCGCTCGGGAAAGGCGGCTGGCTTCATTCCGGGAGCCGACATCAAGGGATTCGAGGAAATCGAAGCCAGGGGCCAGGTCGAGGACTGGATCCGGCGAGGGCAACTGGTCTACCAGCGTCTGGCCGAGCTTCGCTGCCCTACGGTCGCCGCAATCCATGGTCATTGCATGGGCGGAGGCACCGAACTCGCGCTCGCCTGCCGCTACCGGGTGGCCAGCAGCGACGAATCAACGCGCATCGGCCTGCCCGAGGTCAAGCTCGGCATCTATCCTGGGTGGGGTGGCAGCGTGCGGCTGCCCAGGTTGGTGGGCGCGCCCGCCGCATTCGACATGATGTTGACGCAACGAAACCTCTCGGCCTCGGCCGCCAGGGCGATCGGGCTGGTGGACAAGGTGGTTGAACCATCGCTGCTGTTGGAGGCCGCGATCGGCCTGCTGCAGCGCCGCCCGGTGCGGCCGTTCAAGCAGCGCTTCCTTGCCTGGGCGACCAACACCTGGGCGGCACGCCAGTTGCTCGCGCCGCAAATGACCAAGCAGGTCGCGCGAAAGGCGCGCAAGGAACATTATCCAGCGCCCTACTCGCTGATCTCGACCTGGCAGCGCAGCGGCGGGCTTGGAATCCATGCCGCGCTCAAGGCTGAAGCCAAATCGGTGGTCCGGCTCGCGCAAACCCCGACCGCGCGCAACCTGGTGCGCGTGTTCTTCCTCATGGACCGGCTCAAGGGGCTGGGCGGAAAGGACCACGGCATCAGCAACGTCCACGTGGTTGGCGCCGGCGTGATGGGTGGCGACATCGCCGCCTGGTGCGCGCTGCGCGGCTTCAACGTGACCTTGCAGGATCGCGAGATGCAATATGTGCAGCCGGCGCTGGACCGGGCCGCGAAACTGTTCGAGAAAAAGGTCAAGGACCCTGCAAAACGTGCCGCGACGAGCGCGCGCCTGGTGGCCGACGTGGAAGGCGCAGGAGTTGCCGGAGCGGACCTGATCATCGAGGCCATTTTCGAGAATCTCGAAGCCAAACAGGCCTTGTACGCGCGCCTGGAAGAAACCATGAAGCCCGAGGCCCTGCTGGTTTCCAATACCAGTTCGATTCCCTTGACCGACCTGCGCGCCAACCTGAAGCGACAATCCAACTTCGGCGGCCTGCACTACTTCAATCCGGTCGCACTGATGCCGCTCGTGGAGATCGTCAGGCACGATTTCATGCTGCCGGAAATGGAGCGCAGGCTCGCGGCATTCTGTCGGGCGATCGACAAGTTGCCGGTTCCAGTCGCCGGAACGCCAGGCTTCCTGGTCAACCGCATCCTTGCGCCCTACATGCAGGAGGCCATCCTGTGCTTCAGCGAAGGCATTCCCGGCGCGGTGATCGACAAGGCCGCGCTCGCCTTCGGCATGCCGATGGGTCCAATCGAATTGGTCGACACCGTCGGCCTGGATGTGGCTGCCTCAGTGGGCAAGATCATGGCCGATTTCCACGGCCAATCGCTTCCGGACGCCTTCGCGGTCGAGGCCGGGAAACGCGGCAAGAAGGACGGCCAGGGCCTGTACCGGTGGGAGAACGAGCGGGCCGTCAAGCCGCCGGTTGCGGCCGGATACCAGGTGCCGGCGGATCTCGAGGATCGGTTAATCCTGTCCATGCTCAACGAGGCGGTGTCGTGCCTGCACGACGGTGTCGTGGCCGATGCCGACCTGCTAGACGCGGGCGTCATATTCGGCACCGGTTTCGCGCCGTTCCGCGGCGGTCCGATACAGCACATCCGGACGGTGGGCGCGGCCAAGCTCAAGGCCAGGCTTGAACAACTTGCCTCGCGCTACGGAAGCAGGTTTTCACCGCGGCCCGGATGGGATGCGCTCTGACCGGGGAGGCTCAAGCAAGACCGGTCCTACTCGTCGCAGCCGATCAGCTTGATCCGTTGTCCTGGCTTGATCATGTAGCCGGGAGCACGGATCTTGTTCGCCTTGGCCAGTTCCGATACCTCGCAGCTGTGCTCGCGCGCGATCGCCAACAGGCTGTCGCCGGAACGCACCCGGTAATTCTTGGCCCTCGCCTTGGATTTCTTGTTAGCCTTCCCGGAATCGCTTGAAGCAGCGACCTGCTTGAGCGGATCGGCGGAACTGGTGCCCGCCGATGGACGTGCACCGGCCGCGACGTTGGCAGTCGCCATGTAATTGCTCGCGCGGACCAACTGCGTCGCCAGTTCAGCGCGATGGCCCTGAACGCAGCGGGCGCGATAGAGCACCGCGACTTTCTTCGGGGCGCGCAGCACTGTACCGGCGAAGATCGTGCCGCCTGCCTCGTAGCGCGGATTGAGGTTGCGAAGCACGCGGAACCAGCCATCGCGGCTGCCGCCATTGCCCAGGCAGATCGTCAACTCGTTTATCGACGTGTTGCGGGCGACCGTGAACTGGTCCGGCGTCGTATCGAGCTTGGGGAACTCCAGTCCGTACTTCTTCGGATGCAGGAACAACCACGCCGCGGCGATCACCGCGGGCACGTAGTCGCGCGTTTCCGGCGGCAGCTGCGCGTAGACCTCGGGGGACCACAGGCTGGCGCCACCATTGGCGACGTACAGTCTGGCGGCGCGGCCCTCGCCACCGTTGTAGGCGGCGACGGTGTACTCGAGGTTGCGATTCAGCTCAGCGAACCGCTCGTTGATGTAGGCGGCGTTGGCGCGCGCCGACTGCTGCGGATCGAAGCGGCTGTCGAAGCCGGTGCCATCGCGGAACAGGCCGAAGCGCGAACCGGTCGCGGGCATGAACTGCAACGGACCGCTGGCACCAGAGCGGGAAATCGCGTGCACCTTTCCGCCTGACTCCTTGGCCATGATGCCGAACAACAGGGCCTCCGGCAGGCCTGCGCGCTGGTACTCTGGCGACATCAGGTAGCGCATGTACTGGTAGTTTTCCCAAGCGTCGATGAGGAACGCGCGCTGCGTCGTCAGCCATTCGCGGAGCGCAGCCTGCACCGGCTCATTCATCTGCACCATCTTGTCGAACGAATGCCCGTCGTTGAGCAGCGCCATGCTGCGGGCGGCCTCAGGCGAGGCGGTCAGGATCGGCGAGTGGACGTGGTCGGGCTCCAGTAGATCGTCATCCTCTTCGCCCGCTAGCGCCTTCTGCGAGTCCATGTCCTGGCCCTTGATCAGGACCTCGTACTGGGTGATGACCCGCGTCGAGTCGCAGCCGCGCTGCTTGAGGCAGGCGTTGGCCAAGTCTTCCAGGTCCTCGAGCGCCTTCGACATCTGCGCCAGGCTCGCGTCATCTCCAGCCTGGAGCTTGATTCGCGCCTCGCGATAGCGCTGGCCTGCCTCTTCCATGCTCTTGTAGAGCTGCGCATTCTTGTCGACCCGGGCGGAAACGGCAGATCCGCTGGCCGCGCACATGGCTGCGGCAAGAAGTAAGGATTTCGTTGCTTTTTTCATGTTGCTCCTCTGACTCCCTCGCAGGGTATAGGTTCCCCGAACCAGTCGGCAACCTGTTGGCCGGGCGTGATCAGCTTGCATACATGGACGGGCTGCGCCTGCCTCAGGCACGATGCAGGTTGCGCGGGATCACCATCGAAACAGCGGAGGCAGGCGTGGCGGACATTCTTATCGGGAAAGGCGAGTCGCAGATCCACCTGCTCGGCAAGTACGCCAATCGGCACGGGCTGGTTGCGGGCGCGACCGGCACCGGCAAGTCGGTGTCGCTGATGGTGATGGCGGAGGGTTTCTCGCGCATGGGCGTGCCGGTATTCATGGCCGACGTGAAGGGCGACATCGCCGGCCTCGCAGTGCCGGGCGCGATGAGCGAGCGAATCACCCAGCGGGTCCGGGATATCGGCATTGATGGCTATGTCAACGAGGGCAGCCCGGTGGTGTTCTGGGATTTGTACGGCAAGTCCGGCCATCCCGTGCGCACGACCGTGTCCGAGATAGGACCGACGCTGCTCGGGCGCATCCTCGAACTCAATGACGTGCAGTCCGGGATTCTCGACATCGCATTCAAGCTTGCAGATGACCAGGGATTGTTGCTGCTGGACCTGGATGATCTTCGCGCGCTGCTTTCCTACGTGGCCGACAACAAGCGCGAAATCTCCCAGGACTATGGCCTGGTCAGCCCGACCTCGATTGCGGCGATCCAGCGCGCCCTGCTCCGGCTCGAACAGCAAGGCGGAGAAATGTTCTTCGCCGAACCCGCGCTCGAGCTCGCCGACCTGATGCGCCAGGACATGTCCGGGCGCGGCATCATCAACATCCTCACGGCCGACCAGCTGATCCTCAGGCCGCGCCTGTATTCGAGCTTCCTGCTGTGGCTGCTCTCGGAGTTGTTCGAGACCCTGCCGGAAGTCGGCGACCTCGAGCAGCCCAAGCTGGTGTTCGTGTTCGACGAGGCCCACCTCCTGTTCGACGACTGCCCGCCAGCGCTGCAGCAGCGAATCGAGCAGGTGGTTCGCCTGATCCGGTCGAAGGGCGTGGGCGTCTATTTCTGTTCGCAGAATCCCGATGACGTGCCGGGCGTAATCCTCGGCCAGCTAGGCAACCGCATCCAGCATGCGTTGCGCGCCTACACTCCGCGCGACCAGAAGGCGGTCAGGACCGCGGCCGAAACGTTTGTCGCCAATCCGTCCCTGGACGTGGCCAAGGTGATCTCCGAACTCGGCGTTGGCGAGGCCCTGGTGTCCATGCTGCTCGACAAGGGCGTGCCGATGCCGGTGCAACGCGCCTTGATCAGCCCCCCGCGCTGCCGGATGGGCTCGATCACCGATGAGGAGCGAGCCACGATCCGCAATCGCAGTCCGTACGGATCCAAGTACGACAAGGTGGTGAACCGGAATTCGGCATTTGAGATGCTGGCCGAGCGCGCAAAGGCCAAGACTGCCGAACAGTCGGGCGAGAAGGACAACGGACAGTCCGCGCCAACGCGCGACAAGGGTGCAGCAGGGCAAGCATCTGGATCGGCGGAAGCCAAGCCGCCATCCAGGCTCGACGAGTTCCTGTGGGGTACCAAGCGTCGCCAGGGCGCCATCGAAACCGCTGCCAAGTCGGCGACACGCACGGTGGCGTCCGGCCTGGGCCGGCAGATCCTGCGCGGCGTGCTCGGCGGGATTTTCGGCGGCAAGCGCCGCTAACCCGTGTCGAGGTGGCGTCCTCCCGCTGAGAAGTCCACTGCGATCATCACGCGTGCCGGCTTTGAGCGGCTACGCGCGGAGCTCAATGATCTGTGGAAGACGCGGCGTCCGGAAGTGGTCAAGGCACTCGCGGCAGCAGCCGCTGAGGGCGATCGGTCCGAGAACGCCGAGTACCAGTACCGGAAGAAGCAACTCGGCGAGATAGATCGCCGGGTTCGTTACCTTAGCAAGCGACTGGAGTTGCTGCAGGTGGTAGATACGACACCAACCGACACCGGCGCAATCTACTTCGGCGCGTGGCTGCAGGTCGAGAATGTCGAGAGCGGCGAACTAGCGCGCTACCGGATTGTTGGTCCCGATGAAACCGACGCCCCGCTCGGCCTGATCAGCATCGACTCGCCGCTGGCCCGGGCCGCGCTGAAGAAACGCGTGGACGACGAATTCGAAGTGATGCTGCCGGCGGGTCCGGTGCGCGTCGTCGTGCTCTCGGTGGACTACAACTAGCGGTAGCCGGCCGCCTGCAACTCGAATAGTTCAGCGTAGCGGCCGCGCTGCGCAAGCAGCTCCTCGTGCGTGCCGGATGACTCGAGCTCGCCCTCGTTGAGCACCAGGATGCGATCGGCCATGCGCACGCTGGAGAACCGGTGCGAAATCAGCACTGCGGTCTTGCCCACGCTCAACTCCTTGAAACGCTGGAACACTTCGAACTCCGAGCGCGCGTCGAGTGCCGCAGTCGGCTCGTCGAGGATGAGCAATTGCGCGTCGCGCATGTAGGCACGCGCGATGGCGACCTTCTGCCACTCACCGCCGGACAGGTCCACGCCGTTCTTGAAGCGCTTGCCGATGACCTGGTCGTAGCCCTTGGGCAGACGCTCTATCACCTCGTCGGCCAGGCTGCGGCGCGCGGCTTCCACGATGCGGTCCCGGTCGTCGCGCGCCTCGATGCGGCCCACGGCGATGTTCTCCGCGGCGGTCATGTGGTAGCGCACGAAATCCTGGAAGATAACGCCGATGTTGCTGCGCAACGCTTCCAGGTCGTACTCGCGCAGATCGATCCCATCCAGGGTGATGCGCCCCTCGTCCGGCTCGTACAGCCGCGCCAGCAATTTCACCAGCGTCGTCTTGCCGGCGCCGTTTTCGCCGACCAGCGCCAGCACTTCGCCCGCATGCAAGGTGAAATCCAGATGGCGGACGGCCCAGCGTTCCGCACCGGGATAGCGGAAGCCGACATCCTCGAAGCGGAAGCCCTCGCGGATCGGCATCGGGAACGGATGCGGGTTGGCAGGCGAGACGATCTCAGGCTCGATGTCGAAGAACGAATAGAGATCGTCCAGATACAGCGCCTGGCTGGCCACCTGCGAGAACCCGGTCAACAAGCCTTCGAGCAATGTGCGCAAGCGCCGGAACGATCCGGCGAGAAAGGTCAGGTCGCCGATGCTGAACTCGCCGCGCACCGTGCGCCAGGCGATGTAGGCATAGGCGACGTAATACCCAAGCGTGCCAAGCGCGGTCAGCAGGCTGCCCCACCAGGCGCGACTGATCGCCAGTTTCCGGTTGGCGGCGTAGAAACCGTCCGCCAGTTGCCGGTAACGCGCAATCAGGAAACCGTGCAGCCCGAAGATCTTGGTCTCCTTCGCGGTCTCGACGCTGGAGCCTGTTTGCCGGATGTACTCGAGCTCGCGCCGCTCCGGCGTCCACGCGAAATTGAGCGAATAATTCAAGGCATTGAAGTGGGCTTCGCCAAGGAAGGCCGGCACCAGCGCGACCGCGAGCAATGCCATCAGCCACGGCGCATAAATCATCAGGCCCGCAGCGAAGCTGACCACCGTGACCATGTCCTGCGCCTGTCCGAACAGTTGGGTCATCAGGGTCATCCGACCCATCGTCTGTCGGCGCGCGCGGTCGAGCTTGTCCTGCAGTTCGCTATCCTCGAAATCCTCGAGATCCAGCGTGGCGGCGTGTTCCATCAACTGCACGCTGGTGGCGTTGGTGACCAGCTCCGAGAGCAGCGAGTCGATCAGGCCGACCAGTCGCCCAAGCACGTCCGACAACGCCGCGAGTGCCAGCTCTATCAGCAGCAGCCAACCGAGGTGCGCGAGCAGGCCGCTGCGCATCCATTCGCCGATGGTGACCAGGCCCGTGTCGAGACCGGCCAGGCGCAGGGCCTCGTCGATGATCAGCTTGCCCAGGTAAAGTGTTGCGACTGGCAACAAAGCGCGAACCAGACGCAGCGCCAGGCTTGCCACGGTCATCGTCCGGTTTGTCGACCAGATCTGGCGCAGGAACGGCGGCAGGTTGCGCAGCGCACCGAGGCGTTCCCGCAAGGTCTTCCTGCTTGCCGCAGCGGGTTTCTGCTGCTGCGTACCGACGGCCGCCAATTCAGCTTCCGGCGTCTAGGGCCAGGCCGAACAGGTCGTGCGCGTCGGAGCCCATGACCTGCACCTGTGCAAACTCCCCAGGGACGAGGCCGGCTTCACGGCCGTTCTGGATCTGCACCAGCCCGTCGATCTCGGGTGCGTCGGCACTGGAACGCCCGATCGCCAGTTCGCCATCGATCGAATCGACGAGGACGGTGAGCACCGAGCCGACTTTCCGCTCCAGCTTTTCAGCGCTGATCTCTGCCTGCAGTTCCATGAACCGCGCGAGCCGCTCTTGCTTGACCTCCTCGGGCACGGGGTCGGGAAGTTCGTTGGCCCGGGCACCGTCCACCGGGGAGTAGGCGAAGGCGCCGACGCGGTCGAGTTCGGCCTCGTCGAGGAAATCCAGCAGTTGCTCGAAATCCGCTTCCGTCTCGCCGGGAAATCCGACAATGAAGGTGCTTCGAATGGTGATGTTCGGGCAGATGTCCCGCCACCGGGCGATGCGCTCGAGCGTTTTCTCCACCGCGCCGGGGCGCTTCATCAGCTTCAGGATGCGCGGGCTCGCGTGCTGGAACGGGATGTCCAGGTACGGCAACAGCTTGCCCTCGGCCATCAGCGGGATGACATCATCCACGTGCGGATACGGATAGACGTAGTGCAGCCGGGTCCAGGCGCCGAGCTCCGACAAGCCCTCGCAAAGGTCCTTCATGCGCGTCTGGTACTCCCTGCCCCGCCACTCGCGCTTCGAATATTTCATGTCGACGCCGTAGGCGCTGGTGTCCTGGGAGACCACCAGCAGCTCGCGAACGCCACTTGCCACCAGCTTTTCCGCCTCGCGCAGGACCTCATCGACCGGACGCGAGACCAGGTCGCCACGCATCGACGGGATGATGCAGAACGTGCACCGGTGGTTGCAGCCCTCGGAGATCTTCAGGTAGGCGTAGTGCCTGGGGGTCAGCTTCACGCCGATGTCGGGGAGCAGGTCCATGAATGGATCGTGTTTCGGCGGCATTGCCGCGTGAACCGCGGACATCACTGAGCCATAGTCTTGCGGACCGCTGATCGACAATACGCCCGGGTGGGCGTCACGGATGAGCTGCGAGCGCTTGCCCAGGCAGCCGGTGACGATGACCTTGCCATTCTCGGCGATGGCTTCGCCGATGGCATCGAGAGACTCGGCGACCGCCGAATCGATGAAACCACAGGTGTTGACCACCACCACGTCGGCATCGCCATAGGTCGGGACGATCTGGTATCCCTCGGCGCGAAGCTGGGTGAGGATGCGTTCGGAATCGACAAGGGCCTTGGGGCAACCAAGGCTGACAAACCCGACTTTTGGCTGGACCAGCGACATGTGCATACCGTGTTGAAAGCAGGGCCGGGATTATAGCCCTCGACGTGGAGCCGGCCCGTGAACTGGGCGTATCCTTCCTGACGGAGGAGACCATGGGCCACTGGATTTCACTGGATACGCCGACCGGCGCCATTGGTGCCTGGCGCGCCGAGCCGTCGATCCCTGCGCGCGGGGCGTTGGTGGTCGTCCAGGAAATCTTCGGCGTGAACGGCCACATGCGCAGCGTCGTCGATCGCTTTGCCGCCCACGGTTTCAGCGCGGTTGCTCCCGCCTTGTTCGATCACATCGAGCACCACGTGGAACTGGGCTACGACGCGGATGACATCGCCTACGGGCGCGAGCTGGCTGAGAAGGTCGGATTCGACCGAGCCGTGGACGACGTCCAGGCGGCTGCGAAACTGCTGCAGGCTTCGGGCAACGTCGGCGTGGTTGGCTATTGCTGGGGAGGTACGGTGGCATTCCTGAGTTGGGCGCGGCTGCGCCTGCCGGCGGTCAGCTACTACGGCGGGCGCACGTTGCCGTTCCTCAACGAAAAGTCGAACGCGCCGTTGATGATGCATTTCGGCGAGCACGACCCGCTGATCCCGCCCGAGGCGGTCGCGATGCAACGCGAGGCGCTGCCCGACGCCAAGTTCCACACCTGGCCGGCGGGTCACGGATTCAATTGCGACCAGCGTGCGGATTTCAACGCAACCGTCGCGGTGCAGGCGCTGCAGCGGACGCTGACGTTCTTCGAGACCCATTTGCGGTGAATCCCTTCGAACTGGATCCCCGCCTGGCGGCTGACTCCGACCTGCTTGCCAACGGCCCGCTCTCGCAACTGCGCGTGATGGACGACACGCGTTTCCCGTGGCTGTTGCTGGTGCCGAGGCAGACCGCGGCGATCGAGATGATAGACCTCGCTGATAGCGACCAGCAGACGCTGCTGGAGGAGATCCGGTCGGCTGCCGGAGTGCTGCGCTCCAGCTTCCGCTGCGACAAGCTCAACATAGGCTTGCTCGGCAACATCGTTGCGCAACTGCATGTGCACGTCATCGCGCGGACGCGGGGTGACGAGTGCTGGCCTGGTCCGGTGTGGGGCGCGGGCGTCGTGCGCAAGGCGGACGCCGGAACCAGGGCAGAGCGCGTATTGTCCCTGCGTGGAAGGCTCAGTCAGGGCCTGTGGCGGATCCCGGCGGACGGCGATCCAAGCTGATTCAGGCGTGCCGCGATTGCGCGCTGCCGAGCTTCCGCCTAGGCTGGGCGCTCGCCGCTCCGGAGTCTGTCATGCGTACCGTACCCCGCTTCGCTTCGCTTGCACTCGTGCTTTCCGTCGCCCTTGCGGCCGGTTGTGATCGAGGCACGCAGCCGCCGCCATCGGTGGCTGCCGATGCGACGGAGTCGCGCCCGCTTGGCGAAGCGAACAGCCAGTGGCAGGACACGGTAGAGGCCTTCATCAACGGCTACTTCCAGCGCTACCCGACCCAGGCGGCCAGCGCAGGAAAGCACGAGTTCGATGGCAAGCTGCCCGACTACAGCGCGGCCGGACT
>JANPDF010000169.1:0-8721 GCA_031431355.1 Gammaproteobacteria bacterium
CGTGGAATGGACCACGTGGGATCCGGCCCTGCACGAAGCCATCGCCAAGTCGATCCGCGACTCGCTGAAATTCCGCTTCTCGTTGTACCGCTACTCAGCCCTGGGCGAATGACATGATGGAAATGCTGACCGACCCGCAAATCTGGCTCGCGTTCGCGACGCTGACCGCGCTCGAGCTGGTGCTCGGCATCGACAACATCGTGTTCATCTCGATCCTGGTCGACAAGTTGCCTGCCGAACAGCGCAACAGGGCCCGTCGCATCGGCCTGTTCCTGGCGATGTTCATGCGCATCGGCCTGTTGTCGGTGCTCAGCTGGCTGGTCGGCCTGACCACCGTGCTGTTCACCGCGCTCAACCACGGCTTCACCGGCCGCGACCTGATCCTGGCCTCCGGCGGCGCTTTCCTGCTGTGGAAGAGCACGCACGAGGTGCACCAGTTGCTCGAGGGCGACGCCGGCTATGCTTCGTCCTCGGTCAAGGCGACCTTCGCCGCCGTCATTGCCCAGATCATCGTCATCGACGCAGTGTTTTCGCTGGATTCGATCATCACTGCGGTCGGCATGGTCGACGAGCTGCAGGTGATGGTCGCCGCGGTGGTCGCCTCGGTGGCGCTGATGATGGCGTTCTCCGGCGTGATTGCCCGCTTCGTGTCGGCGCACCCGAGCATCAAGATGCTGGCACTCGGCTTTCTGTTCGTGATCGGCGTGGTGCTGGTCGCGGATGGCTTTGGCCACCACATCCCGAAGGGTTACGTGTACGGCGCGATGGCCTTCGCCCTGGCGATGGAGCTGCTCAACATCCGCATGCGCAAGTCGCCGGCCAAGCCGATCGATTTGCGCGAGAGTTACGAGCCCGAACAGTTGGAGCGGTGCCCGACCTGCGGGGCGACGACCACGAGCGGGGAAGGCGTCGACGCTGGAAAGTGACGGATGGCGACTACGCGCGTCGGGCTGTCCAGTGCAGCCAAGCGCGCCGACAGGGAACGCCGAGGGTGGAGTGGTCAATCCATGACCTACGGCCCTTAATCCTTCGAAGTGCTTCCGTCATCCTATCCGGATGACCAGCGAGCCGACGGTGCCATGAGCTTTCCTTGTTTCCAGCCCGCCGCGCCCGCCGCTCGCCTCCCGGGTCGCCACTTGTTGCTGCTGGCCCTGCTCGTTGCCGCCGCCCCGGGGTTTGCCGCCGTCACCGTCGACGGCAAGATCGATCCCGCTGAGTACGCCGGCGCCGAGCACATCACCGACTTCCGGCTGACTGACCCGCTGACCGGCGCCCCATCGCCGTACCAAACCGAAGCCTGGATCCTGGCCACGCCTGAGGGCCTGGCGATCGGATTCCGCAATACCCAGCCGGCCAGCGTGCCGCGCACCCGCCAGCGCACCCAGCGCGACGAGGGCGCGCAGGTGGACCGGGTCAACCTGATGATCGACTTCGATGGCGATGGCCGCACCGGCTACGACTTCACGCTGACGCTGACTGACGGCATCACCGACGAGACGATCACCAACGAAAACCGTTTCAACAACGACTGGGACGGCAACTGGAAGCATGCCACCAGTGAGGACGGCGATACCTGGTCGGCGGAGATGCTGATCCCCTGGTACATCGCGCCGATGCGCAAGGGCGTCGATGGCAAGCGCACCGTCGGCATCTACCTGGACCGCGTCATCGGTTCCACCGGCGAGCGCGTGGCCTGGCCGGAGGTGCACTACACGCAGTCGCGCTTCTTGTCGGAATTCCACAAGCTCTCGCTCCCGCAGTACAGCCAGTCGCTGCTGGCGGTCACGCCGTACGCGGTGGCGTCCTACGACAACATCACCGGCGAGACCCACACCGACGCCGGCGCCGACATCTTCTGGAAGCCGAACGGCCAGACCCAGCTGACCGCGACCATCAATCCGGACTTCGGCCAGGTGGAGAGCGACGACCTGGTGGTCAACTTCAGCGCCAACGAATCCTTCTTCAGCGACAAGCGCCCGTTCTTCACCGAGAACCAGGGCATCTTCGAGTTCACCACGCCGTCTGACTTCAGCCAGTTGCTGTACACGCGGCGCATCGGCGGTCCGGCCGACGATGGCAGCGGTCCCGGCGACATAACCGCCGCGATCAAGCTCAACGGCAGCCTGGGCGCTTACAAATACGGTGTGTTCTTCGCCGACGAGGCCGACGACGTCGGCCGCTCGTTCTCCGCGCTAAGACTGGTCCGTGATTTCAACGAGCAGAACGTCGGCATCATGCTGACCCAGGTGGATCGACCGTTCCTGGACCGCAAGGCAACCGTATTCGGCATCGACCACGGCTGGCGCCCGAACGCCAAGCTCAACATCGCCACGCGCCTGATCGCCAGCCACATAGACGAGCAGGGCAATACAGTCACCGGCAGCGGCGGCACCGTGCTCGTGGACTACGACATTGGCGGCGGCTGGCGCCATCAATGGCTGGCGATGCATTTCGGCGACAGCCTGCAACTCAACGACATGGGCTTCCTGTCGCGCGCCAACCTCAACTACGGGCACTGGCAGGTCTCGCGCCGCATCACCGAACTGCCGCAGGACTCGGCCTATTCCTCGCACGACTGGCGTTATCGGATCAGCGCCACCGACAACGACGATGGCCTGGCTCTGCAGCGGCAGTTTCGCATCGGCCGTTCCAGCGTGCGCCGCGACGGCGGCAACGAGTTCGGGCAACTGAACATCAATACGGCCGGCTACGACGACCGCATCCTGCGCGGCAACGGCATCCTGCGCACGCCCAGCAATTTCAATGCCTTCTACGAGCGCTCGCGCCCGCGCAAGGGCAACTGGGAGTGGTACGGCGGCATCGGCGCCGGCAACGGCGGCATCGGCGAGCGCAGGCTGAACTACAACGTCACTCTGCGGCCGACCTATTTCTTCAGCGATGCTTTCAGTACCTATGTGCAGCTGT
Organism: Gammaproteobacteria bacterium; assembly: GCA_031431355.1. Classification (GTDB taxonomy): domain Bacteria; phylum Pseudomonadota; class Gammaproteobacteria; order Xanthomonadales; family Xanthomonadaceae; genus Arenimonas. Next base: position 2,926 of record JANPDF010000169.1, read on the forward strand.
ATGCCGAGACGATTCCGAACTGGACGATCTGGGACCGCGACAACCTGGTCGGCACCTTCGACCAGCGCGCCGTGCAATTTGACGCCGGCCTCAACTGGTCGATCGGCGACAAGCAGGAGCTGCGCGTCAAGCTGCAAGCACTCGGCCTGGACGCGCCGCTGCGCCAGGCCTGGCGCATTTCGGCGGACGGCACGCCGGTAGCGAGCAGCGATTCGATCAGCGACTTCAGCCTGCGTACGCTCGGCTTCCAGATCCGCTCCCGCCGCGAGCTGGCGCCGCTGTCGGACCTGTACATCGTCTATGGCCGCGGTGGCTTTGTGTTCAACGAGTTCTCGGAAAGTGCGTTGTCGCTGCTGGAGCAGAGTTTCGCGCTACGCGACAGCGAGCAGTTGCTGATCAAGGTGAGCTACCGGTTTGAGCGGTAGACACTTGACGTTATAACAATTGTGGCTACACTGGCGGTATGATTCTCGAGCTAAAGATTCGCAAAGTCGGAAATTCCGTGGGCATCATCTTGCCCAAGGAAGCGCTTGCGCATCTCAAGGTTGCCGAAGGTGATTCCGTCGCCGTGACCGAAGGGCCAGATGGCAGCTTGCGCTTGAGTCCTGCCAGCAGTGAAGTTACCCGCCAGATGGAAGTCGTGCAGGACGTGATGCAGCGCTATCGGCACACGCTGCGCGAATTGGCGAAGTGAAGCAGCCCCATTGGGTGCTGCGCGAAGTGGTATTTGCGGCGCACGACCAGTCCCTTGCGCAGTTTGGCGGGGGTGCCGGGGTGCGCAGCGAAGCCATGCTGGATTCCGCACTTGGCAAGCCGCTGAATCTGTTCTCCTACGGAGGAGAGCCAAGCTTGTTCGATCTTGCGGCAAGCTATGGCTATGGCATCGTCAAGAATCATCCGTTCGTTGACGGCAACAAGCGCACCGGTTTCATCGTCGCTATTGCGTTCCTCGAACTCAATGGATTCTCCTTCCAGGCCAGCGAGGTCGATGCCGCCTTGCAGACGTACGCCTTGGCTGCCGGGGAAGTCTCGGAGGCAGGCTACGCAGAGTGGCTCCAAGCCAATTCAAGACAAGCGTAGACCGACCATAGCGCGTACTTGAGAAACGCAGGCTCGCCGACGAGATGCTTTGCGACAAGCAGAAGGACTGCGGCCCGCGGACCGGTGGCGTGCCCTAGGGCGGAGCCAGGCTTCCCAATGGAAGCCAGTAGCGTTTCGGATCGCGCGCATCCAGCAGCAACGGCAGCACCGGCGTCTGTTCCAGTAACTCGGGCGCTTCGCCGTGCTGCCAGTCGCTGTGGCAATCGCGGAACCCCGATTCTGCCGGCTCGAAGTAACGCGCTTCCAGTCGCCACATCGGCGCGGCTTGCGCGCTGTTTCCCTCCCCGGGAAAAATCAGCGTCTTCGCACGGATGGCGTGCGTCTGGCCAGGCACGCGACGACCGGAACGGACCAGTTCGCGGCGGAACGTGCGTTGCCGCAGTACCAGCCACGCCACCACGATCGCCAGGATGGCGAGCAACAGGCCGGGCACGCCGAAGGTCCAGCGCAGGAACACGTCCGCCCGCGGCGTGGCGTGGAAATCGCCGGTCAGCGCGCTGGTTTTGTAGATGTACTCGATTGCCTGCCCGACTTTCGGATCACCCGGCGCGTAGTGGTAGGCCGCCGTCTCCTTGCCTCGTCGGCGGGTACCCGAGGTGTCGATGAATTCGCTGGTCATCACCGTATCGCCGGATGCAGGATCGGTTTCCACCGCCACGATGGTTGCCGTGACCGGCGTGAATCCATCGCCATGCATCATCGGCAGCGAGTACGAAGCCGCGACTAGGAACAACGCGGCAGCGACCGCGGCGATGTACACCCCAAGAAAGCGCCGGCGCCGGTTGCGTTCGATCTCCGCGTGCAGGGCCGCTTCGTCGGGCAGGATCGTCATTGGCATCATCGGTCTCCGCATGTCCGGGCCACGTTCGCTGCCGGGTATCGTGACACGGGGCAGGGTCGGCTAGACTTCGCCCCTTCGGCGGGACCCCGGCAACGCCATCCCATGAATTGAGAGGACTTGATGCGCGCAAGCAAAACCTGGCTCGCCTGCCTGGCCGGCATGGCGATCGTGACCGGTTGCGGCAAGTCGCCCGACGACGCGGCCGCGCCAGCTACGACCGGCGCGACAGACAGCACCGCCGCGCCTGCGTCTGTATCGATAGCCGCGGTCGCCGCTTCGGGGGCCATCGCAACGGTCGAGCCGGTGTCTTCCGATCCAGACAATCCCGTGCCGTTACCCTCGCTCCAGTTCAAGGGCGCTGGCGCCGGCAAGACCGAGACCCGCTACTACGCCTTCGACGCCGGCGCGGGTTCGATCGTGCTCACCGCCACCGCGAAGAACGCGCCCAGTGGCGCGACCCAGGCGCTGGGATTTGCGCTTTACGATCTCAGGGCGAACCGCCTGTGCTTCGACTCGCACGGCAACACCACAAGCGACAAGACTGTGGTGCTCAGTTGCCAGGTCGAGAATGCCCAGCCGCTGTTGCTGCGCCTGGACTTGAGCCCGGAATCGCTGGACTACGCGATCGCGCTTGCCGGCCCGGTGAGCTTGCCGTCGCCGACGGCCATAGCCGCGAACGGCGCGATCGTCGGCGCCGGTTCCACCGACATCGATCAACCAACCCGGCTGACTGCCAATCGCATCAAGGCCGATGGCAGCGGCAAGGCGGTTTCCTATTACTACGCTTTCAATGCCGGACCCGGCGAGTTGGTGCTAACCGGCGACGGCAGCAACACTTCCGCCGCTGCGACCGAGGCCTTGCGACTGGGCCTGTATACGCTGCGTTCTGAGCGCCTGTGCGAGCTGGCGCTCGGCAACACCACGCTGGAGAAGCGCGCGGTGACCTCTTGCCTGGTGGACGTCCGGCAGCCGGTGATCCTGCGCGCCGACCTGTCCGCGGAAACGGTTGCCTTCCGCGCCCGCTTCGATGGGCCGCACGACTTCGCGCCGTTCACGCCGCCCAAGGAGATCACCATCGCCCTGGACTCTTCGGTGATGTTCGATACTGGCAAAGCGGTGATCAAGCCAGAGGCACAGGAAGTACTGCACGAGGCTGCCGAGCGCGTCAAGAAATTCGCGGGCGCATCGGTTTTGATCTCCGGCCATACCGACACGGTCGGCAACGATGCCAGTAACCAGACACTGTCGACCGCGCGCGCCGAAGCGGTGAAGCAATACCTGATCGCGCGCGAGGCAATCCCGGCGCATGGCTTGCTGACCCAGGGCTTCGGCAGCTCGCGTCCGGTCGCCGACAACGGCGCCGAGCCGGGTCGCGCGCGCAATCGCCGTGTGGATGTGGTGATTACGCCGGAGGCGAAAAACTAGCAGCCAAGGCCTGGGCACGGGCTCGGCTACTTAGCCGGCTCCGCTATACTCCCCCAACTCTCGGAGCCTCCCATGAAATTACCCGTTCTGGCCGCGTGCCTGCTACTGCTGTGCAGCGCCTCTGCCTCGGCCAAGCTTGACGTTGGCGTGGTCCCGCCCGACGTGCTCGGCAAGACGCCGGAACGGGAAGAGATCCGGATCAGCCAGTTCCGCGGCACGGTCGTGGTGGTGACGTTCTGGGCCTCCTGGTGTGGACCGTGCCGGCGCGAATTGCCGGTATTGGACCGCTTGCAGAAAGCCGCGGGCACTCGCGCCAAGGTGATCGCGGTGAACGTGAAGGATTCGCCGGAGGACTACCGGATCATGCGTCGCCAGATGAAGGACGCTGCGCTCACCTTCACGTACGACAAGAATGGCTCGATCAGCGAGGGCTTCGCCGTGACCTCCTACCCGAACCTGTACGTGATCGACCAGGCGGGCAAGATCGCCGCCGTGCACATCGGCTACAACGAAGACTCCCTCGGGGAGCTCGTCGATGACATCAACAAGCTGCTGGCGGCTCCGCAGGTTGCCGCGGCGGCTGCGCCGGCACGGGCCATCTAGAACGAGCCCACGCATCATGGTTGAGCAAGTCGTGCTTCGAATCCTGGTCGTGGAGCCGCCCGAAGGCGTCATCTTCGCCGTGCAACGCGGCCGCGACGAACTGCTGCCACCGGAAGCCCGGATCGGCGACACGCTGGTATTTGAATTTTCCTTGCGCATCGCTGACGCTGACGCGCAACCACCGCGACTGGTCGGGCCATTCGCGCAAGGCCCGCCGGCAACGCGCTTCGTCTACGTCAACTCCGGCACCCTCGCCGGGCAGCCGGAGTCGTACTGGACCCGGCGCGCCAAAGTGCCGTTGCGGGGAATTTCCCAGGCCTTGCTGCAGGCTGCACTGAAGCAGACCGGCTCACGCATCGAAGCCAGCATCCGCGGCACCGGGCGTGACGGCGGCCCGGCCTGCGCGTCGGTGCCGCTGCTCTCTGAGTGGACGCTGCGCGTCACGCGATAGCGCACCCGACGCCGCCGCCGGCTCAGGCCGCCACGGGTGGCTGCACGGCCGACTCCAGCTTCCGCGTGATCGTACGCAACGCATGCTCCACGGCCGACTCTGCGTGCCGTGGCCGGATTCGACCGTCCACTTCCATTGCCGCGAGTTCCGCTGGCGAGGCGACCAGGATGCGTTGGCCGCGGCGGTTGCTGAGGATGCGATTGCCGCTGATCGGACTGGTCCAACTGAACTTGGCCGAGGTGATCTTGCCTTCGGCATCAACCAGGTCGATCCAGGTGCCGATGACCGCCTTCGTGTACTTGGCGACCAGGTCCTCCGGCGCCGGCGGACCGCTGTCCGCGGCGGCCTCGGCGACTTCCGCGAGCGGCTTCCACTCGGGCACGGCCAACTTCAGCGCGGTGTCGATGGGTGACTCGGCGTTTGCCGCGACCGGCACGGTGGCGACCTGCGCACTGGCCACGAACGCGCTCGACAATTGCTGCAGCAATTCGCCGGCCGAGTCGGCCGAGTGGCCGGAACTTTGCAATACTTCGGCGATGCGCGGCAGGAACTGCGCGGGCTCGATGGCGCTGGCCCGCTCGCTGGCGTCCATCAGCTCGCGCAGCAACTGCTCGTTCGCCGTGACCTCGGTGGCGCCCTCGCCCTCATTCAACAGCGCCAGGTTGTGATGGTGCTGCCACGGCCCGACCAGGAACTCGAGCAACGCCGTCGGCAGCTGCTTGCCGAACAGCGCCTTCGACAGATAGTTGGCCACGGTGTCGCGCGCATGCTCGCGGCGTTCGCGGCCGTTCTGTGCTTCGTTGGCTCGTTTTTCGGCGAGCTCGGCGCGACGACGGCAGGCCTCGATCTCGGTAGCGAGCGCCTCCTCCAGCGGTTCGAACATGTCGAGCTCGTCGGCGAATTCGGTGACGATCTTCTCGATGGTCTGAAAACCGAGCTCGCGCAACGGGGCGTACGGCCGGGCATCGGGCGCAGCGGTCTCGAATGCTTCGACCAGCAGGTTCAGCACGCGCCGCGCCGGATGCGTCGATTGCATGAAGGTCTGCCGATCCAGCATCGAGACGCGCACATAGGGAATGATCAGTCGCGATAGTTGCGACAGCGCCCGCTCGTCGAGCCGCTTGCCGTCGAGCAATACCTCGAACAGCATGCTGACCAGCGCCAGCTGGTCCTGCGCCTCGCCCGGCATTGAGCGGATGCCGCCGGCGAGCCCCATCTTCGACGCGGTGTTGCCAATTGCCTGCTGCAGGTTGCCGACCGAGGACGCGTCTTCTGCCGCGCCCGGGCCGGTCGCGTAGTTGTTCTGCAGCTGACTGAGGATGGACAGGATGTCGTTCTGCGACCATGCCGGTCCGGCAGGCGCCCCCGCTGCACC
>JANPDF010000170.1:0-2326 GCA_031431355.1 Gammaproteobacteria bacterium
CATGCTGGGCCGGCTGGTGAACGAGAGCGGGCAGCGCCGTCCATTCACTTGTCCGACCCCCGCCGTGGCCAATCAATGATTTCCTTGAACATTATCGTGTTGGGCGGAACCGGGTTCGTCGGGCGCTTGCTGGTGCGACGGCTGGTCACGCTGGGCCACCAGGTGACCGTGCTCAGCCGCAACCTCGGCGCCCACTACGAGCGCTTGCTGCCGCCTGGCGTGGAACTGCGGGAAACCGACGTCTATGATCCCGACGCGCTGCGCCAGGCGTTCGTCGGCGCCGACGCGGTCATCAATCTGGTCGGCATCCTCAACGAGCATGGCGACAACGGCCGTGGATTCCGCCGCGCGCACGTTGAGCTGACCAAGCTGGTGATCGCTGCGTGCCTAATGGCCGGCGTGCAGCGGCTGGTGCAGATGAGTTCGCTCAATGCCGGGCGGGGCGACAGCTATTACCTGAAGAGCCGTGGTGAGGCAGAAGCCGCAGTCAAGTCATCGGGCCTGCGCTGGACCGTGTTCGAGCCATCGGTAATTTTCGGCGTCGGCGATGGCCTGTTTACGCGGTTCGCCGCGTTGTTGAAACGCCTGCCCGTGCTGCCGCTGGCATGCGCGAATGCCAGATTCGCTCCGGTCTACGTCGGCGACGTGGTCGAGGCCATCGCGCGCAGTCTCGCTGATCCTCGTGCGGTCGGGGAGGTCTATGAGTTGTACGGGCCGGACGTGTACACGCTAGCGGAGATCGTGCGGATGACGGCGCGGCAATTGAGGCTGAAGCGGCTGATCGTGCCGTTGCCCGCGCTGCTTGGCCGCGTGCAGGCGAAGGTCTGTGACTTCGTTCCCGGCAAGCCGTTCTCCTCGGACAACTACCGTTCGCTGCAGACCGATTCGGTCGGTGGCATCGATGGCTTGCACCGCCACGGAATCACGGCGACGCGCGTGGTCGAGATCCTTCCCGACATCCTTGGCCACGGCGACGACAAACAGACGCGCCTGGCACGTTTCCGGGCCATGCGCTGAGCCGATGCGCACGTACCTGGTCGGCGGCGCGGTGCGGGATCGCCTGCTGGGCCTAGTCGGCAGTGATCGCGACTACGTCGTGGTCGGCTCCACGCCTGAGCAGATGGCGCAGGCTGGATTCAAGGCGGTGGGCAAGGATTTCCCGGTTTTCCTTCACCCGCAATCCGGCGAGGAACATGCGCTGGCGCGGACCGAGCGCAAGACCGCGCCCGGCTATCGCGGCTTCGCGTTCCACGCCGATCCCGGTGTGACCCTCGAGGAAGACCTGGCCCGGCGCGACTTCACTATCAACGCGATCGCCGAGGACGAGTCGGGCCAGCTGGTCGATCCGTTTTCTGGCCTCGCCGACCTGCAGGCGCGCGTGCTGCGGCACGTGTCGCCCGCCTTCGCCGAAGACCCGGTGCGGATCCTGCGCGGCGCCCGTTTCCTGGCCCGCTTCGCGCCGATGGGCTTCAGCGTCGCGCCGGAAACCCTGGAGCTGATGCGCGCGATGGTCGCCAACGGCGAAGTCGATCACCTGGTGGCGGAGCGTGTCTGGCAGGAATTGCAGCGGGCCTTGGCGGAAGCGCGTCCTTCTGCCTGCATCGGATTGTTGCGCGACAGCGGTGCGCTGGCCGTGTTGCTACCGGAGGTGGACGCGCTGTTCGGCGTTGCCCAACGCGTCGAATTCCATCCCGAGATCGATGCCGGCGTGCACACGCAAATGGTCTGCGACATGGCCGCGCGGCTGGCGCCGGGCAATGCCCGCGTCGCCTTCGCGGCGTTGACCCACGACCTCGGCAAGGCGCTGACCCCAGCCGCTGAACTGCCCAAGCACATCAATCACGAACACGCCGGACTGGCGCCGCTACGCGCGCTGTGCGATCGCTACAAGGTGCCCGCCGACTTCCGCGAGCTGGCCATCATCAGCTGTCGTGAGCACCTCAACGTGCATCGCTTCGACGAGCTGCGGCCGGAAACGGTGCACGACCTCATTGCCCGTTGCGATGGTTTCCGCCAGCCACAGCGCATCGCCGAACTGGCCGTGGTCTGCGAAGCGGACAAGCGCGGACGTCTGGGCCTCGAGGAGCAACCCTATCCGCAGGCGGAGAGCCTGTTGCGCATGCACGCGATCGCTCGGGCCGTCACCAGTGCGCAGCTAGAGCTCGACGGACTGGAAGGGCCGCAGATCGGCGACGCCTTGCGCAAGGCGCGTATCGCTGCGATTCGCGCGGGTCGGTGAGAGCTGTTGCGAAGGGGCGGCTGTCGGTTCCCATTTTTAGTCGCTGCCCGATATCAGCTTGGTAAAAATGGAAACCGACAGCCGCCC
>JANPDF010000171.1:0-3183 GCA_031431355.1 Gammaproteobacteria bacterium
TCGCGCGCGCGCTCGAGGCCGCTGGCGCGCCGATCATCGGCACCTCGCCCGATTCAATCGACCATGCCGAAGATCGCGAGCGCTTCCAGAAGCTGGTCGAGAAGCTGGGCCTCATCCAGCCGCCGAACCGCACTGCGCGCACCGCCGACCAGGCCTTGGCGCACGCCGCCGCGATCGGCTATCCGCTGGTGGTGCGGCCGAGTTACGTGCTCGGCGGCCGTGCGATGGAGATCGTGTACCCCGACGAAGACCTATCGCGCTACATCCGCGAGGCGGTGCAGGTGTCCAACGATTCACCGGTGCTGCTCGATCGCTTCCTCGACAATGCGGTCGAGGTTGACGTCGACATCATCGCCGACATGGACGGCAACGTGCTGATCGGCGGAATCATGGAACACATTGAGGAGGCCGGCGTGCACTCGGGTGATTCATCCTGCTCGCTGCCCCCGTATACGCTGACGTCGGAGATCCAGGACCAGCTGCGGACGCAGATGGCCCAGATGGCGCGCGAGCTGAAGGTGGTCGGCCTGATGAATGCCCAGTTCGCCATCCAGGGCGAGACCATCTTCGTGCTCGAAGTGAATCCGCGCGCGTCGCGCACGGTGCCCTTCGTGTCCAAGGCGATCGGCGTGCCACTGGCGAAGATCGCTGCCCGCTGCATGGTCGGCCAGTCGTTGGCATCGCAACATGCAACCCGCGAGATCGTTCCCGATTATTTCTCGGTCAAGGAAGCGATCTTCCCGTTCGCCAAATTCCAGGGCGTCGATCCGATCCTCGGGCCGGAGATGCGCTCAACCGGCGAAGTGATGGGCGTTGGCCGTACTTTCGTCGAGGCCTTCAGCCGCGCCGAGGAAGCAGCCAGCATCAAGGCGCCACCGGTCGGCAAGGCTTTCGTCTCGGTGCGCGACGCCGACAAGTCGCGTGTGCTGGACGTGGCGCGGCTGCTGGTCGAGCGCGGCTTCTCGCTGGTGGCGACGACCGGCACGGCCGCATACCTGGCCGGGCAGGGAATCGCCTGCGACCAGATCAACAAGGTCATCGAGGGCCGTCCGCACATCGTGGACCTGATCAAGAACGGCGAGATCGTGTATATCGTGAACACCACGGAGGGCAAGCAGGCAATCGCCGACTCGTTCTCCATCCGCCGCGAGGCGCTGCAGCATCGGGTAACGTATTCCACGACCATCCCGGGTGCCCGGGCGCTGATCCAGGCGATCGACAGCCGCAACCACCCCAGGGTCTGGTCGCTGCAGGAACTGCACAAGGAAATTCACGGATGATCGCTCCACTGACCACCCATGGCGCCCAGCGGCTGCGCGAGGAACTCGAGAACCTAAAGTCGGTGAAGCGGCCAGCGGTGATCCACGCGATCGCCGAAGCGCGCGCTCACGGCGACCTCAAGGAAAACGCCGAGTACCACGCAGCGCGCGAGCAGCAGGGTTTCATCGAAGGTCGGATCCAGCAATTGGAATACGTGCTGTCCCATTGCCAGTTGATCGACGTGGCGACCTTGAACGCGGGGACCCGCGTGGTGTTCGGCGCGACCATCGACCTGGCTGAAGCCGAGTCGGGCGAGGAAGTGACCTACCAGATCGTCGGCGACCTGGAATCCGACATCAAGCACGGCATGATTTCCATTTCTTCGCCGATCGCGCGCGCATTGATCGGCAAGCACGAGGGCGACACCATCACCATCGATGCTCCAAGCGGCCAGCGCGAGTACGACATCATCGCCGTGCGTTACATCGGCTGACACTTGGCCGGGCCGATAGCGCGCGATGCAGCCAGCCAGGGCAGCTGATCGGTGAATTCGCCTTTGAATCCACGCGTGCTGTTGTTGCCCGAGCGACGGCGATTTTCCGGCCAGCCAATTTCAAGTTCCGTGGCAAACCTGCTCGGCCGCGCAGACCGTCGGGACGATGCGCATGCCGGCGAGCGCGCACAGCTGCTTCGATATTTCGACCTGGTGCCCAGGGGCTGGCCCATGGCCGCCATCACCCGGCAGGCCGACGCGGGCGATGCGGCGGCGAACCAGTGGCTGCGCGCCGATCCGGTCTACGTGCGCCCGGACATGGGCGGCGCCCGGTTGATGGCATGGGGCAACCTCGGCCTCTCCGCCGACGAGGCCGAATCGTTCCTGCAGGCGCTGCGTCCGCTGTTCGGTGATGCGGGGATGCCGTTGTCGGCGCCCGCGCCGGAGCGTTGGTATCTGGCATTGGCGCGAGATTCCCGGACTCCGGAATTTGTGCCGCCCGTCGAGGCGCTGGGCCAGGACTTGCTTGAGCTGATGCCCGCCGGTCCGGAGGGCAAGCGTTGGTTGGCGCTGTTCAATGAAGCGCAGGTGACCTTGCACAACCACCCTCTCAATCAACGACGTGTGGCGGCGGGCTTGTTGCCCGTCAACTCGCTTTGGTTCTGGGGTGGCGGTGTGTTGCCCGACGCGGTTACTTCGCCAGCGCGCTCTTTCAGCAGCCCGGATCCGGAATTGCGCGCGCTGGCGCGATTGGCTGGACTCGTCGAAGGAACGGCCGGTTCCGGACTGAAGCTTGTCGACCTGCGCGCCGTGCGTGACTGGGCAGCGATCGAGCGCGAGCACCTCGCGCCTGCGCTTGGGAACGCTTCGTCGCGGGAGTCACTGCTGCTCGATTTTGCCGACGGCGTCGCCTTGCATTGCGAGCCGCGGCAGCGCTGGCGCTTCTGGCGCAAGGCCTGGAAGGCCGTCGACCAGTGAGGCCTGCCGCGCGCATCGTGCGCCGTCCGATTCCCGAGCATGGTCCATGGCCGGCCGACGTGCCCAAGGTGTTGCAACAGGTGTACGCGTCGCGCGGCGTGCTGCGCCCCGCCGATGCCGAACTCAGCCTGTCCGGCTTGCTCGCGCCCGATTCACTCGGACAGCTAGATACCGCGACCGATCTGCTTCTCAGCGCGATCACCCGCGACCTCCATATCGTCGTTGTCGGCGACTTCGACTGCGATGGCGCGACGGGGACGGCGGTCGCCGTTCGCGGCCTGCGCATGCTCGGCGCGAAGCGAGTGAGCTATCGCGTCCCCAATCGCGTTACCCATGGCTACGGCCTCTCGGCGGCGTTGGTCGAAGACCTGGCCGAGATGCAGCCCGACCTGGTCATCACCGTTGATAGCGGCATCGCTTGCCATGCGGGAGTCGCGGCGGCGAAGCAACGC
>JANPDF010000172.1:0-17184 GCA_031431355.1 Gammaproteobacteria bacterium
CACGATCAACTGGCGGATCACGAAGGGTGGCAGCAGCGCGAGATTGGGCCAATTATAGGACCGCGCGATGCCATCCTGCACATGCATCACGCCGTAGACCGGCAACGTGAGGCAGGCAATGTAAAGGGGAATGATGGTGTAATCGTCCAGCCAATGGTCGAGCGCGCGGATGCAAATCGCGCCGAGCTGAAGATTGCCGGCAAGGATTCCGACGGCTCGCCCATGACTGGGGACGTCAAGCTGGTGCGTGAAGCGGGAAGCTGGCGCATCGAGAAGGTGAGCACCAAGACGAAATCGGGTCAGTGACTGCGCCCGCCCTGCCTCAACCCCCGGGCTGCCACCCGTAGCTGTACTTCAGGAACACGCCACGGCTGTTGGCGAACAGGTTCGGGTGGTCTTCGTCGCGGAAGCCACCCAGGGACACGCCGCCGTAGAACGCGGTGTGCGGGTTGACCTTGTAGGAATACAGCAGCTGGCCGCCAAGGTCGCTGCCGCCCTTGCTGACGGGATCGGTGTAGAGCGACGGATCGCGCTTGACGTGGCTGCCCTGCAGGGTCACGCGCAGGCGCTGGCGCGGATCGAGCTGCCAACTGACGCGAGTGTCGGATACCAGCGCGCTGTAGGCCGTACCCCCGTCACGCTTGAGGCGCGACCAGACGATGTTCGGGCTGATTTCAATTCCGCGGCCAATATCGAACTGGCCCCACGCATCAATGGACATGTAGCGACCTTCGCGCGATTCGCGCAGGTCGATGCGCTGCCCGCCGCTGATCCCGGAGCCGAAGCGCACCCCGGACCGCGGAGTAATGCTCGCGCTCATGCCGATGTTGTTCTCGTCGAACATTTGCTCGTCCCAGAAGCGGACGCGGCTCATGCCGAACAGGTTGATGCTGCTCTGCATCGGGCCCTGGACATTGATGCGGCCCTCGAGCTCGCGCTCCAGCAACTGGCCGTCGAAGCGGTGGGTGATGTCGAAGTCGCCATAGAAGTTGACGCGCGTGATCTTCGCTCCGCTCTTGCCATACAGGGTGTGCCCGCCGCCGATCACCGATTTGTCGTAGCCGACCTGGCCGATGAAGCCGAGGTCGGCGCGGAAGCCCGGATCCACATCGACGCGACCGACCACGAAGTTCCAGGCGCGATTGCCGAACTCGTAATACGCGCGCTTGGCCGTTCCCGACGGCGAGGCATCGTCGAAGCCCAGCCACAGCGGGTACTCCGAGTCGCTGCGCAAGACCTGCGCGGTCACCGTGTGCGCGCCCTTCTGCCAGCGGCCGTCGACACCAATCAGGTCATTGGCGTACTCCTCGCCGTGGCGGAAGGTGCCGATCACGCCGAGCGTGGTGTTCTTGTCGAGGTTATAGCGGTAGCGACCGACGGCGACGTCGGCCTTCTGGTCCAGCTGCACGAAGCCCGAACCGAGCACGCCGGGCACCAGCAGCAAGGTGGTGGTGTCCTGCGCGACGAAGCCGCCGTAGGCGCCGTCGCCCGCGCGGCCGGTTACGCGCAGGCCCCACGAAGGGTCCGAGATCTGCCGGGTATAGAGCACGTCGAACTGGGTCTGGAAATAATCGGCGCCTTCCAGGAAGAACGGCCGCTTCTCTGGAAAGAACAGGGCGAAGGCGTCGTTGAGATTGAGCTGCGCCTGGTCGGTCTCGACCTGGGAAAAGTCCGGATTGATGGTGCCGTTGAGGGTCATGTTGGGCGATGGCGCCCAGGAAACGTCGACGCCAGGTTCAATGTTGACGCCATCGTTCTGCCAGTCATCGGCTTCGCTGTCGCGATACTCCGGCCGCGCGACGGTGATGGTCGGCACCACTTCCAGGTTGCTGCCCGGCTTCACGCCGGCCATGCCTTCGAACTTGTCGAAGGTGCACAGGAAACAGTTGGAGTCGCGGCTTACCTTGTTGTTGGAATATTGGTAGCGGACATTACGCGGGTGGGTGCGCAGCAGACTCAGCGCCCAGCGCTTGGCCTGCTCGGTGTCGCGAAAGCGCAGCGTGGCGAACGGAATGCGCATCTCGACTTCATAACCGGTGGCGGTAATGCGGCCGGCGCTGGTCCACAGGCCGTCCCAGGAGTCGTCCTCGTTGCCGGTAGCCTGATCATTGATCAGGTCCATCTGCACGCCAAAGGGATTGACGAAGAACTCGTAGGCCCGGCGCTGGTCGTCGAAAGTGTCGACGATGATGCCGATCCAGTCGTCGCGGTAGGCAGCGTCGCGGTCGCGCAAGTGGGCGCGGATCTCGCCCGGCTTGGGGTCCATGGCCGTGAACGAGACGTACAGGGCCTCGTTGGTGTAGCCGATGCGCGCCTTGGTCGTGACCGGCGCCGCGGTGTTGTCGCCGGGCGAGATCTCGTAGCCAAGTTCGTATTCAGCCGCCTGGGCCCAGGCGGCGTCGCCGAGCTGGCCGTCGATCACGATGCCCTCGGGCAGCCGGGGGATGTCGTGCGGGGCCGCCGCTGGCACGGTCTGGGCGCCCGCGACGCCGGAAAGGGCCAACAGCGCCAGGAACAAGGGGGTGCGTTTCATTCGAAGGACTCGATACAGGTAGCGAATCCTGACGGTTTATGCTCGCCAAGGCGTGTGACATAAGTCATCTGGACAAGGGCACGAGCTTGCGCAAGCCCTGGGCCCGGTCACGAAACGCCGGCTCCTCCCCTGCCGGGGTGTAGCATCGGCCTAGCCGGGCTGCCTGGCCCGAAGGCGACACCATGACCAAGGCCGACTCCCTTTTCCGGGTCGACACCCGCCACTCTACCCTGCGATTGCGCAGCACACCCAAGGTCAGCGCTCCGGTCTCGGCGAACGTGATTGCGCAGCTTCCGGATGGCCACTTGGTGCGCCCGGTGTCGACGAAGCAGCAGCGCGGTTTCCTTGAAGTGACCACCGCCCTCGATGGCGCGAGACTGCATGGCTTTGCGTCGGCAGCGTTCCTCGTCCAGGTCGATGGCAGGCATCCGGAGATCGCTGCGGACGCCACGCCGCCACAGACCGCGATCATCGCGGTCGACCTGCCGCGAAAAGCCGGAACCATAACGCGCCGCAGGGACATCGCCGGCGCGCATCCCTTGAACGAGCCGAATCTGCCCGCCCGTCGAGGCGCCAGTGCAAAAGAGCGCCAGCGCGAGCTGCACGCCATCATTGCCTGGCTTGCCGTCGACAATCCTGCGCACAGGCGCTACAAGCCACGTTCCGGCGCGACCTTCTGCAACATTTACTGCCATGACTACTGCCACCTCGCCGGCGCTTACCTGCCGCGCACCTGGTGGTCCGCCACCGCAATCGCCGAACTCAGCCGTGGCCGGCCGATCGCGCCGCTGATCGAGAACACCGTATACGAGATGCGCGCCAACGGCCTGTTCCACTGGCTGCGCGAGTTCGGCCCGGGATTTGGCTGGCAACGAACCGGCTCGCCCGTCGAATTGCAGCAGGAAGCCAACCACGGCGCCGTGGCCTTGATCGTCGCCAGGCGCAAGGAGAACGGCAGGCCCGGACATATCGTGGCGGTGGTGCCGGAGTCAGATGGCCACGCCGCAACACGCGATAAGGCCGGCGAGCTGTCATCGCCGCTGCAAAGCCAGGCCGGCGCCAGCAACTTCCGGTACGGCGTGGGCCGCCCAGGTTGGTGGAAGCGCGAGCAATTCGCCGACTTCGCATTCTGGCTGCATCCCTGAGGACTCCGCTTCATGGATTTCGACGCGACTTTCAAGATCGTAACGACGCACGCGGAAACGCTCGCCACCAAGCTGGGCGCGATCGCCGCCAATGGTGACCCCAGCCTGCAACTGGAAACGAAGCGTGATCTGAAGCGGACCCTCGGCGGCGGACAGTGGAAAGTTGCCGCCGGTGCGCAGGGCCGCGTCGCCGTGCGCGTGTTCGCCAGCAAGGCTGATATCGATCCGGATGCCATCTTCGGCGCAGCGAAGAAAGACAGCACCAAACCCAGTGCGATCCTGACTCCAACGGATGGGCAAGCGTGGATCAAGTACGAGCTCACCGGTGATGCGACCGGAAAAATAGGCAGCAGCAACGGTCCCGCCACGCTCGCGGTCAGCGGCAAGGGTCGCATCGCACTGGGCGCCTACCTGCCGGCGTCGGCAAGCGCGACGCTGGCGCAGGCGCTTCGGCAAGCGGGTGGCATTCCGTTCGTGCTCGACTCCGGCGACGTTCGCCAACTCGCGCCCGGACAAGCCGCCTACGTCGCGGTCGGCGGCACCCTGTCGGCGAAACTGGAATTCAACTGGGCCGACGTGCTGACTGGCCCGATCACCCCCTTGCAAGGGCTGGTCACCGGCGACAAGCCGCTCAACCTTGCCGTGGATCTCAAGGCCGGCCTGGCCGTCGCGATCACGATCAGCGATTCGTTCCGATTGGTGTTCTCCGGCGTGGATGCCGACTACATCGCGATCTCGCTCAATCGCGCCAGCAGCGGCGCGTTCTCGGTGAAGGGCGGCGCCAGCGCAACGGCTCGCCTCGAGAAGCCAGACATGGCCCGTGACCTGCTAGCCAATCTCGCCGCCCAGTTGCTTGGCGTGCAGCCGGAACGGATCGCCGCCGTTCGCGAACAGTTGGAAACGGTGCTTGGCTTCTACGACAGCACCGTGGCGAAGGTGCGCGCTGAAATCGATGGCGTAGCAGACCAGCTCGACGCGGCCATCGATGCGCAGGGGTTGCCTTTGCTGCTGACGCGCTTGCAACAGCTGCAGACGGTGACCCGGCTGGCGCGGAGCGTGGATCCCACGGTAAGCCAGCTCGGCCTGACCCTCGACCAGATGGCGAAGGCTGCCTCAATCGTCGACAACCTCGCCGAGAACCTGGCCGACCAGGTTGGCGGAAACCTCGACGAACTGCTGGCCGCCTCGAGGCTGCCCGCGCTGGCCAAGGATGCGACCAAGGCATTGCGCGGGTTGCTGGAACGCATCGAAAGGATCGAAGCGGCGTTGCTCAAGATGGCGCGCACCCGCATCGAGCGCGGTGTGAGTTTCGAGTACCGGCGCATCGCCAGCGATGCCAGCGTGCTCAAGGCGAAACTGTTGCGCGGCCATGCAGACTTCGACCGCTGGCACCGCTCGCTGCTCGGCCTGGACGCTAACGAGGTGCTGGTCGCAGCCGAACCTGCCAACAGGAACGTTGTTCTCGGACTTTTCCTCAACCAGGCGTCGGTCAAGCGCACGATTTCACTGGGCCTGAACCTCGGCCGGTTTTATTCCGACAAGGACAGCGCCGAAACGCAATGGACCGAATCGACGCGGATGGTCGCTGGCGCGAAAGCCAGTGCACCGATGCAGGTCGAGCGGCGAATGGCACTGCAAGGCTCGCGTTCGCGCGAGGAAACGGTGCTCGGCACGTCGGCGAAATGCAGCGGTGAGTTCGATGCCGATTTCGTGGCGGCTGGCCCCGCTGGCAACGCTGGCCGCTGGAGCTTTGCGCTGAGCCTTGCCTATGCCTCGGCGACGCGAAAGGCCGATCAACGCTGGCTGCTGGCGGTGGCGGACTACGCCTGCGTGTGGGGCGTGATCGATGAGAGTCAGATCGACTGGCTGGTTACGACACTCGAGAAGGACGGCGCGATTGGCAAGAAGGTCGAAATGGAAGTCGGCCTCACCATTGATCAGGCGGCATTCGCCAATCCAGCACTGTTCGCGGCGCTTGGGACACTCTCCGACGCCGACCTGGGCCGCGCCCTTGCCGTGGCGTTGCAACGCATGGAGCAATACCCGGAGCGCGCGACTCCGGCCTCACGCGCGAAAGCCTACGTGGATGCCGTTTCCGTATTGCTTGGCAAGAAGGGCATCGACGTGACGCGAACCGACTCCGTAGCGAAATACGTAGCGCGGCATCTCACCGACGCATCGCACGACCTGCAATCGTTCGAAGGAACGAGCACTCGCCCTATTCCCGCGGGCTCGGTTGCCTACCTGACGCAGCACACCGGCAGCGCGCTGGGCGTGATCAGGGAACTGAAGCAGGCGAAGGCACTGAGCGCGTTGGCCGGCGTTCCAGCCCTCGGCTCGGCGGCCGAACGAAAGCTGGTCAACGCGGCATTCAAGGGCCTCGACCTTGCCTGGCGCGACCGCTTCCTGCTGCGCTGGCAGGTCAGTTTGTTGCGCGAGCTGGCAGCGCGCACCGGCGCTTCCGGAGCAATGAGTTCGACCTTGAAGGTGACGGTGGGCAACACCGGGAAGGCACGAATCATTTCGGGTGGGGTGCAGGCTCTGGCTGAGCCCTGAAGTCCACCATGGATTGGCGCGGAAGTCGCCGCGCAGCCCCTATAATCCAAGGATGAAGATACTCGAATTCCTGGGCCTACGGCCCACTTTCCACCGCTTCGCCGCCCGTCTGCTGCAGGCGATGCCTGCCGAGAGTGGCGAATGGAAATTCGATGCCGAACGCGGATCCTTGATGCAACCGGGCGGCACAGAAGTATCGCTACACAGCCTTTTCATGGAATACAGCTCGACCGGGGTATTCGGCCGGGCGGCCATGATTCGCAAGTACGCTGACCTCGCGTTCTCGCACTCGCGGGAAATCCCCGAGCTCTGGGTGGGGGCGGCGAAAAATATCTATCCGGTTGTGAGATCGGAATTCGTGGAGACCACACTGGAGATCCGGAGCCGGGCTTCCGGGGCAACGATGGACCCCATCGTGTTCCCGCTGGCGGGCGACTTGCGCATTCGCCTGGTGTACGACTTCGGCAGCTACGTGAGCTACGTCAAGGGCGAACACCTGGACACCTGGGCTCAGCCCAGGGCGGAAGTATTGGAGCGCGCCGTGGCGAACCTCGCCCGGCTGAGCAAACCCAGTTGGCTAGACAGCGGTCGCGGCTACTTCTCCCTGGCATCGGACGACTCCTATGGCGAGTCGATGCTCCAGCTCGACTCCGTCGTGGCTGGGCTTCCGTTCGCTGCGCATGCGGTTTTCCTGCCGTGCAATCGCGGCATCCTGCTGGCGGCCGACCAACGCTCCGAGCGAGGGATCGCGGCGATGTTGGCTGAAGCATCGCGCTGCCTGCGCGAGGAACCGTGGCCGATGTCGGTCACGCTCTGCGGGCGCGGGCCCGAGGGCTGGCAGGAGTTCGAGCCTCCCGCCAGCGTCGCCACCCTTGCCCACACACTTTTCGTGCAGCATCGAGCCGAAAACTACGCCGTTCAGCGCGAGGAACTGGACGCCCTGCACGAGGGCTCGGGTCGGGACGTGTTCGTCGCGGACTGCGCTCTGCTCGGCAACGACGACCATTGGGAAAGTTATTGCGTCTGGTCGGAGGGCGTGAAATCCCTGTTGCCCATGACCGACACCGTCGCGCTGATGCCGGAAGGCGAGGACGCTGAGTTCGTGCGGGTGCCGTGGCAGCGAGCGATTGAAATCTGCGGACCTCGAATGCAGCAGACCGCAGAGAGCCCGCCACGCTACCTGGTGGATAGCTTTCCCGGCGCGGACGAGTGGAGCGCGCTGAGCGCGCATGCGATCACTAACTGATTGCTGCGGCGATCGGTCTACCCATCGACTAGGAAAGTGAGATGGACTTCGTCGTTCGTGACGCCACCGCCGCCGACCACCCGGCCATTCTGGCGCTGAACCTGGAATCGGAATCGCTGCTGAGCCCGATGGACGCAGCGCGGATGGCTAGCCTCGATGCACAGGCCGCCTACCACCGCGTCGCAGTGGGCGA
The DNA here is from genome assembly GCA_031431355.1 of Gammaproteobacteria bacterium. Classification (GTDB taxonomy): domain Bacteria; phylum Pseudomonadota; class Gammaproteobacteria; order Xanthomonadales; family Xanthomonadaceae; genus Arenimonas. The sequence goes on from JANPDF010000172.1 coordinate 7,674, forward strand.
TGCCGGCATCGCGGCCTTTCTGCTCGCCCTCCGCGACGGCGCGGCCTACGACAGCCCCAACTACAGCTGGTTCAGCGGACACTACGACAGCTTTCTCTACGTCGACCGGATCGCTGTGTCGAGCGCACACCGCGGCGCTGGTCTGGGCACAGTTCTTTACGCAGACCTGTTCGACTGGGCGCGCGAGCACGGCATCCCGCGCATCGTCTGCGAGTATTACTGCTCACCACTTAACGAGACCTCGCAGCGCTTCCACGCGAGCCGGGGATTCCGCGAAGTAGGCCGGCAATGGCTGCCCGAGGGCAGCAAGCAGGTATCGTTTCAGGTGGCGCCGACCCGGATAGCAGCAGGCCCCTGACCCATGCAATGATCGGGTGCGGCTAAAGCCACGCGCGGGTTACCGAAAAATGGCGGAGCTTGCGCCCCGCCACTTTCGAGCATCCTTGCTCCAAGGTGTTAGTGCCTGGTATTCGGAATATTGACCTGGTCGATGCCGTGCAACACACCATTGCTTGATGCGATGTCCGGCTCAGTCATCAGCGCTCCTTCGATGGATACCGTGGTGCCGCTGAGCTCAATCTGCGCGGACAGTCCGTTGATGGTCTTCACCATCGGCATCTTGGCTACTTCTGCGGCACTGGAGCGGCCGGCGAGCACGTGGTAATTCAGGATCGAAACGAGTTCATCCTTGTTCTCGGGCTTGAGCAGGTTGGCGAGCTGGCCGGCCGGAAGCTTCTCGAATGCTGCATCGGTGGGTGCGAACAGGGTGAACGGGCCTTTGCCTTGGAGCTTATCGACCATTCCTGCCTTGCTAAGCGCGTTGGTGAAGGTCTTGAACGAGCCGTTGGCGACCGCGGCATCGACGACGTTCTTGCTGCTTGGCGAACGGGTAGTGATAGGGCTATTGCTCATGAGATTTGTGCCTTTTTATTGACGCTCCGCTGATTCACGAAGCGTATTTGGCCGAAGCCAAGTGTTCCTGCTATTGCAGGAACGAGATGCTCAGTACGCCGAATGATGCGAACGAATCTGAGTGGCCTTTACGACGTTTTGTCGTAGTGCCAATACACCATGCGCCACGTGGTGTGAGCTAAGCGTTATTTGGATGAATCCAAATTCCTGTCGCAGACGGGTCAGGTTCATCCATCGCAAGCGCAGCTCGCGGAATTGGCACTTATTTCTGCTTGTCGCCACTGGCCTTCTTCGGTCGCCTGAGCAGCAGCGATGGATTCTCCTTGACCTTGGCGGTGACTGCGCCGATGTCGGTGATCACCTTCTTGGTCTGGTCTTCGATCCCGGAGAATTTTGCAACCACCTTCGGCAACTCCTCAAGCAAGGTATTGAAGCTGCTCTTTTTCGAGGGGATTTCCGGAACCTGGCCCGCCGGCGTTTCCGCCACAAGGTACTTCGCCTTGAGACTGCCGCCATCAAGCTCGATGAAATATGCACCGGTTATGCCCTTGAACTGCAGCGTGGCCCTGGTATCGGTCCGGACCGGCGTGTCCTTGCGCAGCTTGACGTCAACTTCAACCCGGCCCGGATCGTCGGGTTTGATGGTCATGGATTCCACCATTCCGACGTCGACGCCGAGATACTTCACCGGATCGCCCAAAGACAGCCCGCTCACTGATTCTTCGAAGTGGATGCGGTACAGCACGTCATCCTTGTTGCCGGAGCGAGTGAGCCAGATGAAAAAAAACACCAGCGCAATCGAGAATCCGATGACGAAGAGTCCCTCGAGGAAGTAGCGTTTATCCGATTCCATGGCCTGATTTCCTTGCGTGTAGCGCGCCCTGCGCCCGTGGGCTGTGCAGGAGATCGTGTATCCACGGATCGGCGGAGCGCGTGAGTTTGTCTACCGTGTCAACGGTGATCTTCCCGTCCGCCAGCACCGCCACGCGATCGCAGATGGTGAACAGCGTGTTGAGATCGTGGGTGACGATCACCACGGTGATTCCGAGACCCTTGTTGAGCCTGAGGATCAGCTCATCGATGCCGCTGGCAGTGAGCGAGTCCAGGTCGGACGTGGGCTCGTCGAGAAACAGGATGCGTGGATCAAGGGCGAGCGCACGGGCAAGCGCGGCCCGCTTCACCATGCCGCCCGAAAGCTGCGACGGAAACTTCAGCGCGCTGTCCGCAGCCATTCCGGCCAACTCGAGCTTGACCGCGGCCAGCTTCTCCTGCTCGCTGATCGGCAGCTTCGTGCACTCGCGCATTGGCAACATGACGTTCTGCGCGACCGACAGCGAAGAAAACAGCGCACCCTGCTGGAACAACACACCAATCAATGCAGCCTTCTCGGTGGGCCCAATGCTTTCAACGGCCTTGCCATTGACCAGAACCTTGCCGCTGTTGGGCCGGTGCAGGCCGATCAGCGTCTTGAGCAGCACCGACTTTCCCGATCCCGAGCCACCGGCGATACCGAGTATTTCTCCGGAGCGCACGTCAAGGTCGATCTTGTCATGCACCACCTGCTTGCCAAACCGGTTGACGATACCGTGCGCGCTCAGGATCGGTTCCGAAGGCTTTCGCTTGCCGGCGCTCACAGGCCCAGCCTTTCGAACATGACGGAAAACAACGCGTCGAAGATGATGACCAGGAAAATCGCCTTGACCACGGCACGGGTGGTCTCGCGACCGACGCTTTCCGCCGAGCCGCCTACCCTGAGTCCATGCATGCAGCCGATCGCGCCGATGAAGAACGCGAAGATCGGCGCCTTGATCAGTCCGACGAACAGGTCGCTGCTGTCGATAGCCAGTTGCAATCGATCCAGATAGGGCATCGGAGCGATGTTGAGCAGTGATTGCGAAAGTATCGCGCCACCGATCAGGCCCATGATGTCGGCGAAGAAGGTCAGCAGCGGCAGCGTGATCATGATTGCGATCAGGCGCGGCACCACCAGCAGCTGCATCGCGCCCAGCCCCATCACTTCCAGCGCATCGATCTCCTCGCGCGACTTCATCACGCCGATCTCGGCGGCGAATGCAGACCCGGAGCGGCCTGCCACCATGATCGCCGTGATCAGCACACCCATCTCGCGCAGCATCGACACCGCCACCAGATTGATCATGAAATCATCGCCGCCGTACGGACGCAATTGCACGAGTCCCTGGTAGCCGATGACTACGCTGATCATGATCGCCATGACGCCGACGATTGGCAGTGCCTTGATGCCGGTCTCGGTGATCTGCCGGGAAATCGACGCCGGTCGCAGCTCGGAAGGATGCAACAATGCGTGGCCAAGCGCGTTCAGCGCGCGAGCGACGAACACGACGAGGTCGTAGGCATCACGTCCGATGGTGTCAGCACCCTTGCCGAGCTCAAGGATGAACTCACGCCACCTCGGGATAGCTTTCGGCTTGGTCAGCGGTTTGCGCTCGAGGCCGCAGATCAGATCGAGGAGTTGCTGGTGCTCGACACTGATGCCGGTCAATTCAACTTTCTTGTCGCGCAATTCGCAAAGGAACAAGGCGCCGGAAGTGTCCAGCCCGCTGAGCTTGCGCAGATCGAGCGCCCGGGGCTTGCGTGACTTGAGCCATTGACCGAGCGCGTCCCTGGCCTGGTCGAGCGAGTGAAGATCCAGAACCCCATCCAGCGCGATCCTGTCGCCATCGCCATGGACAACAACCGTGGGTGGAGCAGGTGCTGAGGATGCTCGCGGCATGGTTGCTTCAACGTGCACTCTTGAACGTGGAGGTGGCTGCTGCCTACCGAGCATATGCCCACGAGCGGTGCGATCAAGCGATGGTATGGGGACGGATCGGTTGCCGGACATCCGCCATTCATCTGGCGCGTAAATACTGTTCGTCACCATCGTTGCCGGACAGACAAGCCATGAACTACCTCGCGACCACGGACAAGACCAAGCTGTATGTAAAGGACTGGGGCAGCGGCACGCCGGTGATCCTGATGCACGGCTGGCCGCTCTCGGCCGACAGTTGGGATGACCAGGCGATGGCGATCGCCGACGCCGGCTATCGCGCGCTCGCCTATGACCGACGCGGCTTCGGCCGTTCCTCGCAGCCATGGACCGGCTACGACTACGACACGCTGTCCGATGACCTGGCCGCGGTGATCGCGCACACCGGCGCGCAGGACGCGATCATCGTCGGCTTCTCGATGGGTGGCGGCGAAGTGGCCCGCTACATGTCCCGGCATGGCGGCAAGTCGGTGGCCAAGGCCGCGCTGGTGGGCTCGATCCTGCCGTTTCGGTTGAAGACTGCCGACAATCCGGCCGGCACCGAGCAGGCCGCTTTCGACAAGACGGCTGCCGGGCTCAAGGAGGATCGCGCGAAGTTCTTCACTGAATTCTTCAAGAAGTTTTTCGGCGTCGGCGGCCCTGGTCCCCAGGTCAGCAGCGAAGTCTTGCAGTGGGCGCATGGCATCGCGATGCAGGCCGGCCTGAAGCCGACGCTCGCCTGCATGCGCGCGTTCTCCAGCACCGATTTCCGCCCCGACCTGGCCGCCTTCAAGGTGCCGACGCTGATTATCCATGGCACCGAGGATCAGACGGTTCCGATCGACGCTTCGGCACGGCTTGCCGCCAAAGGCATCGCGCAGTCGATACTGATCGAATACGAAGGCGCGCCGCATGGCCTGTTCGCCACGCACAAGGATCGGTTGAGCAAGGATCTGCTCGACTTCATTCGCAGCTAAGCCACTCGATTGCGAGAGGCGAGGACTAGCCCCCGCCCACTCGCGAGACTCGGCTCACTTCGCCGGCGTGGCCGAGAAATACACCACGAACTGCGGGCCTTTCGGCTTGTCGGTCTGCAGAGTGACCACGGTCTTGTTGTAGCCCAACCAGGCCTTGCCGCTGACTTCGGCACTCGAGCCGGGCAGCCAGCCGTCCTTCTTCCAGCCCTTGACCGAGAGCTCGACGTTCTTGCCAACGGGCAACTCCACTTCTGCGGAGGCCTGATCGCGATCCTTGGGGCGGGCGAGGCTCTCGCCGGGCTTGTCGTTGAGCGAGGGCATCGGCACCGAAAACAGCGGATCGCCATCGACGCTGACCTCGAAGGTCCAGTCGGTGCTGCCGGCCGAGCCATCGTCGTTTACCTGCACGCGATCGAGCCGCAACAGCATGCGCCGCGGCTCAGTCGACGCTGCGCTCGCGGGCGCGCTGGCGGCGGCCGCTGCCGGCGCGACATTGGCCTGCGGCGCAGGCTCCGGCGCAATCTGCGGATCACTACGCAGGTTCACGTACAGCGTGGTCACAGCGGCGATCAGTGCGGCCGTGCCACCGAGGATGCTGGGCACGTGCGCAAGGCGCGATTTCTTTGGTTCTGTGTTCATCAGGCTGTGCTGGCTGCGGAATGCGCGAAGTATGACAGGCTGACCGAGGACCCGGTGGCGAGTGGCTCAAGCGCGTTTGCGCAGGACCAGGCCCCGCGCCGTAACCATCGAGGGAAAGGCCAAAGCTTTGCACGCGCAGTTTCGGCATGGTTTTCTCCACATTGAAGCGGCTGTCACAACGCGGCGAGCAGCTCGACCGGCAGGCTCAGTTCAACCAACTGCGGCCGCACCGTCGCGGCGTAGCCAAGTACTACCCCGACGAAGTCCGCACTGTCGGCAAAGCCATTTGAACAGTTAGCTCTGCTAGCCTACCCACGTCCAGTTGCTGGAGAATGCTTCAACCATGAGCCTCGCCAAACTCTCCTCGCGCCTGCGCGTCTACGACTGGACCGCGGCGACGATCGAGCTGCTGATCGTGGTGGTCGGCATCCTGGTTGCGCTGCAGGTCAGCAACTGGAACGACGAGCGGCATGCCCGCGACCGCGCGGACGGCTACTATCGCCGCCTGCATGCCAGCCTGGTCGCGGACCGGGCGAGCATCGACGCGACGCAAGCTTTCTGGCGCCAGGTGGCCGATTACGGTCGCGCCGCGATGAGCCATGCCGAGACCGCCGAGCTCGTGGAGGGATCGAATTGGAAGACGGTGCTCGCCTATTATCAGGCCAGCCAACTGATGCCCATCGAACTGGAAGACACCGCGTTCCTCGAGATGCGCGATACCGGCGACCTCGCGCTGGTCGAGCCCGAGCAGCTGCGAAGCCAGCTCGCCGACTACTACCGCGTCACCGGCGTTGGCAGCATGCGCGCCAGCATCCTGCGCCACGACCCGGAGTATCGGCGGCAAGTTCGCGGACTGACGCCATGGGCGGTGCAGGAATACGTCTGGACGAAATGCTACCGGCAGCTCGTCGGCACCCGCCAGCAACTGATCGACTGCCCGTCGCCGATCAGCGACGAGGCCGCGGCCGCGTTGCTGGACACTTATCGAAGCACCGACACGCTGCTGGCGAACCTGCGCTACTGGGTGGCCACGCTCAAGGTATCGGGCATCGTGATGAACGAAACGAGCAAGAGCGCGGAGGCGCTCGCGCGCGAATTGCAGGCGGCGCGGGCGCCATGACCGATCATCCGCTCGAAACCTGGCATCGCCTGGTCCGCACCCAGGACCCTTCCGGCCTGAACGCGTTGCTGGCGGAGGACGTGGTTTTCCATTCGCCGGTCGTGCACACGCCGCAACGCGGCAAGAAGCTGGCAGCCATGTACCTGGGCGCGGCCTTCCACGTTTTCTTCGGGCCGGGCTTTCGCTATGTGCGGGAGATCGTCGGCGAGTCGGATGCGATGCTGGAATTCGAGACTGAGATCGATGGCGTCGTGATCAATGGCATCGACCTGATCAAGTGGAACGACAGTGGCCAGATCATCGATTTCAAGGTGATGATCCGGCCGCTGAAGGCGATCAATGTCATCCACCAGCGGATGGCCGAGATGCTTCAGTCAGCGGCGCGGTAGCCCCTCGAGATCACGCCGCAGCGGATGAGCGACGCAACCGCCCCTGCTCGTCGAGTCGCTGTTGTAGCGACGCCGCGCTCAAGTCGAATCCGTTGGGCCATGCCAAGGCACCCAGCTCGAGGTAGAAGCTGCGAAAAAACGCCGGATCGCACAGGGGGTCAGTCATTGCTGTTCCGGCCTCCATGAATGGGGAGAAGTCGAAGACGCCACTGCTGTCATCCGAGAAGCGCAATCGGATCTCGTGCTCGTTCACGAGGTCGGCGGCGACGATCTTAATCATTGTCTGCTCCCGGAATACGCACCAGCGGCTGCAGGGCTTGGGCTCGAAGCCAATTCTGCTCCAGTTCCTGGGCGTGATCCAGCCGCCATTGTCCGACCAAGGATAAGGCCCGCCGCGGCAACGTGCCGGCAAGGACGGCTCCTGAGGAAATTGCAATCAACGCTTCGTGGCCTTGGTATTCGACGTGAATGTGCGGCGGGCCGTGATCGGCAAAGTACATGCGCACGTAGATTCCGAAGAAACTGGAGATGATGGGCATTCGAGGCTCCGCGAATGCCTCCAACATGCGCCGGACGCACTCCCGACCGCTGTCGGGATACGTTTCGTTCATTGTCGGAAACTGCCTCTTGCCCGCTACAAAGCAGCAAGTGTCTGCTAGCCTAATTGCGCCCCAGTTCCACAGGCAGCCGAACGCATGCACCTGTACGGTCGTTCCAGCTCGCACTTCACGCGCATCCCGCGCATCTTCGCCGTCGAAGCCGGGGTCGAGTACGAGTTCCACCTGATTCGCGACCTGATGTCGGTCGACCCGGAAGACTACGGCGGACATCCGGCGCTAAAGATGCCGACGCTGGAAACTGACGCGGGCATCTGGTTCGGCTCGCTGCCGATCTCGCGCGAGCTCGTGGCTTGCTCGGAGCTGAGCCTGGATATCGTGTGGCCGGAAGACCTGCAGCGCCCAGTCGCCGCCAATGCTCAGGAACTGGTGCTGACCGCCATGTCCACGGAAGTCGGCCTGATCATGGGCAAGGCCTCTGGCGTAGACCTTGACAATGTCCACCAGGAAAAACTTCGCGCGAGCCTGCTCGGCGCGATGGACTGGCTGGAAACCAACGCTATCCGCGCGATCGGCACGCTGCCGCCGGAGCGCGACCTCAGCTTCCTCGAGGTCTCGCTGTTCTGCCTGCTCGAACACCTGGAGTTTCGCGAAGTGCTGTCGCTCGATGCCTATCCGGAACTGCGCGCGTTCGCGCAGCGATTCGCCGGGCGCAGCTCAGCGCGCGCAACGGTCTTTAAATTCGACTTCCCACAGAGCTGAATGCTCAGCGCGCGTTGGCTTGCACCAACGCAGCTTTCGACTTGTCCGCGTAACCGAAATGCGCGTAGCACTGCGCCAGGTTTGCCCAGGCCTGGCGGTAGTCGGGATCCAGTTGCACCGCCTTCTGGAAGGACGCCACGGCTTCGTCGTATTCACCGAGGTTGTCCATCGCGATACCCAGGTCGTTCCAGAGTCCGGCGGTGGCAGGGGATTCCGACGTCAGCGCGTTGAGGATGTCGGCTGCGTCGCGGAATTGGTTCACGCGCAGGTAGAGGTCAGCAAGCGCCCAGCGCACGCGGAAATGGTTGGGGCTTAGGGCCAGTACATGCTTGTACGCATCGATCGACGCTGGATATTGGCCGAGTCGGGCTTGTGCGCCACCCAGGTACCACCAGGGCAGCTCGCGGTCCGGCTGCACCGTCGCCCATTTTTCGGCATGGATCTTCAGCCCCGCCCAATCGCCGACCTCATTGAGTCGATGCGCCTCCAACGACCATGCGTCCGCGCCGGACGACGTTGAGCTGACTGTCGCCGTCGGAGCAACGTCGACGATCAGCGGCGCCACTTCTTGCGTCGGTTCGGTCGTGGCCGGCGCAACCGGCTGCGGTTGGGCCTCGGCTGCGCGGGGCGGCTCGACGGCGTGTGTTCCAGTCGATTGCGCCTGCGAGGGAACCGTCACGACCGCCGGCGAGATGTCCGCCACCGGAGATATACGCAATGCCGGCCTGTGCACGCTCAGGTACACCAAGCCAATCACCGCGACGATCGCCCCAAGCACGTACACAGGAGAGAGGCCCTGGCGCTCGGCCGGTGGCATGAAGTAGGACGTGACGAGCACCGGCCCGGCTTCCGATGGCGAGGGCGCTGCCACGCCAAGCATCGTAGCGGCCGTGGTCGCCGGAACCGTTCCAAATTGCAGCGGGACCGCGATCTCGTCACCGGCCTTGACCATGCCGGCGCGGAAATAACCGCACATCTCGTCTTCGGTCAGCGGCCCGAACTGCCGGCCCTGGCTGTGCAGGTACCACGCATCGTTGGCGACCGGCACTGCCTGGACAGGCTCGGGCGAAGCGGCAGCAGCATCTGATGACACGCGGGATTTCCTCGGCTGCGCGCACCCGGAACGTCAATGTCCCCATGGCAGGCGGCTGGACTGGTGTGGCGTCCACCTTCCCCGCGGACACGCTCGGCGCGGATTATAGGCCAAGGTCGGCTGCCGCGCCTTGGCTACTCGTAGGATGCAATCGACGGGTCGAATGCCAGCAGGTCACCCGGCTGGCACTGCAGAACCTCGCAGATCGATTCCAGCGTGGAAAAGCGGATCGCCTTGGCCTTGCCGGTCTTCAGGATCGACAGGTTGGCGACGGTGATGTCGATGCGCGTGGCCA
>JANPDF010000173.1:0-5853 GCA_031431355.1 Gammaproteobacteria bacterium
CGGCGGCTGGGACATGCCGATCAGCTACGGCTCGCAGATCGACGAACACCACCCTGTGCGCCGCGATGCCGGCATGTTCGATGTCTCGCATATGACCGTGCTCGACATGCGCGGCGACCGGGTGCGTGCCTTCCTGCGCAAGCTGGCCGCCAACTCGGTGGACAAGCTGGCCAAGCCGGGCAAGGCCCTGTACTCGTGCATGCTCGACGGCAACGGCGGCGTCATCGACGACCTCATCATCTATTACATGGACGAGCAGTTCTTCCGCGTGGTGGTCAATGCCGCCACCCGGGACAAGGACTTGGCCTGGATTACCGCGCAGGCGGCGCCGTTCAACATTGACATCCGCGAGCGCCGTGACCTGGCCATGGTCGCCGTGCAGGGTCCCAACGCGCGTGACAAGGTAATCGGCCTGCTGACGCCCGCCGCTGCCAAGGCGGTGACCAAGCTCGGCAAGTTCGTGGCGACCGAAGCCGATGGCATGTTCGTCGCCCGTACCGGTTACACCGGCGAGGATGGTTTCGAGATCATGGTCCCCGAAGCCGATGCGGTGCAGTTCTGGAATCGCCTGCTCGCCACCGGCGTGAAGCCGGCCGGCCTCGGTGCACGCGACACGCTGCGCCTGGAAGCCGGCATGGCGCTGTACGGCCAGGACATGGATGAGACGGTGTCGCCGCTTGAGGCCGGCCTGGCCTGGACGGTAGCGCTCGACGCCGATCGCGATTTCAACGGACGCCCGGCACTGGAGTCGCAGCAGGCCGCCGGCGTACCGAGGCAAATGGTCGGGCTGGTACTCGATGACAAGGGCGTGCTGCGCCACGGCCAGCCTGTCTTCACCGCAGCCGGCGAGGGCGAGATCCTGTCCGGAACCTTCTCGCCAACCCTGGGCAAGGCGATCGCGCTGGCGCGGGTCCCGGCCGGCGAACTGGGCGAGATCACCGTGGACATTCGCGGTCGCCGGATCCCGGTGCGCGCGGTCAAGTATCCGTTCGTCCGCGATGGCGCCGCGCAAGCGGGCGTGTGAAGGCGTTCACGCCTTCGTCGCTGAAAGCCCCCGCCACTCCAGCTAAACTATCCCAGCCCCGCGTCCCGTCCCCCGCCCCTTCCTACGAGTGCAGACATGAGCGAAATCCCCGGCGACCTGAAGTTCCTTAAATCCCACGAGTGGGCCCGCATCGAGGACAACGGACAAGTCACCGTCGGAATTTCCGATCACGCGCAGGGGCTGCTCGGCGACCTGGTCTACGTCGAGCTCCCGGCAGTCGGCGACACCGTGACCCTGGGCGGCGCGGTGGCCGTCGTGGAATCGGTGAAGGCGGCGTCCGATGTGTACAGCCCGGTATCGGGCAAGGTGATCGCGGTCAACAGCGCGCTGGCCGACAAGCCGGAGACGATCAACGAAGACGCCTATGGTGAAGGCTGGATCCTGGTCGTGCAGCCGGACGACATGGAACAGTTCAACGACCTGCTCTCCCCGGACGACTACGCCGAACTGCTGGAAGGCGAAGATCACTGATGCCGTTCCTGCCGCATACCGAATCCGATGTCCAGGCCATGCTCAAGGCCATCGGCGTCGACAGCATCGAGCAGTTGTTCGATGAGATACCGGCCAACCTGATCATCAAGTCGCTGGCCAAGGTCCCTGAGACCGCCAACGAGATGGACGTGGTCCGGCTGATGCGCGAGCGCGCGCGCCAGGACGAGACCCAGCTGAACTTCGCTGGCGCCGGCGCCTACGAACACCACATTCCGTCTGCGGTCTGGCAGATCGTCGGCCGCGGCGAGTTCTATTCGGCTTACACGCCGTACCAGGCCGAGGCCAGCCAGGGCACGCTGCAGTTGATCTACGAATACCAGACGATGATGACCCGCCTGACCGGCATGGACATCAGCAACGCCTCGATGTACGACGGCGCCACCGCCGTCGCCGAAGCCGTGCTGATGGCCGAGCGCAGCCAGAAGAAGGGCGGTGCCCACCGCGTGCTGGTGCCCGAGTCGGTGCATCCGGCTTACCGGCGCACGTTGAAGGCGATCATCGACCTCCAGGGCATAGAGATCGTGACGTTGCCGTGCCCCACCGGACGGCTCGAGCTGGCGACGTTGGAGGCGGTGACCGGCGAGTTCACCTGCCTGGTCATTCCGCAGCCGAACTACTTCGGCGTCCTGGAAGAAGTCGATGTGCTGACCGACTGGGCGCAGGCGCGCGGCGCGCTGGCGATCGCGGTGGTCAACCCGATGTCGCTGGCGCTGCTGAAGGCGCCGGGTCGCTGGGGCGCCAAGGGCGTGGACATCGTCTGTGGCGACGGCCAGCCACTCGGCGTGCCAATGTCTTCGGGTGGCCCGTACTTCGGCTTCCTCGCCTGCAAGAAGGACATCGTGCGCAACATGCCGGGCCGGATCGTCGGGCGCACCACCGACGTCGATGGCCGCACTGGCTACACGCTGACGCTGCAGGCGCGCGAGCAGCACATCCACCGCGCCAAGGCGACCTCCAACATCTGCACCAACCAGGGCCTGCTGGTCACGGCCGCGACCATCTACATGTCCATCACCGGTCCGGAAGGCCTGCGCCGCGTTGCGTCGGCGTCGGCGGCAAACCTGGCGGCGCTGCGCTCGCGCCTGGAGAAGATCCCCGGGGTCCGTGCCCGCTATCCGGACCAACTGCATTTCCACGAGGCCGCATTCGAGTTGCCCAAGGCGGCGCAGTCGGTGATCGAGCGGCTGGCGGGTGACCGCATCCTCGCCGGCGTGTCCCTGGGCCGCGATTATTCCGGCATGGACAACGTGCTGCTGGCCTGCACCACCGAAACCAAGAGCGCAGCCGACCTCGATGCGTTCGCAACGGCATTGGAAAACGCGCTCGCCTGAGTCGGCCGCAGCCTCCGCCGACGCCGTCGAGCAGAACAATCCGCGACCGCCAGGCCGCGGATTTTTTCTTTTCCGGGATACGGACGGCGGAAAAAATCTGCGCACTTTGGCGATTTCGACCCATCGATGGCCAGATTTTTCGGCTCCCGGGAAACTGCGTCGGGGACCTCCGGAAAGCGCCGACCGGTGTCGGCGAAGCACGCACGCGCAATCGCGCGCGATGTCATCGCGTCAATGCCAACGTAACGCAATCCCGGTAAATACTGCATTTTTTTTTCAACGGCGAGAATTTTCGTCGGCGATGCGCGGCGCGCTTTCGGTTCCAACGCCGACGCCGTCGGCGACGCCGGCCGGAGCCGCCCCGAAAATATTTTTGCAAAATGGTTGACATCGTAAAATCACGTGATTAGCTTTCGCCCAGCAGACACTTACTGCGGAAGAGAGTCATCACGAACCAGTCAACAATTCGCGACTCCATGAAGACCTCTGCCCAGGACGTCGTTACGGTGGACACAGGATTCGCTTCCCCCGAAAAACGGTTCGCCAAATCGCAGTACAGAACCCCATCCCGCGCCCGGATCAGTCATGGTCCGGGCGTTTTCACGAGCGGCGAACCCACGCCGCCAATCAAATCCGTGGCGGCGTTTCGACGCTGCTGCGGTGCGTCGCGGAAATCGTTCCGTGGCGGTGCCTTTGTGACTGGGCGTCCAAAAGCCAACTGACGAGGAGTTGACCATGGCTACCAAGAAAGCTGCGAAAAAACCGGCCAAGAAGGCCGCTAAGAAAACCGCTAAGAAAGCTGCAAAGCGTCCGGCCGCCAAGAAGGCTGCCAAGAAGAAGCCAGCCAAGAAGGCTGCCAAGAAAGTAGCCAAGAAGGCTGCCAAGAAGACCGCCAAGAAGGCGACCAAGAAAGTAGCCAAGAAGGCTGCAAAGCGTCCGGCCGCCAAGAAGAAGGCAGCCGCCAAGCGCAAACCAGCCAAGAAGGCTGCAAAGCGTCCGGCCGCCAAGAAGAAAGCGGCTGCCAAGAGGAAGCCGGCGGCCAAGAAGGCTGCCAAGCGTCCGGCGGCCAAGAAGGCTGCCAAGAAGCCGGCGGCAAAGAAGAAGGCTGCCAAAAAGCCTGCTGCCAAGCGCAAGTCCGCGATGTCGATGCCGATGGCACCCGTCGCACCTGCGATGTAACAAGCGATACCCGATAGCTGTAATCTCGACTCTCTCCCCGTACTGCCCAGGCGGGGAGAGAGACTTTCCCGGGCACGGAAAGTACCGAAAGAAACAAGCGCCGCAAGGCGCTTTTTTCTTGCCCGCGCAAGCGGCTAGTCAGTCGACGGTTCGTCCTCGATGCCTAGCCAGTCGCGGCTTGGCATGCCCAGCACGCGGTCCACCAGGCTGGGCATCAGGCCCGATGGAACCGAGCTCTCGCTGTTCCACAAGACGACCATGCCGACGTCCTCGTCGGGCAGGAAGGCCATCAGAGCGCGGTAGCCCTGCACGGCGCCACCGTGAAAGATCAGGGTGTGCCCGGAATAGTCATAGACCCGCCAGCCGAGCGCGTAGTAGGCATTGCTCAGGCGCTCGCGGCGCCAGCCGGAACCGCGCTTCTCTCCCGGCGTCGCTACCTGGGGCGTGTGGGTTTCATTGAGCACAGCAGGCGGCAACACGTCAGTCCGATGTCCGGTCTGCGCGATCAGCCACTGCGCCATGTCGTGGATGCTGGCGTTGACGCCCGCCGCCGGCGGTACCCGGTAGTAGCTCTGCTTGGGCCGCACTGCCACCCAGCCGCCGCGGCCGCGCACGTGCGGTCGCGCCCAGCTGTTGCTCCCCTCCAGCGCGTCGCGCCCATAGGTGCTGTTGTACATGCCCAGCGGATGGAAGATGCGCTTCTCCACCTGGTGCGAATAGAAATCGCCGGTGGCGGCGAAGACCAGGTCGCCGATCAGGCTGAAGGCGACATTCTGGTAGGCGTAGCAATCGCCTGGCGTGCATGCCATCGGCGCGTCGGACAGGCGCTCGGCCAGCAGCGGGAACGGCGCGTCGCGTTCCAGGTCGCGGTCGTAGGTGTTGTGGGTGAGCCCGACCCGATGGCTGAGCACGTCGCGGACGGTAACCGTCTTGGCGCTGGCGTAGTCGCGCAACTTGAACGCCGGCAACTGGTTGATGATCGGGCTGTCCCAGCTCATCGCGTCCTCGGCGACCAGCTGCGCGGTGAGCGTGGCGGCGAAGGCCTTCGACAGGGAGGCGAGGCGGAATACCGTCTCGTTGGTCACCGGCTGCGAGCCCGGCGCGCCGGTCACCCCGAAGCCGCGCATCGAGACGACCTTGCCGTTCTGCACGATGGTGAGCGCGAGTCCCGGCAGGTTCTTCTGGGTGACCAGTTGTTCGGCCAGGCGCTCGACCTGCCGGGCGGAAGCGGTGATGTCGGCGGTCCCGGCGCGCGCGGCAATCCGCAGTGGCGCTTGCAGTGGTGCCGACTGCACGCGCGTGGTGGCAGCGACACTGTCGTCCAGCGACAGTGTCGGCACCAGGGGCAGGGCGATAAGCATGGCGAGGCAGACTTTCTTGTGCGTCATGTCCAACGTATGCTGGCCGGGAAAGCCTTATTCTAGCGTGCACTTTTGCCCGCAGGCCTGAACACGAGGGTACTGACATGTTGATCGGATTGGTGATTCTTGGCTTGATCGTGGTCGCCGCGTTCTGGGCCGTAGGCATCTACAACGGGCTGATCACCGCCCGCAATGCCTTCAAGAACGCGTTCGCCCAGATCGATGTGCAGCTGACCCGACGCTATGACCTGATCCCGAACCTGGTCGAAGTGGCCAAGGGCTACATGGCCCACGAGCGCGAGACGCTCGAAGCAGTGATCAAGGCGCGTGCTGCGGCGGTGACCGGCCTGGCCGCAGCCAAGGCCGACCCGGGTGACGCGGTCGCCATGCAGACCCTTGCCAACGCCGATCAGGGACTGACCGGCGCTCTTGGTCGCCTGATGGT
>JANPDF010000174.1:0-6900 GCA_031431355.1 Gammaproteobacteria bacterium
GAGCAGCGTGTTGCCGGAAAACTTTCCGCTGACCGACAATCGCCGCCCCGCCAATGCCAACTGGTGCAGTGCCTGCGCGAGTGGAGTTGCATCGCCGACCGGCACTACGCCCAACCCGTCGCTCGCCGCCACCCGCGGCGGTCGGTCGAGTTCCTCCTGCAGGCAGATCGCCACGTGCGGCGCCGGTGTCAGCGAACGCAGCGCATCGATGGCGATGGTCAGAATCTCCGCGGTTTCCAGCGAACCGTGCAACTGGGTGGATAGCCGATTGATCAGGCGAAGGCTGTCGTTGCGCTCCATCAGCGTGCGCCGGGAAAGCGCCAGTTCGGCTTCCGCGCGCTTGCGCTCGCTGGTGTCACGGACAGTAGCCAGCAACTGTGGCTCGCCGCGGATCTCGACCACGTTGAGCGTCACCTCCGCGTCGAAGTTGCTGCCGTCGAACTTGCAATGCATCCACTCGAAATTCTGGGTCTGCCCGCTGAAGGCCGCGGTGATCTTCTCGATCGCCTTCTCGTCCGAGCGCCGGCCATCGGGTTGATACTCGGGAGAAAACCGGTATGGCGGCTGGCCGATGATCTGTTCGCGGGTACATGCGAACATCTGCAGCGTCGCCGGGTTGCAATCGACGAATTTCTCGCCCTGCAGCAGGAAAATGCTATCGCCGGTTCCTTCGAACAGGGTGTGGTAGCGGGCTTCGCTGTCGCGTAGCTCTTGCCGTGCACGCTGGCTGGTCGCTGGGTTGTTCTTGGGCATGAGTGATTCGTCCGCCTGGATTCCTTATCCGCCTTTGCGCAAGCGGCGGCAAGCAAGGTGTTTCGGTTCGTCGTGCATTTCCCGTCTCCGCCAGTCAGCTCGGCCTTGCCAGCGGTTTTCGGCACTCCTGTTCGTACAGGTCCCGGGTCTTTCGCCAGACGGCCTGGGTTCGCGCGCCGATGATCTGCTCCCACCAAGCCGCGCACTGCCGGGCCTCTTCCGGATTGAGCGTCTCCGGGTCATCCAGCGGTCCCACGTAGTCAGCACCAGGCGTAAGCACGCCGCAGCCGCCGCCAAGGGCCAGTATCGACACGCGGCAAATCAACGTCGAGTTCGAACGGCCCGGCAGCGGGATGCGCACTTCCGGCGTCGTCTTTTCCGCCAGCGTGGCCAACAATGACGTAAGCATGTCCTGGTCCGGTGTCCAATACTGGTCAAAACGCGTTTTCTCGTAAACAAGGGCCGGGTTGCGCTCGAAGTATTTCCGGGCATCGTCCAGCCCGGGGATCTGATAGCTGAAAACCTGCTTGTCGCCGACCTGCCGGTCGATCTGGTCAAGCATGTCGTCCGGCACACGCAGGCGGCCGTCCGGGTCGTGGAGTCGAAGCTCTGGCGCCGGATCGGACGTGACCGGGGACGCTGCTTTGCCGGGAGCGACCTGGTCCGGCTGCGCTTGCAAAGGCGTGTCGATGACCTGGCGAGCCTCGCGACGCAGGATGCGGCTCGGCCTTGGGGGCAGTCGCGCGGTTTCCGGCGGACGCGGTTTTACGCGGGTGCGTGGAGTCGGCTGCAGGGCCGGTGGAACCAACGGCTCGAGTTCAGTGAAGTCGAGGACGAGTACTGTCTCCAGCGGCGCCGGTGGTGATTCAAGGAGTCCGAGCAACCACCACGCCCCGAGGCAATGCAAGGCGACGATCAAGGCGAGCACGCCGACGCGCACGCGCAGCGCAAGCTCGGGCTCGCGTGTCTGCATCAGCGATTTCGGCCGCCAAGGCCCGGTCGCCAACACCGCGACCAGTTGCTCCGACGAATCACCCATTGCTTTGCGCGCCTTGCTGATGCCGCCTCTTAGTCAGCAACCCGGCAGGAAAGTTCAGCGCGCGATGTAGGGTGCCTGTCCGGTCGCATGATCGGTGGCATCCTTGACCGCAGTGATGCCGGGGATCCGCTCCATCATGGTTTTCTCGATGCCCTGCTTTAGCGTGACATCAACCATGCCGCAGCCGTGGCAACCACCACCAAAGCGCAGCAGGACCACGCCATCGGCAGTGATCTCCTGCAACGACACCTGGCCCTTGTGCGCAGCGAGCATGGGATTGATCTCGGAATCGAGCAGATACTGCACGCGCTCGATGATCGAGGAATCCTGTCCCGGTGTTTCGCCCTTGATGCGCGGCGCGCGAATGGTCAGCTGGCCGCCGGTCGGCTGGGTGATGTAGTCGACCTGGGCGCCATCGAGGAAGCGCACGCTCGGCGCATCCACGAACAAGGTGAACCCCTCGCAATCGAGCGACCATTCGTCGCCCAGCAGGTCGCCGCTCTCGCAGAATTCCAGACGGGCGTCAGCCTTCGGCGTGCCCGGATGTACGGCCGAAACGCGGATGCCAACGGCGTCGCCGCCCTGCGTCTTGAGCAGGTGGCGGAAGTAGGTCTGGGCGGATTCGGACATCTCGATCATCGGAGTATTCTACCCGGGCCGACCGGCATCCACGCTGAAGGAAGTCCCATGCCCGCCATCGCCGAGCTCGCCGCCCGTCACTGCACGCCCCTGCGTGGGCCCGAGCATCGCCTCTCGGCGGAGGACGCCCGGGGCCAGCTCGAACTGCTGCCGGTGGGCTGGTCCCTGGCCGCAGATGGCGACGCCATCCACCGGACGTTCAAGTTCGACGACTACTACCGAACGATGGCGTTCGTGAATGCGCTCGCCTTCATCGCCCATCGGGAAGACCACCACCCCGATCTCGGCGTTCACTACAACCGCGTCGAAGTCCGCTACTCCACGCATGACGTCGGCGGCTTGAGCGAGAACGACTTTATCTGCGCAGCCAAGGCCGAAGCCCTCTTCCTGTAGCCGCTCCTACACACAACTTCAGAGGCGGTCGAGGGCCGCGCGCAAGTCGTCGGCCAAGGGTGCGCTGATCAGGTACGGATGCTTGCCCTGGCCAAGCTCGAACGCCATCGAAGAGGCGTGCAGGAACAGCCGCTTTAGGCCGCACTGCTCGGCAAGCCGTTTGTTGGCTTCGCGGTCGCCGTACTTGTCGTCACCCGCGACTGGATGGCCGAGATGGGCTGCGTGCACGCGAATCTGGTGGGTGCGACCGGTTTCGATATGCACTTCGCAAAAGCTGTGGCCACCGCGCCGTTCCAGCAACTTGAAATGGCTGGTCGATGGCTTTCCCGCCGGGTCGACCCGGACCATACGCTCGCCGCCCTGCAGCACCGAGCGCAGCAGCGGGGCTTCCACCGTCATCGTCCCTTGCGGCATGCGCCCGACCAGCAGGGTCAGGTAGCGCTTGTTCGGCGCCTCTTCGTCCTCGCCTTCGCGCATCAGCGCCTGCAACTCGAGCAAGGCCGAGCGCTTCTTGGCGATAACCAGCACCCCGGATGTATCCCGGTCCAGGCGATGCACCAGTTCCAGCGGCTCGTCCGGCCGCAGCGCGCGCAGGCCTTCGATCACGCCGAAGCTGACACCACTGCCGCCGTGCGCGGCGATGCCGCTGGGTTTGTTCAGCGCCAGCAGCGCCTTGTCCTCGAAGATGATGCTGGCGGCGAGCCGCTCGAGCATGGACTTGGGCGGCGTCCTCACCTCGCCTGCCTCTTCCAGGCGGACCGGCGGGATCCTGATCTCATCGCCCCCGGAGACGCGCGTGTCCGGCTTGGCCCGCTTGCCGTTGATCCGGACCTGGCCGCTGCGCACCAGCTTGTAGATCAGGCTACGCGGAGCTCCCTTGAGCTGGCCGAGCAGGAAATTGTCCAGCCGCTGGCCGTCCCGATCCTCGGGCACGCGCACCTGTTTCACCCCGCCTGAGACTTCCGTTGCCGCCATGGGGGCTCCACTGATACACTCGAATTGCGAGATAACGTCCTGATTTCCCTCGTTCGTCGGCCGAAAGCCTGCGAATGGAGAATCCCGACAGGCCGCTACCACACCCCACGGGGGTGACCATGTTAGCCGGTCTCGAAGGCAGACGGATATCGCCTCGTGGTCAGACACGTGCCATACCGGATGCCGCTCGGCGTCGTCCGGGCCCTTTAATGAAACAAACAATCAAGCGCTCCCGAGGGTGGGTTACCCCGGTTTTTGTAGCGCTGGAAGTTCCTGCCAAGCCTGAATGCGCGTGCGCTTCAGGTCGGTTACATGGGCGCGGACCCCGGCGTTCCTCGCGGTTGAGCGCGTGAGGAATCCACCATGAAGCGTATGTTGATCAATGCCACGCAGGCCGAAGAGCTGCGCGTGGCGATCGTCGATGGCCAGACCCTTTACGACATCGATATCGAACAACCCTCGAAAGAGCAGAAGAAGTCCAACATCTACAAAGGCCGGATCGTCCGGCTCGAACCTTCCCTGGAAGCGGCTTTCGTCGACTATGGCGGCGAGCGCCATGGCTTCCTGCCGCTGAAGGAAATCTCCCGCGACTACTTCGTCCCCGGCGTCGACCCGAACAAGGCCGGCATGAAGGAGATCCTGCGCGAAGGCCAGGAAGTCGTCATCCAGGTGGACAAGGAAGAGCGCGGCAACAAGGGCGCTGCCCTGACCACGTTTATCTCTCTGGCCGGCCGTTACATGGTGCTGATGCCGAACAGCCCGACCGCCGGCGGCGTCTCGCGCCGGATCGAAGGCGATGATCGCCAGGCCCTCAAGGAAGCGCTCGACGCGCTGAACATTCCTGAAGACATGGGCGTCATCATCCGCACCGCCGGCGTTGGCCGCGATGCCGAAGAGTTGCAGTGGGACCTGGACTACCTGCTGCAGGTCTGGAAGTCGATCACCGACGCCGCGCTGTCCAAGCCGGCCTCGTTCCTGATCTATCAGGAGTCCCGACTGATCATTCGCGCGCTGCGCGATTACCTGCGCGCTGATGTCGGCGAAATCCTGGTCGACACCGACGTGATGTACGAGCAGGCGCGCGACTTCATGCAGTCGGTGATGCCGCAGAACCTGCGCAAGCTGAAGATGTATAGCGACGACATCCCGCTGTTCAACCGCTTCCAGATCGAGTCGCAGATCGAGAACGCGTACGAGCGGCAGATCCGCCTGCCCTCCGGCGGCTCGATCGTGGTTGACCAGACCGAAGCGCTGACTGCGATCGACGTCAACTCCTCGCGCGCCACCAAGGGCAGCGACATCGAGGAAACCGCGTACAACACCAACCTGGAGGCGGCCGAGGAAGTGGCCCGCCAGATGCGCCTGCGCGACCTCGGCGGCCTGGTCGTCATCGACTTTATCGACATGGGTTCGGGCAAGCACCAGCGCGCGGTCGAAGACCGCCTGCAGCACGCGCTCAAGCAAGATCGCGCCCGCGTGCAGATCGGCAAGATCTCCCGCTTCGGCCTACTGGAACTGTCGCGCCAGCGGCTGCGCCCGAGCCTGGGCGAATCCAGCCAGATCATCTGCCCGCGTTGCGAAGGCCATGGCCGCATGCGCAGCGTCGAGTCGCTATCGCTGTCGATCGTTCGCCTGGTCGAGGAACACGCGATGAAGGAGAACACCAGCCAGGTGTTGGTGCAGGCTCCGCCGGAAATCGCCAATTACCTGCTCAACGAAAAGCGTCGCGCCCTGGTCGAGATCGAAATGCGCCATGACGCGCCGATCATCATCGTCGCCGACGACCAACTGGAAACGCCGCACTTCAACGTGAGCCGCCTGCGCGATGGCGAGACGGGTGAGGAAGCAACCAAGCCCAGCTACCACCGCACGTCACCGCGCAAGCTCGAAGTTCACTCGCTGACCAAGGCACACATCAACGTGCCAGACCTGCCCGCGGTGACCCAGATCGCCCCGAGGCAGCCTGCTCCGGTGCGCGAAATCCGTGAGGAAGAAGAAGCGCCGCTGGCAACCGAGCAGGTTCGCGTCGCGGCGTTTGCCGCCCGCCCTGCCAAGCCCGGATTCTTCGGTTGGCTGAAGTCGATGTTTGGCGATGATGCTCAGGCAGCAGCCCCGGCAGCGAATCGCAACCAGCGTCCGGAACGCAGCGAGCGCAGTGATCGCAACGATCGCGGCGAGCGTGGCGAGCGCGGCGGCCAGCGTGGTGGTGAACGCGGCCGTGGCCGCGGCGGCCAGCAGCAGGGTACCCGCAGCACGCAGGGCAGCAGTCGTCCGCAGGAAGCCGCCAAGGGCAACCGCGCGCCGGCGCAGCCGCGGCCCGAACAGCAGGCGCAGGCCGCCAAGCCGCAGCGCGAACCACGTGCGGAGCGTAGCGAGCCGCGTGCGGAGCGTAGCGAAGAGCAGAAGCAGTTGGACGAGCAGAAGCGGCTTGAGCAGCAGCGCAAGGAAGCCGAGCGCCGCGAAACGCAGCGCCAGGAGAACATCAAGCGCGAAACCGAACGCCGAGCCGCCCGCGAAGCGCGCCTCGCCGCCGGGGGACCGGAAGCATCGGGCGTAGCTTCAGGCGAGGCTGGCATGACTGCAGCAGCCATCGCAGCCGATGCAATGGCAGAGCCCGGCGCCGCATCCGCGGAAGCCGTCGCTGCCGATGGTGCCGAAGCCACGTCCGCCGAAGGCGCACGCCGTCGCCGCGGACGTCGTGGTGGCCGTCGCCGTCGTCGCCAGGAAGGTGGCGCCGCCGAAGAGACCACAGGTGCGACCAACTCCCAGTCCGAGCTCGATTTCGAAGACGAGGAAGCAGGCGAGGAAATGGAACTCGGTACCGCCACGCCGGCAATGCAGGCGCCAATGGGTGTCATGTCCGCCCCGGTGTTCTCGTCAGCGCTTCCAGTGACGTCGGCCGAATCCGAGTTCGATGACTTGCCGATGGATGCGCCCGTTGCCCCGCCGCTGCAGGTACGCCAGGCGCCCAGCGAGGTTGCCGCCGTTGAACCTGTGCGCGTTGAGTCCCTGAGTTCGCCTTCGGTCCACGAGCATTACACGCTGCCGGCCGAGCCGGTAGCAATGCAGGCGCCACGCGTGTCGATGTACGTGCACGCGGG
>JANPDF010000175.1:0-4555 GCA_031431355.1 Gammaproteobacteria bacterium
AAACCTGCGGCTCCGCGGGCCCGACCGGCGCCTGCGGCGCCACGAGTGAGACCTGCGTCTCCGCGGGCCCGACCGGCGCCTGTGGCGCAACGAGCGAAACCTGCGTCTCCGCCGGCCCGACCGGCGCCTGCGGTGCAACGAGCGAGACCTGCGTTTCCGCCAGCCCGACCGGCGCCTGCGGCGCCTGCGGCGCCAGAGGTGCGGTCATCGCCGGCTGGAATCCGAATAGCTGCGCGGCGGTGATCTTCTCCGGAAGGATGTAGACGATGCCCTTCGCGGGACTGAAGTCGGGACTGACGACCGTCTTGAAGAATGCCGGCGGCACGTTGATGCAGCCGTAGGAGACGCGGTTGTCGTCCGAGGCCACGCTGGCGAGGCGCTCGGCGCGACGCTGTGCGGGCGTGCCCTTGACGACGACGTGCATCGTGATCAGGTTCGGGCCGTCGACCAGCAGGACCGTCTTGCCGTGGTTGTCGACTACCAGCCGCGACGGGTAGCGGCCGGCGGGCGTGATGCGCTTCTGCGGCGGGATCGCGGACATCGGTGCATCGGGCGAGACCAGCACCATGTCGCCAGTGCCCGCGCCGAGCAGGACCGGTGACGTGGCCTTTAACTGGGCGTGCGGCGTAAAGGCGTAGACCCGCGCGTTGACCTTGTCCACCACCACGAACGGCAGGCCCGCGTTGTCTTTGCTCGCCGCGACCCACTGCACCGTTTCCAGCACTTCAGCGGAGGCGGATTGCAGGCGGTCCATCGCGGCCGGCAGCGGTGCGGCGGTCTGGATGCCGGAAAACTCGAGCGGGATCGGCGCCGGGGGCGGCGGCGGTGGCAGCGGCGCTACGACGGCGACCGGCTCCGGCGGCGGAGGCGGAGGCGGTGCGGGCTTTGCCTTCTTGCTGAACAGGCCGGCCTGGGCTACGCCGGAGACGAGGACAAGGCTCAGTGCCAGCGTTCGGATCGTGACTTGCGAGATCATGAGAGCAATTGCCTGAGGTTCGCCGGGGTCTGTTCGGCCTAGATGATACGCGTTGCACGCAAACAAACAATGCGCTGCCCTGCGGTTCTCAGATGCCGTGCTCGGCGCGGAAGCTTTCGATTTCCTGGCGGACCTTCGGATCGAGCGACTTGGGATCAACCCGGTCGAAGATCTTGGCCAGGACCATCCGCTCCTGCGCGTCGACGACGCCGTCTGCGAGCGCAAGCTTCTTGAGCATCGCCCACTCGCCCGCGTCGATCATCTCGTCGTCGGCGAAAACCTTCAGGAATGAGTACTGGAGGATATGGCTCCAGCTGCTGCCATCGCGCGTGCGTACCATGTCGTCGCCTCCCGGACGGCCTCAGCATAGCGCCTGCGCCGGGTGATGGCACGGCTAGCGCGGTACTTTCGGCACGTTCTCCTAGCCCTGATCGGGATAGCGTCATTGCGATCCGCCGAGGGGAGAGGCCGTCATGCCAACCGTGGACCGTCGACAGTTCCTGAAGCTCGCCGCCGCGCTGGGCGCTACCCTCGCCGCGCTGTGGCAGGTAGGCGAACGCCCGCGGATGCAGCAGACGGTCGTGGAGGGCGATGTCGGACTGGCGCTGTGAGACGCACCGCGCGCTAGTCGGACCGATCCGGCAGCGCGACCGGATGCCAAGGTCACGCGCGTGGACCGCGAAGTCGCGGTAATCGGCGGCTGCGCTCTCCGAGGCATACTTGACCCTCCCGTAGGCTCAAGGCTCAGTCTTCACTCCACGGCATTCCGCCGCAGACAAGGGGAGGTCGGTAATGGCATATCTCGTTGGCGTCGTCCTGGCGCTCGTCGTTTCCGCATTCGCTCGCGTAGTCGGCCTGGACCGGGATCGCGCCTTCTATCCCACCGTCCTCGTCGTCGTTGCGTCCTACTACGACCTGTTCGCGGTGATGGGCGGCTCCACGCAAGCCCTCATTGGCGAACTGGCGGCCACCGGCGTGTTCCTGGTTGCAGTCGTCGTCGGGTTCAAGCGAAACCTGTGGATCGTCGCCGCCGCCCTTGCCGGGCACGGCTTGTTCGATCTCGTGCACCCGAACCTGGTCTCCAACCCCGGCGTTCCCGTGTGGTGGCCTTCGTTTTGCCTGGCGTACGACCTTGCGGCGGCGGCTTGCCTCGGCTGGCTCCTCAAGGGGGCGTCCTTGGCGGCAAGACCTTCGCGTCTTCACTAGTTCAGATGATGGAAACGCGATCTCGCGCACTACCTCGACACGTGGACGTCATCATTGGTCGCGGCGCACGGGAACAACAAGCGGTCGTGGACGCGCTCGCAGCCATGGGCCGATGGATGCTGGAGGAAGCCGCAGCCAATGAATTTGTCCGCGCCGCGCCGCTGGTGTCGCGTCGTCGGCGCTGACATCCGCTCCCTGCTCGGGTGCCTTCGATGCGGGTTCATTCTTCCGGTGCGACGATAGGCTATCAACAGCCCGGCGGAGACCGACGGATGACAGCTGTAAAGAAGGCACCCAAGGCGTCGATCGGAACCATCGCCTCCAACATCGGCGAGTCGATCCTGGACTCGCTCGGCGAAGTCCCGGTCAGCAAGCGCAGGAAGAGCCGAGACGCGCGGGTCGAATCACGCGCTGGCTGCCGGTGATCGGCGTCGTTGGCGTTGCCGGCTACGCCTATTACGACACCGCGCAGGTGGGCTCGACGGTGCTGGAGAAGTTTTCGGACGACAAAGGCAGGGCCGGGAAGCCGAAAGTCTAGCGCGGTCGAGAGTTACTTCTCACGTCGCAAGCACCTGCAGCCTCGCCACCATGAAGGACGCCGCCAGCGCAGTCAGCGCAGCGGCGGTCGACGTATCCAGCCAGATGCTGCGCGCGCGAAGCGCGATCGCGCCGATCACCGCGGCAGCCATCGCGAAGATGGACTTGCCCAGCCACTCGTCGACGCTCGCGGACGAGCGGGCAAGCTCCCCGATCACCACGATCGCGAAGATCAATTGCAACATCTTGTACCGCCTGCCTTCCCTGGCGTGGAACTCGCGCAAGTCCACGACGGCGCTCTCAGCCTGCCCGTCCGGCATGACCAGATCGCAGAACGCATAGAGGACGCTGGTGTACAGCAGCGGGATCAGCACGTCGGGCACGCTCCATGCCTGTACGCTTCGAAGTCCCCAGAAGGCGCTCCAGTTACCGATCAGTACCATGAGCGCGGTGGCGGTCCAGAAGGCATGGCGCCATGACAGGCGTACGCGATCGGCGCGACGGTAGAGCGAGACGATACCGCTCAATATCCGGGTAAGCGCCAACGAGGTGACGACCGAAATGAGTGCGAACACAAATTCAAAACTAGTCATTGCCTGCGTCCCCGTGCGCGATCACGCACGATAGCTGTCAGCAGGGGTCAGCGTCGACTGTCCCATGTTGCGGCCCCAGCGCTGTTAGGCATACTGGCCCGGGGAAGGGGTTTCCCTGGGGAGAATGCAATGGCAGCAAGTCTAGTTGCGCCGACCACCGGCGAGGATCGGTTGCGGGTAGTGGACGCGCTTCGCGGATTCGCACTGTTCGGCATCCTGCTGGCGAACGTCCTTTACTGGTCGGGCTGGGGCATGGTGACGGATGCGCAACGGCTGGCCTGGGCCGGCGCGACGGGCGACCTGTGGCAGTACCGATTCCATCACCTGCTGGTGGACGGCAAGTTCTACACGCTGTTCTCGTTCCTGTTCGGCGCTGGCTTCGCGCTGCAGCTCGAGCGCTTGTTGCGACGAGGTCAGGACGGTTTGCGCATCTATCGCCGCCGCGTGCTGGTGTTGCTCGGCATCGGCGTGGTGCATTCGTGCCTGGTGTGGGATGGCGACATCCTGACCCTGTACGCGCTGCTCGGACTGGTGCTGCCGCTGTTCCACCGGCTGCGCACGCGTGCGCTGGTGGCGACCGGGCTGGTGCTGGCATTGGTCGTGCCGCTGGTGGGCTCGCACTGTTTGCCGCCCTCGGCTGGGCGCCGCATAAGAGCTTGTACGGCCTGAGCTTCTGGATTGCCGAGTCGATGGGCGCCAATACCGCCGCCAACCAGACGCTGGCCTGGATGCAACGCGAAGACCTGGCAGGCTGGGCATCGTGGGTCGCGAGCGGGCCAGCCTACAGTTGGGGCTTGCGCCTGGAGGTGTGGCGGATCCCCAAAGTGCTGGGAATCATGTTGATCGGCATGGCCGCCGGACGCGGGCTGGCGGATGGCAGCTTGCTGGCGAACCGCGCCTTCCTCAAGCGCGTGCTGGCGGTTGGCCTGATCGTCGGCGTGCCGAGTTCCCTGGCTTACGCACTGTGGCGCGGACAGGGGCAGGGCGACTGGCCGTCCCTGCTGGGCACGCTGCCGCTGGCGATGGCCTATGCCGCGGGCTTCGCGCTGGCGTGGACGCATGCATCGCGCTGGCTGGGCGTGTTCGTTGCGCCCGGTCGAATGGCGCTGACCAACTACCTGACGCATTCAGTACTGGGCGTGATTCTGTTCTATGGCATTGGCCTGGGATGGGTGGGCCGATTGCCGCTGTGGGCCATCTATGGCTACGCGGTCGCGCTGTATGCGCTGCAGGCGCTGCTTTC
>JANPDF010000176.1:0-4509 GCA_031431355.1 Gammaproteobacteria bacterium
GCAATCGCCGGCGTGAGCCGTGGGTTGCCGACACTGCGTGACCCGGATCGGCTGACCTACTACAAGGAGGATGTGGGTGGTCTGGTCATGGGCGGCTATGAGTCCAATCCGATTCCCTGGGCCGTGGACGGAATTCCGGAAAAATTCAACTTCCAGTTGCTGCAGCCGGACTGGGAACACTTCCAGCCGATCATGGAATTGGCGATGGCGCGGGTTCCGGCACTGGAGACGGCCGGCGTCCGTGAATTGCTCAACGGGCCGGAAAGTTTCACGCCCGACGGGAACTTCATACTGGGCGCGGCGCCGGAAACGCTCGGCTGCTATGTCGGCGCTGGTTTCAATGCCTTCGGTATCGCAGCCGGGGGCGGCGCCGGGAAAGTGCTGGCGGAGTGGATCGTTGCCGGCGAAGCGCCATTCGATGTCTGGCCCGTGGACATTCGTCGCTTCGGTCCGCCGCACCAGTCGGTCGATTGGGTGCGCGAGCGGACGCTGGAACTTTACGGCAAGCACTACTCGATCGCCTGGCCGGGCGAAGAGCATCAGAGCGGGCGTCCGCTGCGACGCTCTCCCCTGTACGACAGATTGCAGGCGCAAGGGGCGGTCTTCGGCGAGAAGCTCGGCTGGGAACGGCCGAACTGGTTTGCGGTCGAGGGAGAACAAGCGAGCGATGCCTACAGTTTCGACAGGCCGAATTGGTTTGACGCAGTGGCCCGCGAGCATCGTGCCACCCGGGAACGGGTCGCGCTATTCGACCAGACCTCGTTCGCAAAATTCCAATTGGCAGGCCGTGACGCGGAAGCGGCATTGAGCTGGATCTGCGCCAACGATGTTGCCAAGCCGGATGGGAGCCTGGTCTACACGCAGCTGCTCAACTGCAATGGCGGCATCGAGTGTGATCTGACCGTTGCCCGGCTTGCGGCAGACCGCTATTACCTGGTTACTGGCACCGGTTTTGCAACTCATGATTTCGACTGGATTTCGCGGCAGATTCCGCCGGGAATGGACGCCAATCTGGTCGATGTCACGTCGGTCAATGCCGTGCTGGCCCTGATGGGTCCGGACGCGCGTCGCGTCCTGCAGAATGTGACTCGGGACGATGTCTCGAACAGCGGATTTCCATTCGGCCAAGCTCGTCATCTCGTCATCGTCGGTGTGTCGGTTTTGGCGCTGCGGGTAACCTATGTCGGCGAGCTCGGTTGGGAGTTGCATATTCCGGTGGAGTTCGCCGGCGCCGTCTATGAGGAGCTTTTCCGGGCAGGTGCCGAGTTTGGCCTGGTCAATGCCGGCTACCGCGCGATCGAATCCCTGCGCCTCGAAAAGGGCTATCGCGCCTGGGGTGCGGACATCGGTCCCGATCACACCCCACTCGATGCGGGGCTGGGCTGGGCGGTGAAACTGAAAAGCGATATTCCGTTCCTGGGTCGTGACGCCCTGGCCCGGATGAAGAAGCAGCCCTTGCGCAAATCACTGTGCGGATTCACCGTCGACGACAGTGCTGTCATCCTGCTCGGCCGGGAAACCATCTATCGGGACGGAGTGCGTGTTGGCTGGCTCACCAGCGGCGGTTACGGGCATACCGTGCGGCAGGGAATCGGTTACGGCTACGTGCGTCGTGAGCCCGGTATCGCTCGTGATTACCTGCTGGCGGGCAGCTACGAGCTGGAAGTTGCCACGGAAAAGGTGCCGTGCAAGATTCAGCTTGCGCCGCTTTATGATCCAGGGATGGAACGGGTCAAAGCCTGAGGCTGTACCTCCGTGAAGAGCGAAAAAAAGGGGCGCCGGAGCGCCCCTCGTTTCATCCACTACGTGACCCCTGCGCTGGATGCATCAGGACCCGATTGCCGCTTCCGCGGCGGCAATCTCCGCCTGGCGTTTGGCGATCATGTCGCCAATCGGCGGCCCCTGGAAGCGCCGGTTCTCGAAGGCGAACCAGACCACGGCGGTCAGGACCAGGAAGCCAATGGTGATCTTCAGGGCCATCGCATTCGGGGGTTGTACGCCAATCACGAAAATCAGGACCATGGCGACGATGGAAAGGAATGCGAACAGCGAGAACACGCCACGGCCCAGATCCCACGGCCCCATCTTCGGCCACTTCGCGGTGCCATAGGCGAACAGGCCCAGGGCGATCGGGATGGCGAAGGAGAAGAACAGGAAGATGACCGTGCACGACACCACGATGGTGTAGACGGGCGTCACGCCACCCGACTCAATGGCCTTGGCACCCCAGACGAACAGCACCGCGAGTATCGATCCTGCCCAGATGGCGTTCACTGGCGTGCGGTGGGTGCGCGAAACGGTCGCCAGCGATTTCGAGAACGGCAGGCCGCCATCGCGGGAGAAAGCAAACATCATTCGCGAGACAGAAGTGACGGTCGCCAGTCCGCACAGGAACTGGGAGAGGAAGATCGCCACGTACAGCACCAGCTTCACGGTCGGGTTGACCTGGGCGTCCATGGCCCAGAAGAACACATTCCAGCCTTGCTTGGCGGCGTCATCCATGTTCGGCAACACCAGCACGAAGGCGCACAGCATGATGTAGCCGAACAATGCCGACCACCAGACCGACGAGACGATGCCACGCGGCACCGAGTGCGCGGCTTTCTTGGTCTCCTCTGCTGTGTGGGCAGAAGCGTCGTAACCGGTAATGGTGTAGATGGGCAGCAGCAGGCCGAGCGCGAACACCCAGCCGCCGGACACCGCGGGCCAGACGTTGGCGCCCGCTTCGCCGGAGTAGTTGGAGAAAGTGAACAGGCGTGCAAACTCGTAGCTGGGAGCGGAAGCCAGGCAGGCAATGGTCAGCCCAAGCGCCGTTGCGAGTATCAGATAGCCGGAAAAGTCGGTCAATTTTGCCGTCAGGCTAATGCCGAAGTGATTTATCAACGCTTGCAGGCCGGTGATGATTGCCAGGAAGGTGACCAGGACCGGCATCGAATCGGCTATCCCGAGTTGCGCTCCGAAGGCTCCCAAAAAAAAGTAATAGGTGCCAACGTTGATGGCTCCCAGCACCGTCACCAGGCCGAGCAGATTGAACCAGGCCGTCAGCCACCCGGTGAAGCGGTTACCGAGGATCGAGCCCCAATGGTATAGACCGCCGGCGGTGGGATAGGCCGAGGCGATCTGGGCCATGGCAAGGGCGAACACACCCGAGATCAGGCAGCCTATCGGCCAGCCGATTCCGATCGCCGCGCCACCTGCGCCCGAGGTTGCCTGGGCCAGGGAATTGATGCCGCCGGAAAGTATGCAGATGATGGAAAAGGAAATTGCGAAGTTGGAAAAGGCGCCCATGCTGCGGGCCAGTTCCTGGGCATAGCCCATGCTGTGCAATTGCCTCGTATCTTCGTCGTGCGCCGCCCCGGCGCCGGGTTGTGCTGGATTCATTGCGTTCCCCTTGTAGTGTTATGCCACCGGTAACTCCCCACTGCGTTGAACGGTGCCGCGGTAAAAATTCATTTTCCCTACAGCCGACCCTGCGAGGCGGCGGAAAAAATCCCCGCGGCGCCTTGCCGGTCGAGCAGTCGCGGATTGCCAGCCGCCGACGGATCGACGATCGCCATTTCCGCTATCAGTTCAGCCTGGCTGTCGTCCACGCCCAATTCGACCAGCGTGTGCGGCACGCCGATGTCCTTGCGCATGTGCAGGACGAACGCCAGGAAGCTGTCGAAACCAGGATTTGCCAGTTGCATGTACGCAGCCAGCCGGGTGATGCGCTCCTCGATGGCGGCGCGATTGAAACTGAGGACGTAGGGCATGAAAGTGGCGTTGGTCATACCGTGATGGGTATCGTAAACCGCGCCAACCGGGTGCGAGAGTGCATGCATGCCACCCAGTCCTTTCTGGAATGCGGTTGCGCCCATCGCTGCCGCGGCCATCATGTCGGCGCGCGCGTCGAGGTCATCCGGGGTGCGCACGGCGCGTACCAGCGACTTGGCCACCAGGCGCATGCCTTCGACCGCCATGCCGTCCGCCATTGGATGGAAGCCGGGCGCGCAGTACGCCTCCAGGCAATGCGAGAACGCATCCATGCCGGTGCCCGCGGTTATCTTCGCCGGCATTCCTACGGTCAACACCGGATCGCAGATCACCACTTTCGGCATCATCTTGGGATGAAAGATTATTCGCTTGGTATGCGTGCGCTCGTCAGTGAGCACGCCAGCTCGACCGACTTCCGAGCCGGTACCGGCTGTTGACGGGACGGCGATCACCGGCGCAAAGCCATCGGCATCGGCTCGAGTCCACCAATCGCCAATGTCCTCGAAGTCCCAGACCGGCCGCGTCTGGCCGCTCATGAAGGCGATCAGTTTGCCCATGTCCAGGCCGCTGCCGCCACCGAATGCGACCACGCCGTCGTGTTTGCCCGCGTGATAGGCCTCGAGGCCTCGCAAGAGATTGGCCTCGATTGGATTGGGCTTCAAATCGGAGAACAGCGCCGCACCCAGACCGGCAGCCAGCAGAGATTCAAAGGCAGCGATGGTGATTGGCGCGCTCGCCAGGCCGCTGTCGGTTACC
>JANPDF010000177.1:0-8393 GCA_031431355.1 Gammaproteobacteria bacterium
GACCCGGCCGAAAAAGCCTTTCGAGTTGCCAACGCTCAGCAAGGGACTCGCGGTGTCCGAAGGCACCGTTAACGATGCCGGCTACAGCCTGCGCGGGCTGAGCGTGCAGCTTGCGCACCTCAAGGCCGGGGATCCGGCCGAACTCAGCGCACACGGCAACTTCATCCAGGGCGGCATCACGATTCCATTCGATCTGGTCGCTGGGATCGCCACGCCCGGGCTTGCTTCCGCATTCACGCTGAAGGCGACCGGCCAGCTGCCGGCGCGCGTGGCTGGCGCGGCCGCGACCAGCACCGGTCCCGCGCCGATCGCGCTGTCACTGGGTGGCAGTTATACCTACGCCGAGCCGATCTTCACGCTGGAACTGCCTTCGCTCGGGCTGCAGGCGACATCGCCAATTCCGAGCCTGTCCGGAAAGGCTTTGATCGTGCTGGATTCGCAGCTCAGCCTGACTTTCGATGGCGTGCTGGCGAGCTGGCCCACGACCTGGCCAGCCCTGCCAAAGCCGCTCTCGACGGGCGACGGCAAGCTGCCCGTGCACCTGGGCTACCGCGGCAAGGCCGACTTGAGCGACCCGCTCACGCTGGTGATGGCGCGCGAACCCACGGTACTGGAGGTGGCAGTTCGTGTGCCGGAACTGCAGCGCTGGTTGGATGCGAGTGAGGCGTCTGTGTTGCCGCCGCTAAATGGCAAACTGCGAACGCCCGCCCTTGTGTTCGACGGAGTGGAACTGCAAGGGATTGAGGTTGAGATGAGTGATGGTGGCGGGCCGGCTGCGGTGCCGTGAATCTACTGCCATGAGCGAGCCGGGCCGTATGGGTGGGGGTGGTGTGGAATTTGCTGCGCGTTTACTGAATTGGTTCGACACCAGCGGTCGCCATGACCTGCCCTGGCAGCATCCGCGCAGCCCGTATCGCGTCTGGGTGTCGGAAATCATGCTGCAGCAGACGCAAGTGCAGACCGCAATTCCCTACTTCGAACGCTTCGTGCGCGAGTTACCGACGCTTCCCGAACTTGCAGTCGCCGACTCCGACCGCGTGATCGCCTTGTGGGCCGGGCTTGGTTACTACGCCCGGGCGCGCAACCTGCACAAGGCGGCGCAGCTCTGCGTCGAGCGCCACGATGGACAGTTGCCGGATGACTTCGAAGCGCTCTCCGCGCTGCCAGGGATCGGTCGCAGCACCGCTGGCGCGATCCTGACACAGGCGCATGGACAGCGATTCGCAATCCTCGATGGCAACGTCAAGCGCACCCTGTGCCGCTACCACGGCGTTCGTGGCTGGCCGGGTAGCAACGCCGTCGAGAAGGTGCTGTGGGAACTCGCGGAGGGCAACTTGCCGGCCACGCGCATGGATGACTACACGCAAGCGATCATGGATTTCGGCGCAACCCTGTGCACGCGCAGCGATCCTTCCTGCGTCCTGTGTCCCTTGCAGGATGGGTGCGTGGCACTGCGCGAAGGACTGACCGCGCAGTTGCCGGAATCCAGGCCAGGCAAACCGCTGCCGGAGCGGCGCACGATGATGCTGGTCGTGCGCAGTGGCGACGGTCGCGTGTTGCTCGAACGGCGCCCACCAACCGGTGTCTGGTCTGGCATGTGGTCATTGCCCGAGGTCGCTGACCACGATGCGGCGCGCGAATTCATCGCCCGGCACACCGATGCCGACTTCGATGGCAACTCCCCGCTCGCCCTGATCGAACACACCTTCAGCCACTATCGCCTGCATATCGCGCCGCTGATGTGGACCGGTGCATCGGAGTCGGTCCGCATCGGCGATAATGATCTTCAGCGCTGGCACCCGTTGGATGGCCTCGACGAAGTCGGGCTGCCGGCGCCAGTGCGCAAGCTGCTGCTAGCGCTGCGCTGATCCACCAACAAGGGAACCTGATGAGCCGTCGCGTTTTTTGCCTCAAGCAGCAGTCCGACTCCGAAGGACTGGCCTACGTGCCCTGGCCCGGGCCGCTCGGCAAGCGGGTGTTCGAAAACATCGGCAAGCCCGCCTGGCAGGAATGGCTTGCGCACCAGACCATGCTGATCAACGAAAACAGGCTGTCGCCGCTGGATCCCAAGCATCGCGCGTTCCTGGAAACGGAAATGGAGAAATTCCTGTTCCAGGGCGGCGCAGAGGCGCCTGCGGGCTACGTTCCGCCCGAATCCTGAGCCTTCACACGGGCTTCGAGCTTGCCTTGGCCCCTGCCCGACCGCTATCATTTCGCGCTCAGTGGCCGAGTAGCTCAGTTGGTAGAGCAGGGGATTGAAAATCCCCGTGTCGGCGGTTCGATTCCGTCCTCGGCCACCATGTAGACAAGGGCTTGCAGCGATGCAGGCCTTTTTTATTGGTTCCTCACGGAAGTCCGGGTAACCAAACGTGAGCAACTTCGCGAAGGGGCGGCTGTCGGCTCCCATTTTTAGTCGCCGCCCGATACCGGCTTGGTAAAAATGGAAACCGACAGCCGCCCGCAATGACCAACGCCGGTTTTGAATTCGAAGCGGCATCCTGACGTTGGATCGCGAACGGCGCCCGCCCTCGCCCAACCAACAGCTGCTTTCCACGGTAATCCGTGAAGAACCTACAATGAGCGGATGAGCGAGTCGAATCCGGATGTGCTGGTCCTCGGTGGCGGCGTGATCGGTCTGAGCTGTGCGCTCTACCTGTTGCGCGCCGGCCGCTCGGTGCGCGTGGTCGAGCGCGGCGTCGTTGGTGGCGCAACGTCGCATGGCAATTGCGGGACGCTGACTCCGAGCCACGCACCGCCGCTGGCAGCGCCGGGCGTGATCGCCAAGGGCTTGCGCTGGATGCTGCAGCCGGACGCGCCCTTGTACATTCGGCCGCGCCTGGATCCGGCGCTGGCATCGTGGTTGCTGCACTTCGCCAGCCGCTGCAACCGGCGCGACTGGTGGACGACCGCGCGCTCGAAGTTCCGGATCCTCGAGCACTCCAGGCAGCTGATCGAATCGTTGGTCCGCGAGGAAGGGCTCGACTGCGAGTTCCGTGCCAGCGGCTTGCGCTACGTCTACCGCGACGATGCTGCATTGTCCGCGGACCGACGAGGGCTCGATGACCTCAGTGAACTCGGGATCGATTGGTCGCTGCTGGACGGTGATTTGCTCCGGCTGGCCGAGCCGGCGTTGCTGCCGGGCATGGCGGGCGCGATCCATTTCCCGGGCGATGCGCAATTGCGCCCGGAGCGCTACACGAGCGAGTTGGCCCGGCGGGTCAGGGAATTGGGCGGCGAAATAAGCGAGGGCGTGGAGCTTCGCGGGTTGCTTGCTGGCGCGGCGAAGGTCACAGGCGTCGACAGCAGCGCCGGCACGCTGCGCGCACGCGACGTTGTGGTCGCGTTGGGTCCGTGGTCGGCGGGATTTGTAGCCCCGGCCGGGCTTCGGCTGCCGATCCAGCCAGGGAAGGGCTACTCGATCACCTACTCAAGGCCCGCGAGCGTTCCGTCGACACCGCTGGTCCTGCGCGAGCAAAGCGTCTGCGTCACCGCCTGGGACGGCGGATTCCGCTTGGGCAGCACGATGGAGTTCTCGGGATACGACGACAGCCTCAACGCAATCCGGTTGGCGGCACTGGAACGTGCTGCCCGCCAATACCTGGTGCATCCGGTCGGTCCGGAAAAACGCGAGGAGTGGTATGGCTGGCGGCCGATGACCTACGACGACCTGCCCATCCTCGGCCGCGCACCCGGCCATGACAACCTGTGGTTGGCGACCGGGCACGGCATGATGGGCATGGGCATGAGCGCCGCCAGCGGCCAGCTGCTCGCCGAACTGATCACCGGAAGTGAGCCGTCGCTCGATCCGGCTCCGACCCGCGTCGATCGTTTCGGTTAGGCGCGACGCCGGATAGACTGCAGCGATGGAAACATTCAGCCTGCACTGCGGCACGCGTCCGCTGCTGATCAGCCTACCGCACGACGGCGCCGAAATTCCCGGCCCGCTAGCCGGCCGCATGACGCCAGCGGGGCGCACTGCGCCCGATACCGACTGGTTCGTGAGCCGCCTGTACGATTTCGCGCTCGAACTTGGCGCATCGGTACTGGTTCCGAGATGGTCGCGTTACGTGGTCGACCTCAACCGCCCCCCCGATGACTTGTCGCTCTATCCGGGACAAAACACCACTGGCCTGTGCCCGTCGGTGCAATTTACCGGCGAAGCGCTGTACCTGCCAGGACAGGAACCGACGCCCGCGGAAGTCGCCGGTCGCGTGGAACAGTATTGGCGCCCCTACCACGAAGTGCTGGTTGCTGAACTTGCGCGCCTTCGCGATGCGCATGGAGCGGTGCTTCTATGGGAGGGGCACTCGATTCGTTCCCGCGTGCCGTTCCTGTTCGACGGCCGCCTGCCGGACATCAACCTCGGAACCGCGGCCGGCACCAGTTGCAAGCCGGAGACGCAACAGCGTCTGGAACGAATCCTGCAGTCGCAGTCGGAATTCAGCTGGGTCAGCAATGGCCGGTTCAAGGGCGGCTACATCACCCGGAACTACGGCCGCCCCGTCGATGGAATCGAGGCGATACAGCTGGAGCTGGCGCAATGCAACTACATGGACGAAGAGGCGATCGTCTACGAGCCGCAACGTGCCGATCGCATCCGGCCCCTGCTGCAATCACTACTGCTTGCCGCCATGCCCGTTTGAGCGGCAGTCCGCTCAGACTTCCAGCGAAGCCAGGTCGCCCTTGGTCTCCAGCCAGGCCTTGCGCTCGGAGGCGCGCTTCTTCGATAGCAGCATATCCATCAGCGCCTTGGTAAGCGCCACGTCGTCCATGGTCAGTTGCACGAGGCGGCGGGTGTCCGGATGGATCGTGGACTCGCGCAGCTGCGACGGATTCATCTCGCCCAGACCCTTGAAGCGGGTTACGTTGACCTGTCCGCGGATGTTCTCCTTCTCGATACGCTCGAGCAGGATCCGCTTCTCCTCTTCGTCGAGCGCATAGAACACCTGCTTGCCGACGTCCACGCGGAACAGCGGCGGCATGGCCACGAAGATGTTGCCTGCGCGCACCAGCGCCGGGAAATGTCGCAGGAACAAGGCCGCGAGCAAGGTGGCGATATGCAGGCCGTCGGAATCGGCGTCGGCGAGGATGATGACCTTTCCGTAGCGCAGGCCATCGATCGCTTCCACGCCGGGATCGCAACCGATAGCGACCGCCAGGTCATGCACTTCGTTGGAGGCGAGCACGCCGGAACTCTCCACTTCCCAGGTGTTCAGGATCTTGCCGCGCAGCGGCAGGATCGCCTGGAACTCCTTGTCGCGCGCCTGCTTGGCGCTGCCGCCGGCGGAATCGCCCTCGACCAAAAAGATCTCCGTACGCGACAAATCTTGCGAGCTGCAATCGGCCAACTTGCCGGGCAGGGCAGGGCCCTGCGTAATCTTCTTGCGGACGATCTGCTTCTCGGTCTTCAACCGCGCCGCCGCCCGATCAATCGCCATTTGTGCGATCTGCGTGCCGATTTCGACGTGCTGGTTCAGCCAAAGCGAAAACGCGTCGTGCGCGGCCCCCTCGATGAACGCCGCCGCCTGCCGCGAGCTCAGTCGTTCCTTGGTCTGGCCGCTGAACTGCGGATCGGTCATCTTCAGTGACAGTACGTAGCTGACCCGATCCCACACGTCCTCGGGCGCCAGCTTCACGCCGCGCGGCAGCAGGTTTCGGAAATCGCAGAACTCGCGCAACGCCACCGTCAGGCCGGAGCGCAATCCATTGACGTGGGTGCCGCCCTGCACGGTCGGGATCAGGTTGACGTAGCTCTCCTGCACCAGCTCGCCGTCCGGCGTCCAGGCCAGCGCCCAGTCGACCACTTCGTTTTCCTTGGACAGGCTGCCAGTGAACAGCTCCCGCGGCAGCAGCTCCCGCCCGCTCAGCTCGCCCTGCAGGTAATCGAGCAGGCCGTTCTCGAAGAACCACTCATTGCGTTCGCCGCTGGCTTCGTCGAACAGGCGCACGGTCAGGCCGGGGCAGAGCACGGCCTTGGCGCGCAGCAGGTGCCGCAGCGGACGAATGGCGATTTTCGGCGTATCGAAATACTTCGGGTCGGGCCAGAAGCGCAGGCGCGTGCCGCTGTTGCGCTTGCCGACCACGCCGACGGTTTCCAGCGCCGAGCTGCGGAAACCATCGCGGAATTCCATCCGGTGCTCGGCGCCTTCGCGCTTGATGAACACATCCACCTTCTTCGACAGCGCGTTGACCACGCTCACGCCGACGCCGTGCAAACCGCCAGAGAAGGTGTAATTCTTGCCGCTGAATTTTCCGCCCGCGTGCAGGCGGGTCATGATCAGCTCGATGCCGGGGATCTTCTCCTCCGGGTGGATGTCCACCGGCATGCCTCGGCCGTCGTCGGACACCTCGCAGCTGCCATCCTCGAAAACCGAGACTTCGACCAGCCGGGCGTACCCGGCGAGGGCCTCGTCAACCGAGTTGTCTATGACTTCCTGGGCCAGGTGGTTCGGCCGGCTGGTGTCGGTGTACATGCCTGGGCGGCGCTTGACCGGGTCCAGCCCGGAGAGGACTTCGATGTCCGCGGCGTTGTAGCGACTGCTCATTTAGCTTTGCTGGAGGGATGAATGCGACAGGATGGAGTCCGCGCCGAGGTCGGTCAAGGAGATCCAGCGCCCGGACGCCGCTCTGCCATGCCGGCCAAGCATCGCTCGCCCTGAGGGGCCGCAGCCGGTAGAATGGGGCTTTCCAGCGCCCCCATTTCCCATGACTCGTCTCATATTTGTTACCGGCGGCGTGGTTTCCTCGCTCGGCAAGGGCATTGCCGCGGCATCGCTGGCAGCCATCCTGGAAGCCCGGGGGCTGCGCATCACGATGATGAAGCTCGATCCCTACATCAACGTGGATCCGGGCACCATGTCGCCGTTCCAGCATGGCGAGGTCTACGTCACCGACGACGGCGCCGAAACCGACCTTGACCTGGGCCATTACGAGCGCTTCGTGCGCACCCGGCTGACCCGCAAGAATTCGGTCACCACGGGGCGGATCTACGAGAACGTGATTCGCCGGGAACGTCGCGGCGATTACCTGGGTGGCACCGTGCAGGTGATCCCGCACATCACCGACGAGATCAAGCGCTGCATCTTCGAGGCGACCGATGGCTACGACGTCGGCCTGGTCGAGATCGGCGGCACCGTCGGTGACATCGAGTCGCTGCCGTTCCTTGAAGCGATCCGCCAGATCCGTACCGAGCGCGGCCCGGGCAAGGCAGTGTTCATGCACCTGACGCTGGTTCCATACATCGCAGCCGCCGGCGAGCTGAAGACCAAGCCGACCCAGCACTCCGTGAAGGAACTGCGCTCGATCGGTATCCAGCCCGACATCCTGCTTTGCCGCAGCGAACGGCCGCTGCCCGAGGGCGAGCGCCGGAAGATCGCGCTGTTCACCAATGTGCAGGAAGCCGCGGTGATTTCCTGCGTGGACGTGGACAACATCTACAAGCTGCCGTTGTGGCTGCACTCGCAGAAGCTCGATGAGATCGTGGTCGAGGCCCTTCGCCTGGAAGACCGGGTCAAGCCGGCCGACCTGTCGGAGTGGGAAGCCGTGGTCGATGCCAGCGAGCATCCCGTGGATGAAGTCACTGTCGCGGTCGTCGGCAAGTACGTCGATCACCAGGACGCCTACAAGTCGCTGTCCGAGGCGCTGCGCCATGGCGGCATCCGCCAGCGCACCCGAGTCCGCCTGAAGTGGATGGAGTCCGAGCAGGTGGAGAACGAAGGCGCGGCCGCGCTGGCCGGCGCCGACGCGATCCTGGTCCCGGGCGGCTTCGGCGACCGCGGATTTGAAGGCAAGGTCCTGACTGCGCGGCATGCACGCGAGAACAACATCCCGTATTTCGGCATCTGCTACGGAATGCAGGCCGCGGTGGTCGAAGTGGCGCGCAACCTGGCCGGCTTGCCGCAGGCCAACACCACTGAGAATGATCGCAACTGCGCCGACCCGGTGATTGCGCTGATCACCGAATGGCGCACGGCCAGCGGCGAACTTGAGCGGCGCTCGGAGGAATCTGACCTCGGTGGCACCATGCGCCTGGGCTTGCAGGAATGCAGGCTCAAGCCCGGGACCAAGGCCCGCGAAATGTACGGCAAGGATGTCGTCGCCGAGCGTCACCGCCATCGTTACGAATTCAACAACCGCTACCGCGTGCAGTTGGAGGAGGCCGGGCTGGTGATTTCAGCCAAGTCCATGGACGACCTGCTGGTGGAGATGATCGAGCTGCCGAACCATCCCTGGTTCGTCGCCTGTCAGGCGCATCCGGAGTTCCTGTCGACCCCGCGCGACGGCCATCCCCTGTTCATCGGCTTCATCCGCGCCGCGCGTGAATACAAAGCCGCGCATCGTGGGAGCGGCTTGAGCCGCGACGGCGTGGTGCCAATCAGCGAGGCAGTCGCGGC
>JANPDF010000178.1:0-3575 GCA_031431355.1 Gammaproteobacteria bacterium
GCCGCTCCTACAGCCGCTCCCACGAGAGGGGGCCTAGTTTAACTTGGGGAGCGAGCCAGCGATATCAAGCCGGCCCCGCGACGCGCTTCAGCCGCTGACTTTATCCAGGAACTGACGCGGATTGACCGGGCGGCCGTTCACGTGCACTTCAAAATGAACGTGCGGGCCGGTCGAACGACCGGTAGAACCGGCCTTGGACAGCTGCTGTCCGGCCCGGACGATGTCACCCGCGCGGACGATCAGGCGGGAATTGTGCCCGTACAGAGTGCTGTAGCCGTTGCCGTGGTCGACTTCCACGACATTGCCGTAGCCGCTCTTGACGCCGGCAAAGCTGACCACGCCACCCGCCGCGGCGAGGACCGGGTCACCGGTGTTGGCATCGAAGTCGATGCCCAGGTGGTGTGCGCGGCCGCCGTTGAACGGATCCGAGCGGGTACCGAAGCCGGACGTGATGTAGCCCTTGGACGGGCGGCCGGACGGGATCGCGCTCAGCTGCAGCTGCTGGTTGTAAAGCATCGACTCCAGCACCGAGAGCTGCGCGCCGGAACGGTTGAACTTGGCCTGCAGTTGGTCCAGGCCCTTCATCAGGTCGCCGGCCGGCATGTCCTCGACCTTCTCGGCGCCACCCATGCCGGGCACGCGGTCGAAATTGAACTCGCCGTCACTGAGCTTGCCATCGCGGGTCAAACGCTCGCCGAGGGCATTCAGGCGGTTGGCCTGGGCCTGCAATTCGCCGACGCGCGCGGCGACGGCGTTGATGTCTCGCTGGGCGTCCTCGCGGGCTGCCTTCAGCTCATTGTGCTGTTCGCTCAAGCTGAGCTGGAGCCGGTTGATCTCGGCTGAGGCGACGCGGTCGGAGGAGCGGAGCGCGAAACCTGCGCCAAACGAGGCAGCAGCCATCGCGAGAACCACCCCGGCGGCGCTTGCGGCGACCTTCGGGTTGCCGAACGAGAACTTCTTCGGCGACCGGAAAAACTTGGATACGATGATAACGTTCATCATGGTTAAACGGACTCACTCTCAGGATCGTGGTACAGCTGGTTCCGGATCTCCTCCGCAGGCCCTTCAGGCGGCCTCGGCGGCAGGACTCGGTCCCTTGATCCAGCGCGCCCAGTCATTGGGTCGGCTCGATCAATTACTGCGCCAGAATCTGCCCGCCGCGCTGGTCGATAATTGCCGACTTGCCAACGTGGATAACGACAGACTCGTGTTTTTGGTCAACGCCCCGGTCTGGAAGAACAAGCTGCGGCTGAGCGCCGACGTCCTTCTGGACGCGGCCACCGCGGCCGGCTATCCGGTCCGCACGCTGGTCGTCAAAGTGGTACCGACGTCTTCGATCTCCCCGGAGACGGTGCTCGGTAAACCCCTTTCTGAAGCTGTCCGCGAATCGTTGCGGGCAACCGCCCGGTCTGTGAAGGATCCAGACCTCCGGGCTCAATTACTGAAGCTGGCATCCATGCCTTGAATATTTGGTAGGGGGGCATTCTGCCCGATGACCACCGCGAGTCGGTTAAGTCCAGGTTAATTTAGGTCAATCAGGGGTAAACAGGGGGTCTTTTGGGACCAAAGTCACGATTTTTCAGTGACTTACAGTGCCTGAGCAGGGTGCGCGTAGGAGATTGGCGCGTTCGAAGCCGCGGCTTCGTCCTCGAAAGTGACGTATTCCCAGGCTGATTGCTCGGCCAGCAGGGCCCGGAGCAGCTTGTTGTTGAGCGCATGCCCGGACTTGTAGCCGTAAAAGGCGCCGATGAGGCTGTGGCCCAGCAGGTACAGGTCGCCGATCGCATCCAGGATCTTGTGCTTCACGAATTCGTCTTCGTAGCGCAGGCCGTCCTCGTTGAGCACGCGGTAGTCATCGAGCACGATCGCGTTGTCCATGCTGCCGCCCAGCGCCAGGTTGCGCTCGCGCAGGTACTCGATGTCCTTCATGAAGCCGAAGGTGCGCGCGCGGCTGACTTCCTTCACGAACGAGGTGGAGGAAAAGTCGATCTCGGCGCTGGACACGGACTTCTGGAACATCGGGTGGTTGAAATCGATGGTGAAGCCGACCTTGAAACCGTCGAATGGCTCAAACCGCGCCCACTTGTCGCCGTCCTCGACCTTGATGGTGTTCTTGATGCGGATGAAGCGCTTGGCCTTGTTCTGCTCCTCGATTCCAGCCGACTGCAGCAGAAAGACGAAGGGGCCGGCCGAGCCGTCCATGATCGGCACTTCGGCCGTCGACAGGTCCACGTAGGCGTTGTCGATGCCAAGCCCGGCCATCGCCGACAGCAGATGCTCGATGGTCATCACGCGCACATCGCCCTGTACCAGCGCAGTGCACAGGCTGGTGTCGCCAACCAGTTGCGCGTCGGCCTTGATCTCGATGGGGCGCTGGAAGTCAGTGCGTCGGAATACGATGCCCGTGTCCGGGGCCGCCGGGCGCAGGGTCATGTACACCTTTTCGCCGCTATGCAGGCCAACGCCGGTGGCGCGGATGACATTCTTGAGCGTGCGTTGTTTGATCATATGCAGCGTTCTCCGGCCGGGAGACACAAAATTTTAACGTAAGGGTAGCACAAGGCTTCCTGAACGAGCCCTGCCGAAAGTCTCGATCCCCTGAACTGTGATGCAGACAGCCACTCGCCGGAATGGTTCACCGACGCTGCGAAAAAGTCCCGCCGGGGTGAACCGGCGGGGCAAGGACATCGAGGGACACGCGTGTTGCATCAATCCGCCTGGCGGCGCAGGAACGCCGGGATATCCAGGTAGCTGTGGTCGGTCGGCAGGTCAGCCAGCGCCGTGGCACTGGCGGCCCCACCCTCCGATCCGCGGCTGCTGTTGCGCAGGCCCAGGTTGTTTCCGGCGGTCGGCAGGCCCAGCGGCGGCAGGCCCGGGGTCGCCAACGGCATCGCGTCGAAATCGACCAGCCCGTTGCTGCCGTTGCGCACCAGTTTGACCTGGGCGCGGACCGGCTCGCGCTCGAGGCCGCGCTCGTTCCCGGTGCGGATCGGCATGCGACCAGCGCCGCTGCGGCCCAGGCCCGTGGCTACCACCGTGACCCGCACCTCGTCCGCCATTTCCGGATCGAGCACGGTGCCGATGACGACAGTGGCATCCTCGGAGGCGAACTCCTCGATGATGCGGCCGACTTCGTCGAACTCGCGCATCGTGAAGTCGTTGCCGGCGGTGATGTTGACCAGCACGCCATTGGCGCCGGACAGGTTGACCTCGTCGAGCAGAGGATTACTGATCGCCGCCTCGGCGGCCGCTTGGGCGCGGTCGTCGCCGCGCGCGGTGCCGGAGCCCATCATGGCGAGCCCCATTTCCGACATGACCGTACGTACGTCAGCGAAGTCGACATTGATGAGGCCGGGGCGAACTATTAGGTCGGCGATGCCCTGAACGGCGCCGAGCAGCACGTCGTTGGCGGCGCGGAAGGCCTGCATCATGGTCGCGTCGCGGCCGAGCACGGTGATCAGTTTCTCGTTGGGAATGGTGATCAGCGAGTCGCAGTGGTTGGCCAGCTCCTCGATGCCCTTCAGCGCGACCTGCATGCGCCGACGACCTTCGAACGGAAACGGCTTGGTGACCAC
>JANPDF010000179.1:0-12510 GCA_031431355.1 Gammaproteobacteria bacterium
GGCCGCTTGGGCGCGGTCGTCGCCGCGCGCGGTGCCGGAGCCCATCATGGCGAGCCCCATTTCAGACATGACCGTACGCACGTCAGCGAAGTCGACATTGATGAGGCCGGGACGCACGATGAGGTCCGCGATGCCCTGCACGGCGCCGAGCAGCACGTCATTGGCGGCGCGGAAGGCCTGCATCATGGTCGCGTCGCGACCGAGTACGGTAATCAGCTTTTCATTCGGGATGGTGATCAGCGAATCGCAATGGTTCGCCAGTTCCTCGATGCCCTTCAGCGCGACCTGCATGCGCCGACGACCTTCGAACGGAAACGGCTTGGTGACCACGGCGACGGTCAGGATGCCGCGTTCCTTGGCCAGTTGCGCAACGACCGGCGCCGCGCCGGTGCCGGTGCCGCCACCCATGCCAGCGGTGATGAACACCATGTCGGCGCCGTCCAGCGCCTCCAGGATGCGCTCGCGGTCTTCCAGCGCGGCCTGGCGGCCGACTTCCGGGTTGGCGCCCGCGCCCAGGCCCTTGGTGACGTTGCTGCCGAGTTGCAGCTGCTGTTTCGCGCCCGACTGCTTGATCGCCTGCGAGTCGGTGTTGGCGGTAATGAATTCGACGCCGTCAACGCCGGCGTGGACCATGTGCGCGACTGCGTTGCCGCCGCCGCCGCCGATGCCAATGACTTTGATGACGGCATTGGGTGCC
This sequence comes from Gammaproteobacteria bacterium, assembly GCA_031431355.1. GTDB lineage: Bacteria > Pseudomonadota > Gammaproteobacteria > Xanthomonadales > Xanthomonadaceae > Arenimonas. The sequence continues at coordinate 698 of JANPDF010000179.1, forward strand.
AGTCGTTCCACCAGTTCGAAATGTGCCATGTCCGTGTCCTCGTGTTTTTAGGGGATGTTTCTTATTGACTGCGTTTGTTGCAGCGGCCGTGGCCGCGGATGATTCCCGGGAAGGCGCGGCCTGGGCCGCTCCCGCAAATCAAAATTCACCTCGGTACCAGTTGCGCAGCTTGCTGAAGAGCGTTCCCGCCTTACCGGTATTGATGCGCGGGCGATGCGGGTGCTCGAGCTGGCTGCCCCAGAGCAGCAGGCCGACGCCGGTGGCATGCACCGGGTTGCCAACCACTTCGCCAAGACCGCTGACGTGCTGCGGAATGCCTACCCGTACCGGCATGTGCAGCATTTCCTCGGCCAGCTCGACCACGCCTTCCATCCGCGAGGCGCCGCCGGTGAGCACCATGCCGGCGCGCACCAACTCCTCGAAGCCGGAGCGGCGCAGCTCGGCCTGGACCATCTCGAAGATTTCCTCGTAACGGTTCTGCACCGCCTCCGCGAGGGCCTGTCGTGCCAGCCGACGCGGCGGACGATCACCGACGCTCGGAACCTGGATGCTCTCCTCCGCCGTCGCCAGTTGCGCCAGTGCGCAGGCGTAGCGGACCTTGATCTGTTCGGCTTCCGGCGTCGGCGTGCGCAGCAGATGGGCGATATCGTTGGTGACCTGGTCGCCGGCGAACGGCAGCGACGCCGTGTGCCGGATCGCGCCCTGCACGAATACCGCGATGTCGGTGGTCCCGGCGCCGATGTCCACCAGCACCACGCCAAGCTCGCGCTCGTCAGCGGTGAGCACGGCGGTGCTGGACGCCACCGAGCTGAGGATCAGGTCATCGACCTGCAGGCCGCAACGGTTGACGCACTTGCTGATGTTGGCGGCCGCGCTGACCGCGCAGGTGATCAGGTGGGCGCGGACTTCCAGCCGGACGCCAGACATGCCGACCGGGTTGCGAATGCCCTCCTGCGAGTTGTCGACGATGTATTCCTGCGCGATCGCGTGCAGGATGCGCTGGTCGGCCGGCACCGCGACCGCCTTCGCCGCCTCCAGCACCCGGTCGAGATCCGCGTAGGTCACTTCGCCGCCTGCCACGGGCACGATGCCGGGAGAATTGCGGCATAGCGTGTGGCTGCCGGAAATGGAGGCGTACACCGAACGGATTTCGCAACCGGCCATCAGTTCGGCCTCCTCGATCGCGCGCTGGATCGATTGCACCGTGGACTCGATGTCGACCACCACGCCGCGCTTCATGCCGCGCGATTCGTGCGAGCCGATGCCGATCACTTCGATCTCGGACCCCGGCGAGTATTCGCCGACCAGCGCGGTCACCTTCGAGGTCCCGATGTCGAGCCCGACGATCAGCGCCTTGTCACCCTTGCGATTCATGGTTTGCCTGTGTTCCGAGAGCGGGAGGGCTGGCGGCAGGCCGCCAGGTCAATGCGAAGCCGTTGGTGTAGCGAAGGTCGGCGCGCTGCAGTTCGCGCGGGTCTTGCGCTTGTAGGCGAGGCAGCAGGCGCGCGAAGCGCGCGAGCCGCAGTTGCGGATCGCCGCGGCCCACTTCCACTTCAAGGCCACCGGCAAATTCCATGCTCCAGCTGCCACGCGCGGACAGGCTCACCCGCGCGAGTTGCAACCCACTGCCGAGGAACAAAGGACGCGCCTGGCTGTGGAAGGAAATCATCTCGGCGGCGCGCGCATCCGGCCCGTCGAAGCGCGGAAGCCGACTCACGTTGGCCTTGGGCGCGGGAAAAATCTCGCCGTTCTCGGACAGCATCCGTCCGTCGCCCCAGCGTGCCAGCGGCTTGTACTCGACCAGGAACACTTCGAGGCGGTCCGGCCAGCGCTTGCGCACCTCAACGCTGCGAACCCATGGCAGCCGCGCTAGTGATGCCCGTAGGCGGTCGGGGTCCACTGCGAAGAATCCCTGTTGCACCAGCGGAACCACCACGCTGCGCACGCGCGCATCGCTGACCTGGTGGAACTCACCGGTCACCACCAGGTGTCGCATCGGCCAGCGCGAGCCGGCAATCCAGCCATTGAGCACCGCCGCCACCGGCAAACCCACCAGGCAAACGGCGAGCACCCAGGCGGCGATTCGAAGCAGCGCGTTCATGCCGGAGCCCCCGACTTGAAGCTGGTCTCGAGCACGCGCCAGCAAACAGTCTCGAAGTCGATGCCCACTTGCGCGGCCGCCTTGGGAACCAGCGAGTGGCTGGTCATGCCGGGTGCAGTGTTCACCTCAAGCAAGTACAGGCCACCCTGGTGGTCGCGCATGACATCCACGCGGCTCCAACCACTGCAACCGAGCGCCACGAACGCATCCATCGCGAGCCGGCGAATGGCCTGTTCGTCATCACCTTCGAGCCCGGGGCACAAGTACTGGGTATCGTCGGCGACATATTTGGCGTGGTAGTCGTAGTACTCGCCCGCAGGCACGATGCGAATCGATGGAAGTGCCTGCTCGCCAAGGATGCCGACTGTGAGTTCCTGGCCTTCGATCAACTGTTCCATAAGCAATTCGCCCGGATAGCGCGCCGCCAGTTCCACCGCGGATTCGAGGTCTGCGTCGTTGAACACGCGACTCACGCCCACGCTCGAACCTTCGCAGGAGGGCTTGACGATCACCGGCAGTCCGAGCGACCGGGCAGCGGCGTGCACGTCATTGCCGGGCGCCAGCCTGACGTAGCGCGGGGTCGGCAAGCCGAGGCTCAGCCAGACCTGCTTGCTGCGGATCTTGTCCATCGCCAGCGCGGTGCCGAGCACGCCGGAACCTGTGCAAGGCACGCCCAGCGCTTCCAACAGGCCCTGCAACACACCGTCCTCGCCCCCGCCCTTGTTGCCGTGCAGGATGTTGAAGACGCGGTCGAACTTTCTGTCCCCACCGGTGAGCGCAGCAACCAGCGCGGGGATGCCATCGACGGCATGGGCATCCACGCCCCGCACGCGCAGCGCAGCAAGCACGTTAGCGCCGGAATTCAGGGAAACCTCGCGCTCGGAACTGGTGCCGCCCATCAGCACGGCAACACGGCCGAACAGGCGCGGATCGTCGACCATCGCAGTGGCCATGCTCATGGTTTCCTGGCTCCAGAAAATCCGTTCGCCGCCATGTCACTGGCGACATGCCCGATGTCGCCAGCGCCCATCACCAGCAGCAAGTCGCCGTCGAGCAATACATCGCCCAGCAGCGGCGGCAGCTCGGCTGCGCTACCTACCACCACCGGCTCGAGCCGTCCGCGCGAGCGGATCGCGCGCGCCAGCGACTTGGCGTCTGCACCGACGATTGCCGCCTCACCTGCTGCGTAGACCTCGGTGAGCACGACGGCGTCGGCGCTCGAGAGCACGGCGGCGAAATCGTCGAACAGGTCGCGCGTGCGGCTGTAGCGGTGCGGCTGGAATGCCACCACCAGGCGACGCTCCGGCCAGCCGCCGCGGGCAGCGGCGAAGACCGCCTCCAGCTCGCGCGGATGATGGCCGTAGTCATCGACCAGCAGGGCCTTGCCGCGGCCGAAGTCGATCTCGCCCTTGACGTTGAAACGGCGGCCGATGCCCTGGAAGTTCTCAAGCGCGTGCGCGATCACCGATGGCGCCACGCCGAGCTGCCAGCCAATCGATGCCGCGGCCAGCGCATTGAGCACGTTGTGCCGGCCTGGCAGGTTGAGGCGGACCGACGTCGGCTCGCAGTCCGGCAGGTGCAGGTCGAAGCACATGCTGCCGCCTTCCTGGCGCACCGCGGACGCGCGCGCATCGGCGTCCTCCGAGAAGCCGTAGCTCATGACGTGCCGGGGCATCTGCTCGGCGAGCAAGCGCACTTCGGGGTCATCGATGCACAGCACCGCGAGGCCGTAGAACGGCAGGCGGTGCAGGAATTCCGAGAACGCGGCCTTGACCCGGCCGAAATCGCCGCCGTAGTTCTCGAGATGGTCGGCGTCGATGTTGGTGACCACTGCGATCAGTGGATTCAGGCGCAGGAAACTGCCGTCGCTCTCGTCAGCCTCGGCGACCAGCCACTGCCCGGAACCCAGCTTTGCGTTGGCGCCTGCCGACAGGAGCTGCCCGCCGATGACGAAGGTAGGATCCAGTCCGGCTTCTGAAAGCACGCTGGCCGCGAGCGAGGTCGTGGTGGTCTTGCCATGCGTGCCGGCGATGGCGATGCCGCGCTTGAAGCGCATCAGTTCGTTGAGCATTTCCGCGCGGGGCACCACCGGGATGCTCTCCGCGTGGGCCGCCTGCAATTCCGCGTTGCCCGGCTTGATGGCGCTGGAGATCACCACGACATCGGCATTGAGGACGTGCGCAGCGGCGTGACCGCGATGGACCACGGCGCCCATCTCGACCAGCCGACGGGTCACGGCACTGTCGTTCTGGTCCGAGCCGGACACCTGGTATCCGAGTGTCACCATGACTTCGGCAATGCCGCTCATGCCGGCGCCACCGATACCGATGAAATGCACGCGCGGGAACGCACGCGCCAGGTCCCCAGTGCCCATGAGCCGACGCCGCATCATGCGCTGGCCTCCTCGAGTGCAATGTCAGCGACGCGTTGCGCCGCGTTCGGATAGGCCGCGGCACGCGCCGAGGTAGCCATGGCCAACAGGCGCGGGCGATCGGAAAGCAGGGTTTGCAGGCGCCGGCGAAGCCCGACCTCGAACTGCTCGTCCTGGCGCAGCCAGTCGCCGCCGCCGCGCTCGCGCAGGTAGTCGGCGTTGTGCGCCTGATGGTCATCCACGGCGCCCGGGAACGGCACCAGCACGCTGCCGACGCCCGCCGCGCAGAGCTCGGCGATGGTGAGCGCTCCGGCGCGGCCGATCACCAGGTCCGCCCAGCCGTAGGCCGCGGCCATGTCGGTGATGAATGGCTCGATTGATGCGCTGACGCCCGCAGCGAGATAGGCGCGGCGGGTTTCATCGAGCATCTTCTCGCCGCTCTGGTGGCGCAACTCAACGTCTCCCGGGGTAGCCAGCGAAGCAATGACCTTGGGTACCGCCGCGTTGATCGCGCGCGCCCCTTGGCTGCCGCCGAGCACCAGCACGCGCACCGGTCCTTCGCGTCCCGCCATGCGTTCCGACGGCGGCGCAAGACTCGATATCTCGGCGCGCACCGGGTTGCCAACCACTTCGTTGGCAACGCCACGAAAGCTGTCCGGGAACCCGCAGAGCACGCGTCTGGCGATGCGGGCCAGGACGCGGTTGGTCATACCCGGTGCACGATTTTGCTCATGCACGATAAGCGGTCGACGCAGCAACCAGGCGGCGAGGCCACCCGGACCGGCGGCGAATCCGCCAAAGCTGATCACCGCGCGCGGATGCACGCGGCGCAGCACGCGCAGCGCTTGCCACAACGACCGCAACAGCACGAACGGCGCTGTCAGCGCGGACGTGATGCCCTTTCCGCGCAGTCCGTGCACGGCGATGGTTTCGATTGGGAAGTTGTCTGCCGGTACCAGCCGCGTTTCCATGCCGCCGTCGGCGCCGAGCCAGAGCACCGGCACGCTGCGCTCGCGCAGGGCGCGCGCCACCGCCAGTCCGGGGAAGAAATGCCCGCCGGTGCCACCGGCCAGGATCATCACCGGCGCGGTCATCAGCATGCTCATCGCTGTGCTCCGAAGCGCGGCTCGATGCGCGCGCGGCCACTGCGACTGGCTGCAGCAAATGTCGGGGCTTGCGCCGGACGCGAAGCGGTTTGTGGCGCGGAGGCCGACGCACGGTATGGTTCTGCTTCATCATCCATATCGGTCCGCGGGGCATCGCCGCGCACCCGGGCAGCGTGCCGGCGTTCAGCACGGTCGAGCTCACAGCTGACCCGCAGCAACATTCCGAACGCAGCGCAGGTCATCAGCACGCTAGATCCGCCTGACGAGATCAGCGGCAGCGTCAGTCCCTTGGTTGGCAATAGCCCCATGTTCACGCCCATGGAAACGAAGGCCTGCAAGCTGATCCACAGGCCGATGCCGAACGCGCAATAGCCGCCGAAGGGTAGCCGCATCTCCATGCAGCGAAAACCGATTCGCAGCGCTCGCCAGGTGAACACGGCGAACAAGGCGATGATTGCGCAGACGCCGACAAAACCGAGTTCCTCGGCGGTGACCGCGAAGATGAAATCGGTGTGCGCCTCGGGCAAGTAGTCGAGCTTGAGGATGCTGCCGCCGAGGCCGACGCCGGCGAGGTCGCCGCGACCGATGGCGATCAGCGCTTGCACGAGCTGGTAGCCGCTGTCCAGCGCGTCCGCCCACGGATCGCTGAAGGAAACCAGCCGGCGAACGCGGTATGGCTCGAGCATGACGATGAACGACATCAGCGCGAGGCTAGCCAGCATGGGCAGCGTCAGGTTGCGGATGCGGGCACCGCCGAGCCAGATCAGGCCACCGGTGATCGCGAGGATCAGTATTGCCGAACCGAAGTCGGGCTGCACCAGCAGCAGGCCGACCAGGGCGCCGGCGACGACCAGTGGCTTGAACAACGCACGCCAGCTGTCGCCGATGGCGTCGCGGTGGCGAACCAGGTAGCTCGACAGCCACACGATCAGCATCAGCTTGACGGCTTCGACCGCCTGGAAATTTGCGATTCCAAGATTCAGCCAGCGCTTGGCGCCATTGACGGTCTTACCCACGCCGGGCAGGAATACGGCCAGCAGCAAGGCGAAGCAGATCAGCAGCAGGAACTGGCTGCGCTGCTCGATGCGCTTCATCTCCGTGCGCATCAGCACCGCGGCCACTGCGCCGCCGAGGGTAAGGAAGACCAGGTGCCGCACCAGGTAGTGGAACGGGCTGGCGCCGTTGCTCACCGCATAGGGCATCGAACTGGAAGCGACCATCACCACGCCCAGGCCGACCAGCGCCAGCGCCACGCACAGCAGCCACGGGTCGAAACGGCCTTCGAGTTCATCGAAGCGAAGGGCTTGGCTGGCGCGTTCACTGAGCAGGCCCATGTCAGCGCACCTTCAACGTGGCAAGCCCGACCAGCACCAGAACCACCGAGATGATCCAGAAGCGGACGATCACGCGCGGTTCGGGCCAGCCCTTGAGCTCGAAATGATGGTGGATCGGCGCCATCCGGAAGATGCGCCGGCCGGTCAGCTTGAACGAGGCGACCTGCAACATCACCGACAGCGTTTCGATCACGAAGATGCCACCCATCACCAGCAGGATGGCTTCCTGGCGCACGATGACCGCGATCGCGCCGAGTGCCGCGCCAAGCGCGAGCGCACCGATGTCGCCCATGAAGACCATTGCCGGATAGGTGTTGAACCACAGGAATCCGAGGCCGGCGCCAGCGATTGCCGCGCAGACGATGGTCAACTCGCCGGCGCCCGGAATGCGCGGGATCTGCAGGTATTCGGAGAACACCGAGTTGCCCGATGCGTAGGCGAAAACGCCGAGCGCGGCGGCGACCAGCACCGTGGGCATGATCGCCAGCCCGTCCAGGCCATCGGTGAGGTTAACCGCGTTGGAGAAGCCGACGATCCAGAAGTAGGCGATCACCACGAAGCCGAAGCCGAGCGGCACCGCGAAGTTCTTCAGCAGCGGCATGTACAGCGTCGTGGCTGCGGGAACGTCGGCGGTGTAGTACAGGAACAGCGCCGCCACCAGTCCGCCGAGCGACTGCAACGCATACTTGTGGCGCGACTTGAGTCCGTTCGGGTCGCGCTTGACGATCTTGATCCAGTCATCCAGCCAGCCGATCGCGCCGAAGCTGATCAACACTGCGAGCAGGACCCAGACATAGCGGTTGCGCAGGTCACCCCAAAGCAGCGTGGCCAGCGTGATGGTCAGCAGGATCAGCGCCCCGCCCATGGTCGGCGTTCCTGCTTTGACGAAGTGCGTGGCCGGGCCGTCGCTGCGGATCGGCTGGCCGCCGCCCTTTAGCCGCGCAAGGCGTTCGATCACCGTCGGGCCAAGCACCAGGGTCAGCGCCAGGGCGGTCAGCGCGCCGAGGATCGCGCGCATGGTGATGTAGTTGAACAGCGCGAAGAAACTCGCGAATTCCTGCATCCACCGCGCCAGTTCAAGCAGCATGCCCGGTGTCTCCCTGAGTGGCCGCAAGCAGCGCGTCGACAACCCGGTCCATTGCGCTGGAGCGGGATCCCTTGACCAGTACCGTCAGCCGCTTGCCATGGCCATCGCCGCGCAGCGAATCGAGCAGCGCGCCGATCAATGCCTTCTGGTCCGGAAAGTGGGTCGCGCCTTCGCCAAACGCGGCGCTGGCGGCGTGGCTGATGCGACCGACCGTGAGCAACCGGACCAGCCCGGCCCGCTTCGCCTGCATGCCGATGTCGGCGTGCAAGGCTTCGGCCGACTCGCCCAGCTCGGCCATGTCGCCGAGCACCAGCCAGGCGCGGCCGTCACCCTGCGCGAGCGTGGCGATCGCCGCGGCAACCGAACCGGGATTGGCGTTGTAGCTGTCGTCCACCAGGACCACGCCGCCGGTCAGCCGATGCGCGACCTGGCGGCCCTTGACCGGCTGGGCCGCATTGAGTCCTGCCACGATCTGGTCCAGCCCGGCGCCGGCGGCAAGCGCCAGTGCACTGGCGGCCAATGCGTTGCGCACGCTGTGCAGGCCCGGCAGCGGCAGCACGATGTCGGCGCTCCCAGCCGGCGTATGCAAGTGGAAGCGCGAGCCGGTGGCATCGTGCAGGACGCGGCTGGCGCGGATATCAGCGTCGTTGTCGATGCCGAAGCGGAAAGTTCGACGGGCGCCCACGATATTGGCGAAGAACGGCGCGAAGGCATCGTCGGCATTGATCACCGCGACGCCGTCGTCGGGAAGCGCCTCATAGATGGCGCCCTTGGTCTCGGCGATGCCGAGCAGGCTGCCCATGCGCTCCATGTGCGCCGGCGCGATGTTGTTCACCAGCGCGACCTGCGGCGGAACGATGCTGGCGAGATAGGCGATATCACCTGGCTTGCCGGCGCCCATCTCGTAAATGGCGAACTGCGTATCTTCGGGCGCGTCCAGGACTGCCAGCGGCAGGCCGATCTCGTTGTTGCGGTTGCCCGGGTTCATGTAGGTGCGGCCAGCTCGCTGCAAGATCCCGTTGGCCAGCGTCTTCACCGAGGTCTTGCCGTTGCTGCCGGTCAGCGCGACCACCACCGCCGGGCGTTCCTTCTGCATGCCGGCGGCAAATTCGCCGAGTGCTTCCTCGGTGTCGGCGCAGAGCACGCGCGGCAGCGCGCAGTCGATGTCGCGATGCAGCAGTAGCGCAGCAGCGCCTGCCGCCTGCGCCTGCCCGACGAACTCATGGGCGTCGAAGTTCTCGCCGCGAATGGCGATGAACAGCGCATCAGGAGGGACCGCGCGACTGTCGATGCTCACTGCCTCGATGCGCGCGTCGCCGCCGAGCAGGCGGCCTTCGCACCAGGCAGCGACCTGGGCCAACTGCACCGGCCTCATGACCACCGCTCCAAGGCTTCGCGTGCATGCGCGAGGTCGTCGAATGGCGTGCGAACGCCGCCGACTTCCTGATAGGTCTCGTGACCCTTGCCGGCGACCAGCAGGATCTCGTCGTGGCCGGCCGCTGCAACTGCCTGGGCGATGGCCGCCGCGCGGTCGCGCTGCACGGTCACCCGGTCGCGGACCACGAATCCGGCGAGGATGTCGCGGACGATGGAATCGCCGTCCTCGCTGCGCGGGTTGTCGTCGGTGACGATCACCCGATCGGCGCCGCGCTCGGCGATTTCCGCCATTTGCGGGCGCTTGCCACGATCGCGATCACCGCCACAACCGAAGATGCAGGTCAGCCGGCCGGGCGCATGTTCGCGCAAGCTCGACAGCGCCTGCTCAAGCGCGTCCGGCGTGTGCGCGTAGTCCACAACGACCAGCGGCTGCCCGCGCTCCCCGCCCACCCTGCTCATCCGGCCATCGACAGGCGATAGCCGCGGCAACATCGCGGCAATTCGATCCAGCGGCCAGCCGAGCGCGCGCAACGTGCCGGCGACGGCGAGCAGGTTGTCCACGTTGAACCGGCCCAGCAGCGGCGAGGCGACTTCGAATGCTTCCTGCTGCCCGGCCAGCAAGAATTGCAGTCCCTGCGGCGAGAGCGTGGGCGCCTCGGCGCGCAAGTTTGCCTGGGCGGCCCCGCGCGAGCTCACGCCGATACGTTGCACCCCGTCGGCGACCAAGCCGAACAGCGATTCACCGAACGGATCGTCCAGGTTGATCACTACCGATTGCAGCGTCGGCCAGGCGAACAACCTGGCCTTCGCCTGGCCGTAGCTGTCCATGCTGCCGTGATAGTCCAGATGGTCGCGGGTGAGGTTGGTGAACACCGCCACGCGGAAGGCCACTGCATCGACGCGGCCTTGTTCCAGCGCATGCGAGGACACTTCCATGGCTACCTTGGCAGCGCCCTGCTCTGCCATGCGGGCGAGCAGGCGATGCACCGCGATGACATCGGGTGTGGTCCGCTCGCCAGCCACGTGGCGGCTATACAGCCCGGCGCCGAGGGTGCCGATGGTGCCGACGGTTTCACCGCCCAGCGTCAGTGCCTGCGCGATCAGTTGCACCGTTGAGGTCTTGCCGTTGGTGCCGGTAACGCCGGTGACCGACAGCGCCGCTGATGCCTGGCCGTAGAAGCGATTCGCCAGGCGGCCGAGCTTGGCGCGCAGGCCATCGATGCCCACGGCATTTTCCGGCAGGTTCGCATTGGCCGGCGCCGGCGTCTCGAACAGCACGGTCGCCACTTTCGCCGCGCGCGCCTGTTCGAGGAAATGCAGGCCGTGCGCGCTGGCGCCGGCCAGGGCGATATAGGCATCACCCTCGCGTAACTGGCGGCTGTCGGCGGACAGGCCATGCACCATCGGATCGAAGCCGCCGGCCAGCGTCGCTTCTCCGGCCAGCAACTCGCTCAATGGCATCGGCCGGCTCACAGGCCCACCCCTGCCGGCGGTGACTCGCCTTCTGCCTCGGCGATCGGCGCAGCAACCGACGCGGCAGGCGCCACGCTCGCGACCGGCGTCCCCTGCGCGGCACCGGGGACCAACGCCAACGCGGGCGACGGCGTTGTTGGGGCGGCCACCGGCGCATTCCACTGTTCGATATGGTCGGGCGGAACGTCCATCAGGCGCAGCGCGCCATCCATGACGTTGTGGAAGACCGGTGCGGAAACCAGGCCGCCGTAATAGTCACGACCACGCGGGTTGTTGATGACCACCACCATCGCGAACTTGGGATGATCGAGCGGCACCACGCCGGCGAATACTGAAACATAGCGCTTTGCGTAGCCGCCGCCGCTTGCTTGGCGCGCGGTACCGGTCTTGCCGGCCACGTGGTAGCCGGTGATGGCCGCGCGCTGCGCGGTGCCGCCTACTTGGGTGACGCTCTCGAGCATCGTCAGCACATGCCGGGCAATGCGCGGATCCATGGCCTGGGTACCCTTGCCCTGGCCGCCTTTGATGAAGGTTGGCGGCATTACCCGCCCTTCGTTTGCAAGCGCGGCGTAGGCCTGCGCGAGCTGCACCGGAGTCACCGACAGGCCCATGCCGTAGGAGATCGTTCCGCGCTTGACCATGCCCCAGGTGGCCGGCGGTGCCAGCACGCCGGAGGATTCGCCGGGAAAACCAGAATGTGTGCTGTTGCCATAACCAAAGCGCTGCAGCACGTTGAACAGGTGCTCGCTGCTCATCTCCAGCCCGAGCTTGGCCGCGCCGATGTTGGACGAGGTGCCGAGCAAGCGGGTCAGGTCCACGGCGCCGTGGTCGTGGACGTCGCTGATCCGATACTTGCCGAGCATCATCCAGCCGGGGCTGGTCTGCACGATGACGTTGGGATCCAGGCCCGCTTCAAGCGCAGCGGCGACGGTAAAGGGCTTCATCACCGAGCCCGGCTCGACCA
>JANPDF010000180.1:0-25356 GCA_031431355.1 Gammaproteobacteria bacterium
AGATGGAGGCTGGCCAGCGGCCGCCTGAATTTGCATCGACCCATCCGGATCCTGCCAACCGCATCAGCCGCTTGCAGCAGCTGATGCCCAAGGCGGAACAGTACTTCGCGAAGTATTGCGCCGGGAAATCCCCACCCAATCGCTGAAGGCGCGAACTCGCGCCCGCCGCGGCCTATCGGCGATCAGCGCCGCAGCTTGCGCCTGCGCGGTTTCGCAACCGGCGGCGCGGCATCCTCGGCTTTTTCGGCGCCGGCGGACAGGCCGCTCTTGATTCCCTGCTGGACGCCCTTCCAGATTTCCATGTTGCGCTCGGTCAACTGGTTGAGCAGCGACCACGGTGCCTGCACGACCAGGTTGCCCAAGGTGCCGCGTAGTTGCTGTTGCTGGTCGCTGAATACCTGGATGCTGCGCTCGAGGTAGCTGCCGATGATTCCCTGCAGCGAGTCGCCGTAGAAACGGATGACAGTGGTCAGCAACTGCGTGGAGAAGATCGGCTGGCCGATGTCCTCGTGCTCGGCCAGGATCTGCAGGAGCACGGCGCGGGTGAGGTCGTTGCCGGTCTTTGCGTCGCGCACCTCGAAACTCTCGCCTTCCACGATCAGCTGGCGAACATCTTCCAGCGTGACGTAGCTCGAGATCTCCGTATCGTAAAGGCGACGATTCGGATACTTCTTGATGATCCGCACCTGAGACATTTCCACCCCGGAAAACAAGCGGTACGCAAGGGAATCTGAGTAGCTAATTTCCCGAGCATCGCTTGTCTACGGACACCTTGCAACAATGCGCCTGTCAATTATTGTGAACACCCGCACGAATCCCCGCACGGCATTGCTCAAAGCGTGGCCGCCTTCACCTCTATTACCGGGATTTGCCTGGGATCGAAACCCTCGAGTGCGCGCTGCAGGGCAAGCACGGGGCGTGTAATTCCGTCGAGTACGTGCGCCTGCTGGCCGAGTACGGTGTAGGCAATGCGCAGCGCACTCAGCGGATCGGCCGGGTCGACCGGCGCGCTGCGCGACGACTTCGCCAGCTTCTGCCCATCCTCGCCCAGGATCAGTGGCAGGTGCGCGTATCGCGGCGTCCGATACCCAAGCGCTTGCTGCAGCTGGATCTGCCGAAACGTGGAGTCCACCAGGTCCGCTCCCCGGACGATTTCGGTGATGCCTTGCCGCTCGTCGTCCACGACCACGGCCAACTGGTAGGCCCAGAATCCGTCGGCGCGCTTGAGCACGACGTCGCCGACGTCGTCGCGCACGTCCTGCGCAAGGGTCCCGCGGATATGGTCGCTGAACGAGACCGTGCCCTCTGGCACGCGCAGTCGATATGCGGCGTGCCGGCCGGACGGATGGGCGACGCAGCGGCGGTGGATGCCGCCCGTCGCCGCCAAATCCGAGCGGGTGCAGCGGCAAGCGAAAGCCAGTCCGCGTTCCAGCAGGTCGGTCAGAGCGCTGGCATACAGGTCAGAGCGCTCGCTCTGCCACGTTATCGGCCCGTCCGCGACCAGCCCGAAGGCCGCCAGCGTTTCGATCTGCCTGCGCGCCATCCCGGCGATCTCGCGTGGTGGGTCAAGGTCCTCCACCCGGACCAGCCATTCGCCACCACGAATTCGCGCCATCAACCAGCTGCCCAGTGCCGCAGTCAGCGAGCCCAGGTGCAGGGGCCCCGTGGGGGAGGGCGCGAAGCGGCCGCGATAGGGCGGGCTATCTGTCATGGCTGGCGAGGCTTGAAATTCAGGATCGGCGACACATAGTAGAAGGGTAATCCCAACCGGGAATGTTCGGAGCCATCATGTTCAAGCGCACCCTGTTGTTTGTCGCCACCAACTTCGCCGTCCTCGTGCTGGTCGGCATCGTGCTCAGCGTGCTGCAGAGCGTGTTCGGCATCCGCCTGGGCAACAACGCCAGCTTGTTGCTGATGGCGGCGCTGTTCGGGTTCGGCGGCGCATTCGTCTCGCTGATGATCTCCAAGTGGGTAGCGAAGCGCACCACCGGGATGGTGTTGGTCACCGAGCCGAAGTCGGAGAGCGAGCGCTGGTTGCTGGACGTCGTCGCCCGCCAGGCGCAATCGGCCGGCATCAAGATGCCCGAAGTCGGCGTCTACGACGCGCCGGAAATCAATGCCTTCGCCACCGGGCCGAGTCGCAACAACTCCCTGGTCGCAGTGTCTACCGGCTTGCTGCGCGCAATGAGCCGCGACGAGGCCGAAGCCGTTCTCGGTCACGAGATCAGTCACGTGGCCAATGGCGACATGGTCACGATGACCTTGTTGCAGGGCGTGTTGAACACCTTCGTCATTTTCCTGTCGCGCGTAGTCGGTCGCGCCATTGATGCGATGGTCAGCGGCGGCCGTAGCAACGGCCCCAGCTTCTTCTACTACATCATCGTGTTCGCGCTGGACATGGTGTTCGGCTTGTTCGCGCAGGTGATCGTCATGGCCTTCAGCCGGCACCGGGAATTCCGCGCCGATGCCGGCGGCGCCCACCTGGCGGGCAAAGGCAAGATGATCGCGGCCTTGCAGAAGCTGGCGCAAAACCACGGTGCCAACTCGCTTCCCGGCGCAGTCAAGGCGTTCGGCATCTCCGGCGGCATCGCCCACGGCCTGCGCGGGCTGTTCATGAGCCATCCGCCGCTGGAAGTGCGGATCCAGAAGTTGCGGGATCAGCCGAACTCGTAATTCATCGCTGCACCCGGCGGGGCAAGGAAATTGCCCTGGACCAGGTCTACGCCGATCGAGAAGAGCACGGTCATGCTGGCCGCGTCGGAGACGAATTCGGCGATGGTGGTCTTGTCGAGCTTGCGCGCTTCGGCCACGAACTCGCGAACCTTCTTCTGGTTCTCGACGTTCTTGGCCAGGTCGATGATGAAGCTGCGGTCGATCTTCAGCACGGCCGGATCGAAGTGGGTGAGCATCTGGAAGGAATTCAGGCTGGTGCCGAACTGCTCAAGACAAAGCCGGCAGCCGAAGCTTCCAACGATTTTCTGGAACGCCTGCAAGGGACGCAGGTGCGCGTAGATCTTCGACTCGGGCAGCTGCAGGACCAGGTGCACGCCAGGCACCGCGTGCGCCTTCAGCTGCGAGCCGATGAAATTGTGCAGGTCGCCCTCGACCAGCGATGAAGGCGCCACCTTGACGTACAGGGTGGTCTCCTTGCCCGCCTTCATGCGCTCCGCGAGCAGCCTGATCGTCCGTCCAATCACCCAGCGGTCGAGTTCGGCCAGCAAGCCATGCTCCTCGGCGATCGGCATGAACTGGTCTGGGGCGACGATTTCGCCGCTCGGCGCCTTCATCCGCAGCAGCACTTCGTAATTTTCGGTCGGGTCGCCGGTCAGGCTGATCAGCGGCTGGAAGTTCAGCACGAACTGGTCTTCGCGCAGGGCATCCTGGATGCGTTGCACCCATGCGGCGATCCGATCTTCCTCCGCCCGATCGCGACTGGCGGGATCGAAGATCTCGATCCGGTTGCCGCCCACGCCCTCGGCCGACTGCAGGCACTGGCTGGCCTTGGCGAGGATTTGCGGAACGCTGGCGATCTTCTCGCCAATCTGCACGCCGCCCAGGCTCACCGTCAGCGCGACCGATTGCTCAGGCAATTCCAGGATCTTGCCGTCGAACGCGCTTCGGATGCGTTCGGCGAGCGCCTGAGTCTGCTTGTGGTCGTGGCCTCGGCAAAGGACGGCGAAGGCGTGGTCGCTGAAACGCGCGGTGGCGACGTCGCCCTCGAGCGTACCCACCAGCCGATCGGCAATGACCTTGAGCAGCTTGTCGGCTTGGGCCAGCCCGATCTCGCCGAGGCGATTCTCGTAGTTGTCCGGCTCGATCAGCAGCAAGGCCTGGGAGCCCTTGCCATCAGCGGCGGTGGCGACCGCAGCTTCCAGTTCGGTCATGAAGTACTGGCGATTCAGAAGCTCGGTCACCGGGTCGCGCTGGCGGAGCGTGTCGAGTTCCTTGACCATTTCCGCGTCCACGGTCTGCTGCCTGAACACGATCTGCAGGCAGGGCTCGCCCTCGTAGGTAGCCGAGGTGAACTCCATGGCGGCGTCGAATGCACTGCCGTCGGCGCGCTGGGCGCGGATGGACAACTGGCGTGGCGGTGTCTCGCCCTTGTCGATGCGCTTGAGCAACTGCTTGAAGGTGTCGGCGTCGTCGGGCGAGATCAGGTCCAGGACCGACAGGCCCTCGATTTCCTCGAAATCCTCGAAGCCGAACATTTCCAGATAGGCGGGGTTGGCACGGATGTGCATGCCCTCGTGGACATAGGCGATCGGGTCGCGCGACGAGGAAATCAGGGCGTCGCAGCGGCGCTCGGTTTCGCGCAGCGCCGCTTCCAAGTGGCGCACGACGCGGCGGCTGAGCAGCGCGTGGAATTCGTTGCGGACCACGAACTGGACATGTTCGGGCCGGGAGCGCAACGCGACCTCACGTGCGCCGGCAGCGATGCCGCCGAGGACCGTAGCCTCGTCCAGCGTCGTGGCGGTCGCGAGCACCGGGATGTCCTTGCCGGTAGCCTCGACGCGCTTGGCGACGTCGACGAAGGGAATGTAGGAAGAATCGAAGCGAGCCAGCACGATGTCGATGCTCTGGCTGGCAAGCAGCTTGTCGAGATCGTCGGCGGACTCCGGACGCTGGGGACGGATCGCCATGCCGCCATTACGCAGCATGCTGATCAAATGCTCGGCGTCCTCCACTTGGTCCTCGACCAGAAGCAGGCGAATAACAGCGTCCTGCTGTGCCATCTATGGCACTCCTTATTCTTCAATGACTTGCACGGGTAGCTTAAAACGATACCAGAACTCCGCTCGCGAAAGCCATCACAGCGGGGTTTTCGACCTGGCCCCGGCGATTTCGCGGACCAACTGCGGAACCAGGTACCCGGGGAGCCGCTCCCTAAGTTCGGAATACAGCCCCCGAGCCTCCCCATCAGACACCTCAAAATGCCCCGCCCCCTGCACCCGGTCCAACTGGTGCAGGTAGTAGGGCAGGACCCCCACCGCAAACAGCCGTTCGGACAGCTCGGCGAGAACCTCGACATCGTCGTTGACCCCGCGCAACAGCACCGACTGGTTCAACAGGACCGCGCCCGCGGAGCGCAGGCCGGCTAGGGCGTGCTCCACCGAGTCGTCGATTTCGTTGCCGTGGTTGACGTGCACGACGACCGCAACGGCCCAGGGCAATCCCCCGATCCAGTCGAGCAGTTCCCGGTCGACACGCTCGGGAAGCACGACCGGCAGGCGGGTGTGCAAGCGCAGGCGGCGCAGGTGCGCAAGCGGCCGCAGGCGCTCGGTCAGGCTGGCCAGCTTGGACGTGGCCAGGGATAGCGGGTCGCCACCGGAGAGAAGGACCTCGGTGATCGATGGGTCCGATTCCAGGTAGGCCAGCGCCGATGTCCATTCGTTGGCGGCGGCGTTCTCCTGTCCGTAGGGAAAGTGCCGGCGGAAACAGTAACGGCAGTGGACGGCGCAACTGCCCGTCGCAATCAAGAGCGCGCGACCTTCGTACTTGTGGATGACGCCGGTGCCGGCGCGGGCCGCGGCATCGCCGACGGCGTCGAAGCTGAAGCCGGGCAGCCGCGCCTCTTCCTCGAGGCTCGGCAGTACCTGTCGAAGCAACGGATCATCGGCGTCGCCATGGCGCATCCGGGCGGCAAAGGCTCGCGGCACCCGCATCGGGAATTGCGCCGCAGCGGCATCGGAGATGCGGCCGGCAGCCTCGTGCAGGCCCAGCAACGCGAGTAATTCGCGTGGGTCGCGGATGGCGTCGCGCCATCCGGCGTGCCAGCCGGCTTGGGATGCAGTGGGGGGTGCAGGTATCATAGGGGGCTCACGGGGCCGAACGCACCCGTTGGTCCCCTTATTGTAGCCGCTGCCGATGGCGGCTTTGTTTTCATGGAGCTCGACAATGGCCTCGTATGGCTTGAACGACGTAAAGAACGGCGTGAAGATCCTGGTCAACAGCGACCCTTGTGTGATCACCGAGACCGAATACGTCAAGCCGGGCAAAGGCCAAGCCTTCACCCGCATCAAATATCGCAACATCAAGTCGGGCCGGGTCGTTGAAATGACCATGAAGGCGACCGATTCGCTGGAAGCTGCCGACGTCATGGATACCGACATGCAGTTCCTGTACGCGGACGGCGAATACTGGCACTTCATGCAGACCGAGAGCTTCGAGCAGGTCCAGGCCGAGAAGGCCGCCGTCGGCGACAGCTGGCAATGGCTGAAGGGCGAAGAGAACTGCGTGGTGACGCTTTGGAATGGCCAGCCAATCGCGGTGCAGCCGCCGAATTTCGTCGAGCTGAAAATCGTAGAGACCGACCCGGGCGTCCGCGGCGACACCTCCGGCGGCGGCGGCAAGCCGGCCAAGCTGGAGACCGGGGCAACGGTGCGCGTGCCGTTGTTCGTCGGCCAGGAAGAAATCATCAAGGTGGATACCCGGTCCGGTGAGTACGTCGGCCGGGTCAAGTAAGCCGGCCATGGGCGCCGCCGACCGGTCGCCCTGTGACCTGTTCGTCGAGGCCGGCTGGGTGGTGCCGGTGCTGCCACGTGGCGTGGTGCTCGAGGATCATGTTGTCGTCGTGGATGGCGATTGCATCACTGCCGTCCTGCCCCGCGCAGAAGCCCACGCCCGCTACGCGCCGCGTGTCGTGGCCAGCCGCCCTGGTTCGGTGTTGATCCCGGGACTGGTAAATGCGCATACGCACAATCCGATGACCCTGATGCGTGGCGTCGCCGACGACCTGTCGCTGATGCCGTGGCTGACCGAGCACGTCTGGCCAATCGAGGCGGCGGTGATGGGCCCGGCCTTCATCGCCGACGGCGTGGAACTTGCCGTGGCGGAAATGCTTCGCGGCGGCACCACCTGCTGCAACGAGAATTATTTCTTCCCGGACGTGCAGGCGGCCACCTACCGGCGTATGGGCTTCCGTGCGGTCGTCGGGCTCCCCTTCATCGAGTTTCCGTCCGCATGGGCGGCCAGTGCTGCGGAATATTTCGACAAGGGACTCGAAGTCCACGACAACTATCGCCGTGATCCGCTGGTGACCTTCAGCTTTGCGCCGCACGCACCGTACACGGTCAATGACGACAGCTTCCGTCGCATCCGCATGCTGGCTGAACAGCTGGACTTGCCAGTGCATTGCCACGTCCACGAGACCGCCAAGGAAATTGAGGATTCGTTGCGCCAGCATGGCCAACGCCCACTGGCGCGCATGGACCGTTTGGGCCTGGTCAACGAGCGCCTGGTCGCCGTGCACATGACCCAGCTCAGCGATGCCGAGATCGCGCTGTGCGCCGAACGCGGCGTCTCGATTGCGCATTGTCCGCAATCAAACCTCAAACTCGCATCGGGCTTCAGTCCGGTCGAGAAGCTTCGCCGGGCCGGCGTCAACATTGCGATTGGTACCGACGGCTGCGCCAGCAACAACGACCTGGACATGTTCGAGGAAATGCGCTGCGCAGCTTTGCTGGCGAAGGGTGTTGCCGGCGACGCTACGGCCATGGATGCGGAAGCGACACTTTGGGCGGGCACGATGGGTGGCGCGCGCGCGCTGGGACTGGGCGACCGGGTCGGCTCCATCGAGGCGGGCAAGCAGGCTGACCTGGTTTGCGTCGCGATGGACGCGCTCGAGACGCAACCGATGTACCACCCGATCTCGCACCTGGTCTATTGCACGGGGCGCGGCCAGGTGAGCGACGTCTGGATTGCCGGCCGGCAAAAGCTCCAGGATCGCCAACTGGTTGACGTGGACGTCGCCGCGTTGATTGGCCGGGTGTCGGAATGGCAGGCCAGGATTTCTGCGGTGCGCAGCCCGGCATGAGCCATGGCAATGCCAATCCGGAGGAACTCGCCAAGTTCGGCGCGCTCGCCAATCGCTGGTGGGATCCGAATGGACCGCAGCGCGCCTTGCACGAACTCAATCCTGTGCGACTGGCCTACATCGCCGAGCGTTGCAGCCTCGGTGGTGCGCGAGTCCTCGACGTCGGCTGCGGCGCTGGTCTGCTGAGCGAGGCGCTGGTGCGCGAAGGCGCGCGGGTAAGCGCACTCGATCTGGCGCCGGAGCTCATCGAGATCGCGCGCCTGCACCTGCTCGAATCGGGACTGGTCGTGGACTACCGACTGCAGTCCGCTGAAGCGATCGCGGGCGAGCTGCCCGGTCAGTTCGACGTGGTCACCTGCATGGAAATGCTCGAGCATGTCCCCGATCCGGGCTCGGTCCTGCGCGCTTGCGCGACATTGCTCAAACCGGGCGGTGCCTTGTTCGTATCCACCGTCAACCGGACGCCATTGGCTTTCGCTGCGGCGATCGTCGGCGCCGAGTATGTCGCTGGCTTGCTGCCCAAGGGCACCCACGATTACCAGAGTTTCATCAGGCCCGCGGAACTGGCGGCCTGGATCCGTGATGCCGGGCTGCAGTTGCAGGACGTCAGCGGGCTCGCCTACGACCCGATCCGGCGCAAGGCCTGGGTCAACAAGCGAACCGCGATCAACTACCTGGCGCATGCGGTGAAGCCGTGAGCCCGGCGCCGATCGCGCCGCTGATCCTGTTCGACCTGGACGGGACGCTGGTGGACAGCGCCGTGGACCTGCTCAACGCCGTCAACATCATGGCGGCGCGCGAAGGCCGGTCGGCGCTGCCGCTCGAGTCCTTGCGTCCGGTCGTATCCAAGGGCGCGCGGGCGATGCTGGCCGTCGCTTTCGCTGACCGTGACGCCGTGGCGCGCGAGTCTCTCCTGCAGCCTTTCCTCGACGTCTATGCGGCCGCGGTCGCCACCCACAGCACCGCCTTCGACGGCGTGGCGGAGGTGCTCGATGCGATCGAGGCGGCCGGCTGCCGATGGGGAATCGTGACCAACAAGCCGCATTACCTGGCCAAGGATGTGGTCGCCAGCATGGGCTGGAGCGCGCGCAGCGCGATCCTGATCGGCGGCGACACGCTGGCACGCAAGAAGCCCGATCCGGACCAACTGTTGCATGCCTGCGAAACGCTCGGCGTCGTCGCAGTCGAATGCGTCTACGTGGGCGACGATGAGCGCGATATCGTCGCGGCCCGAAACGCCGGCATGAAATCGGTCGCCGCGCTGTGGGGTTACCGCGAGTCCCACGAGGACCCGCTTGCGTGGAATGCAGACGCGATCGCTGATCGGCCGCGCGACTTGATGCGAGCCGGAATCCTGGGCCGCTGAGATGCCGGGCGAGGCCGTTGATCATCGTGCCCACTTCCTGCACAAGTGGCTGGCACGCGAGCCCGAGATGCGTTTCGCATTGTTGTTCAGCCCGGCGGTGGCGGCAACGAGCAGCGCGCGAGCCGGAGAATCCGCGCGAACGCGCTTCGAAGACTGGGGAACGTTGCTGCATGAGTTGCGCGAGGCCCTGTTCGAGCTCAGCGACGCTCGCGTGTCGGCCGTGAAGACCAACTGGTGGGCCGAGGAACTATCCGGTCTCGCCGATGGACGCCATCGGCATCCGCTCACCGCCAGCCTGGTGCACTTCCCGCAGGCGGCGCAGGCACCGTGGCCTGCGCTCGCGCGCCGGCTGGTCGAGCATGATTTCGACGGATCACGGGCGGCCGACACGGCTGCCGCCGTTGCTGCGCTGATGCCTCTCGCCGGCGCGGTCGTGGAGGCGGAAGCAGTGCTGTTTGGTGCCGAATCGGAAGCCGACGCAGCGCGAAGCCTGGCCGTGCATTGGCTGTTGCAGCGACTGCCGCATGGCCTGTCCAGCCCGGACCAGGGGCGTGTGCCGATGCATCTGCTGGCCCGGCACGGGCTGACGCCGGGCCAGCTGGATGCAGTCGGTGCCGATGCGCTCATGCGCGACTGGGGGGGCGAATTGCTGGCCGCGGCGCCGGCCGGCCTGCCCGGGGCCAGCTTCCTGCGCCGTTGTCGGCACCGTTTCGACCAGGCGCGGCTTGCGCGCCTGGCGGCCGGTCAGTCCACCGAACCACCAGCGCCGTTGTCATTGTGGCGCGCCTGGCGCGTGGCCAGGACCCAGTGAAACGCAGGGTTCCGCCCGCCGTGGCACCCTACGCACCGGCTTGACGTACCCTGCACACGGCCCCACCTAATCTCTTGCCTACTCACCCACTGCGAATCCCCCATGGCTCCGATTACTGAAAACCTGGCCCGGGTCATGCCCGACATCGCCAATGATGCCCGGCCTGCCGTCGCCGGCCTGCTCGATTGGGTTGGCATGGGCGAGATCGAGATGCCGGTCCGTGTCACCGATGCCGCAGGCGCGGTGCTGAGCAGCGGAGCCAGGGTCAATGCCTTCGTCAACCTCAGGCGCCCGGACGTGCGTGGCATCCACATGTCGCGCCTGTACCTGCACGTCGATCGCGCGCTTTCGGCCGAATCCTTGTCGCCGTGCAGCCTTCGCCGCCTGCTTAAGGACTTCCTGGATTCGCACGCCGAGCTTTCCGATCGCGCGATGGTGCAGGTCCACTTCGACTATCTCGTGCGCAGGCCCGCGCTGGTCAGCGACAACACGGGTTGGAAATCGTATCCAGTCAGCGTCACTGCTGTGCTAGACCGCGGCCAGTTCTCGCTTGAAGTAGGCATCGCTGCAGCCTACTCGAGCACGTGCCCATGCTCGGCCGCACTCGCCCGGCAGCTCATCCAGGAAAACTTCAGCGCGGATTTCGCACCGGGTGCCGCCCTCGACTACGACTCGGTGATGCAGTGGCTCGGCAGCGAACACGGAATCAACGCAACCCCGCACAGCCAGCGCAGCACTGCCGAAGTCAAGGCGCGGCTGGCGCCGTCGTTCCAGAACCTGCCTTTCATCGAGATCATCGATTGCGTCGAACAAGCGCTGAAGACGCCGGTGCAGACGGCTGTTAAGCGCGAGGACGAACAGGCATTCGCCCGTTTGAACGGACAGAACCTGATGTTCTGCGAGGATGCCGCGCGGCGGATGCAGAAAGCACTGGACGAAGATGACCGGATCAGTGATTTCTGGGTGCGCGCTTCGCATTTCGAGAGCCTGCATCCGCATAACGCGATCGCGATCGCCACCAAGGGTGTAGCTGGCGGCTACAGCTCGGCGCCTTGAGACCCTGAAGGCCACGGTGCTCTCCGTGGGGAATCGTCCGGGCCGCATGGTGTTCAGGCCCGGCATCCGGCAGACTGTTCCCAGGGGATGCTGGGGGTAGAGCAATGAACTGGGTGCTCGGATTGATCGGGGCAGTGATCGGTGCGGCGTTGTCCGACAGTCGGGAGATGCTGGGCGCCGTTGGCGGGTTTTTCAGCGTGTTCCTGTTGGTTGGCAGCATCCGCCTGCGTCGCGAGGTCGCCGCGCTTTCCCACGAACTCGCCCTCATGAAGGGCCGCCTGGCGGCGATGGCGGCAGCTTCGCCAGTCGCGCAGGCCACGGCCGCCCAACCGGCGGCACCGACCACCGAAACGCCACCCGCTCCCGCTCCGGGCGTGCCATTGCCGGTAGACACTCTGGTAGCTGCGCGCGATGCCGTGCAGGACGAAGCTGCAATTCCCTTGGCGCCCAGCGCTGCTTACGAGGCGGCAGCCACGGAAAGTGTCGCCGCCGCATCTGCTGCGGCGCCGGAGCCGATGCCGGAGCGCGGACCGGGCTGGGTGGAAACAATGCTGGGTCGGGTCAAGGCCTGGTTCACCGAAGGCAATGTGCCGGTCAAGATCGGCGTGCTGGTACTCCTGTTCGGCGTCGCGGCGGCGCTGCGCTACGCCGCGGCGCAGGGCTACTTCACGATGTCCATCCAGGTTCGGCTGGCGGTCATCGCCGCCGGCGGCGTCGCTGCGTTGGCCCTCGGTTGGCGCGAGCGAACCCGTCGTCCCGCCTTCGGCCTCAGCCTGCAGGGCGGTGCCCTGGGCGCGCTGCTGCTGACCGTGTTCGCTGCTTACCGGCTGTATGGGCTGCTGCCACCGATGCTCGCGTTCGTGCTGATCGTGGTGCTCGTGGCCGGCTCGGCCTTGCTTGCGGTGCTGCAGAACAACATGGCGCTGGCGGTGCTCGGTTTCCTTGGCGGTTACCTGGCGCCAGTGCTGATCTCGACTGGAAGCTCCAACCACGTCGGCTTGTTTTCCTATTACGCCGTGCTCAATGCCGCCGTGTTCGCCATTTCCTGGAAACGCAGTTGGCGCCTGCTCAACCTGATCGGTTTCTTCTTCACCTTCGGCGTCGGCGCGGCCTGGGGCGCCAAGTTCTACCGGCCGGAGTTGTTCCCTACCGTCGAACCGTTCCTGGTCCTGTTCTTCCTGTTCTACATCGTGATCGGCTTGCTCTACGTCGTTCGCCAATCCGAACATCGCCGGCCGTGGGTCGATGGCACGCTGGTCTTCGGAACGCCGCTGGTGGCCTTCCCGCTGCAGGCAGCGATGCTCGAGGACAACCGCATGGGGCTCGCCGCCAGCGCGCTGGTGGTGGCCCTGATCTACGCGGCGCTGGTGTACTGGCTGCGTCAACGCCGCGGCGAGCGCCTTCTCACCGAAGCATACGGCGCGTTGGCGCTGGGCTTTGCCACGCTTGCCGTGCCGCTGGCGTTCAGCGCAAGCACGACGGCCAGCGTTTGGGCGCTCGAAGGCGCCGGCGTGGCTTGGCTAGGCATCCGGCAGAAGCGCAATTTTCCCTGGCTGGCTGGGCTTGCGCTGCAATTCCTCGCAGCCGGTGCGTACCTGATGAGCCTGGTCGATTATCAGCACCAGCGGCCGGCCGGTTTGCTTTTGATCAACGCCGACTGGCTCGGCGCCGCGTTGCTGTCGTTCTCGGGCTTCCTGTTGGCGCTGGTGCACGATCGCCACCGGCCGCGTTTCGCGCTGCCGGCATTGCTGTTCATGTGGGGTGCAATGTGGTGGCTGCTTGGCGCCGCGACCCAGCTTGACCTTGCGGAACTGAGCCTTGGGCAATGGCGATTCTCGATGCTCTATCTCGCCGCGTCGATCGGCACCGTTTCTATCCTGCGCGACAAGCTGTCGTGGCCGCGGTTGAACTGGATGGTGGCGATGGCAAGCATGCTTGGCTTGCTCGCTGTGTTCGCCGCCAACGACGAGTACGGCCAGGCCTTGGCCGTGCCGACGCTGCTGCCGTGGAGCCTGTACTTCGCGGCGCTGGGATGGGCGTTGTGGAGGGCAGGGCCTGCTAACGCGCGCAGCCTTGCGTTGGCACACCTGGTGGGATTGTGGACCATCACCCTGGCCGCAGTGATGCAACTGCAGCACGTCGCTGCCGTCCAGGAGCTCGCGCAGGGATGGAGATTCGTGGCCTTGTTGGCCCCGGTGATGCTGCTGACGCTGGCGCTGTGGCGGCGACCTTCGGTGTTCGCCTGGCCACGCGCCGGCCAGTTCCGCAACTACCGGATCGGCTGGTTCGGACTGGCGTTACCGCTGCTGGCTTACGCTTTCATCTTTGGGTTGTTCATCGAAGGTGGCGCCGCGCCGCTGGCATTCCTGCCAGTGCTGAACCCGCTTGAGTTGGCGTTGCTGGCGCTCGCGTTCCTGGTCTACGGCCTGCTCGGAGAATTCCAGGCGATGTCGAAGTTGCGACCGTTCTGGCCGCTGGCCGCCTTCGCCTTCATCACCATGGCCACGCTGCGCGCTGTGCACCACCTGCATGGCGAGCCGTGGTCGAATTCGATCCTGCAGTCCGGATTCACCCAGGCCAGCCTGACCGTGGTCTGGAGCCTGCTCGGCGTCAGCGCATGGATTTTTGGATCGCGGCGCCATGATCGCCAGGTATGGATGGGAGGCGCGTTGTTGATGGGTATCGTGCTGCTGAAGCTGTTGACCGTCGACCGTGGCTACATGGGCAACATGCCGGGAATCATTTCCTTCATGGCGGTTGGACTGCTGCTGGTTGGCGTTGGCTACATCGCGCCGTCGCCACCCAAGGCGCAAGAAACGGGAGCAGGAACGTGAAAGCCTGGGTACTCTTGGCTGGACTCCTGGTCAGCGCCGGTGTGGCGGCGATCGCCCCCGATGATTTTGCCCGGCAATGGCCAGTGCTCGGCTCATGCGCTGCGCCGCCGGCGCCCGCTGCTTCCACCCCAGGCCCGCTCGACTGCGAAGGCGCTTTCGCTGTGGCGCTCGACGAATCGGTCTACCGTCAGGTGCAGACCGCGGATCTTGCCGACCTCGCGGCATTCAATGCCGATGAAGAGCCGCTGGCATTTGGTCCGATGCCTTCAAGTTTCACGCCACCGGCGAGTGAGTGGCGTGATGCTGCCTGGTTCGCGCTTCCACCCGCACGCGAGCAGGCAGCGCAGGATTTGCACCTGCACGTGACGCGCACGACTGCTGGCGACCTCAACCTCGACGCGACGCTGAGCCACGGGCCGCGCGACGGCGTGCAGGACTTGCTGATAGATGTACGCGGCGGAAAACGCCAGGTGGAGGCGATCCAGCTGGAACTCGCCATGGAGGCTCCAGACTTCAGCGTGGAGGTCGCGCTGGATGCCAGCGAAGACCTCCAGTCCTGGCGGCCAGTCGTTTCGGCAGCGACCATTGCCCAACTCCGCCAGGGTGACCAGGCGCTGGTTCGCCGGCACATCGAATTCGACCCACAATCGACCACCTTCCTGCGACTGCGCCTGTTGGGCGGCAACATCGGTGTTCCGGTGCGCGGCGTCCGGCTGCTTTCGCGCCCGCCGACGCCCGACAGCCAGAGTGTCGGGCGCAGCAACATCTCCGCTGACTTCGTGCGCAGGGAAGGGCGCGCGTTCGTATTCAACCTTCCGGCCCGAGTGCCGGTCGAGCGTGTGAACATCCGCCTCGGTGACGACAACGCCATCGCCAGTTTCAGCGTCAGCTCGCGCGAACCCGGGGAGAAGCACTGGATATACGTCGGCCAGCTGAATGCGTTCCGCCTCCGGGGCGCCGGCGTAGCAATGGAAAACGAGGCGATGGACGTCGCCGTCAGCCGCCGACGTGAGTGGCGCATAGAAGCAAACACGGACCTGCAGCGCACGCCAGTGCTGGAGCTGGACTATCGTCCGGAGCGCTGGTTGCTGCTCACCCACGGCAAGCCGCCGTTCGTGGTGGCCGCCGGCAGTCCTGGCGTTCGTCGCAACGAGTTTCCGCTGGACGCACTCGTCGGCCAGGTGCGCGTCCGTTACGGAAGGGACTGGCAGCCGGCGGCTGCGTCCCTGGGAGCGATGCAGACCGCCGGCGGCGAAGCGGCGCTGAGCGCCTACAACCCCAAGAGCATGCGTACGTGGGTGCTGTGGTCGATCCTTCTGCTCGGCGCAGTGCTCATCATTGCGATGGTGTTGCGCTTGCTGCGGGCGCCGCAGGATTCCTAGACGGGTCAACCAGCAGTTGCGGATCCACCCGCACGGCGAACCAGTTCATTCCCCAGTGCATATGCGGCCCGGTGGCCCGGCCGGTCGCGCCGACCAGGCCGATGACCTCGCCCTGTTCGACCCGATCCCCGACATGCACGTCTATCCGGCTCAGGTGCAGGAAGTTCGAGCTCAGGCCGTGGCCGTGGTCGATCAGTACCGTGCCGCCGGTCAGGTAGAGATCGGGCTTGGCAAAGCTGATGATTCCCGCAGCCGGCGCACGCAGCGGCGTTCCACTGGCGGCGGCGACATCGAGTCCCGAGTGCGGCGACTTGGGCGTGCCGTTATAGATGCGCTGGCTTCCGTAAACCCCGCTGATCCGACCGAGCAGCGGCCACTGGAAGCCGGCGCTGAAATCGTCGCGATCGTCGTCGCGCGTCCTCGCCTGGGAAACTTCGGCCTGCTCCCGCTCGATGCGCGCCGCGATGGCCGGAGGCGGATTGACCGTTGCCTCGGGCACGCCCTGGATGCGCTCCAGTCGCCATGTGCGAGGTTCAACCGCAACCGCCACCGATTGTCGCGTCAGGTCGGGCAGGATGACAGTCAGTTGGATCGGACCGGTCTCGTCGCGCCCCGCGGCAGCCACGAAACGGCCGTTGGCCGAGACACGCACATCCATCGACTGCGCCTGGGCACCGCCGCCAAGCAAGCTCAGGCGACTACCAGGGGGCAGGGTGCCTTGCAGGAGTCCGCCCTGCGCAACGCGGCCCGGAATGTCAATGGCAACGCTTGCCGCTTTTCCGCCGGTCGCCGCCGAAGCCAGCGCCGACAAGCACGCCAAGGCGAGAATGCCGACGCGCCAGCTAGCTTTCATCGGATGTCGTTTCCTTCGGGGAGTGCCAATATTCAGGAACCGGATCATGGCCGCCGGGATGGAACGGATGGCAGCGCATTATTCGTCGCGCGCCCAGCCAGCCGCCTCGCGCAACGCCGAACCGGTCGACCGCTTGCATCGTGTACGCGGAGCAACTTGGGTAGAACCGGCAGCGTTGGCCCAACAGCGGGCTTATCAAGAGCTTGTAGCCCTTGAGCAACCAGATCACCAGTGATTTAAGCATTTGCGCGGCCATGGCTATGAGGATAATGTTGCCGCTTGCCGAGGACTAGGCTATAACACGCCGCCTTTTGTGTCTCAAGGAAAGAGAGGATTCGCCGAGTGGCTACCAAGAAACCTGCAAAAAAAGTTGCCAAGCCTGCCGCCAGGAAACCGGCCGCCAGGAAACCCGCCCCGACGGCCAAGAAACCGTCGAAGGCGAAGCCTGCCGCCAAGCCAGCCAAGAGCAAGGGCAAAGCAGCATCCAAGCCCATGAAGAAGACTGCGGCCAAGAAAGCCCCAGCCAAACAAGCGAAGAAATCTATCAAAACAGTTGCCAGGAAGTTGCCGGCCAAGCCGGTCAAGAAAGCTCCACAGCGAAAGATTGCCAAACCGGCGGCCAAGCCGGCTGCCAGCGCCCGCAAGAAGGTCGTTGCCCCCGCCGCGAAGAAAGCCGCCAAGCCAGCCACCAAACCCGCAGCCGCATTGCCCAAGGCGGCAGCTACCGGCAAGGTCGTCGCCAAGGCCTCGCCGGCGTTATCGGTTGTGCCGAAGTCGGCGCCGGCCAAGTCCGCGCCGGTTGAATCCAAAGCCAAGCCGGTCGCGAAGGCGGCGGGCAAGTCAGTCGCCGCCGCCCCGGTGGCCGCACGGCCGGAACCGCCCAAGCGTGAAATCGGCGTCCGCGCCGGCTACGTCAAGCCAAGCAAGCCGCGGCCAGACCGCGTCAAGCTCGCAGTGGCGCGCCAGCGGGTATCCCTGCCTGCCGGCTACAAGCCCCGGGCCGATGAAGAATACATGGGCCCTTACCAACTCGAATATTTCCGCCAGCGTCTGCTGCAGTGGAAGGGCGACCTGATCGAGGAATCCAAGCAAACCATCGAGAACCTCAAGGAAGAAGTGCGTGACGTCGGCGATGAAGCCGAGCGTGCCACGCGCGAAACCGAGAATTCGCTCGAGCTGCGCACCCGCGACCGCTATCGCAAGCTGATCAACAAGATCGACAGCACGCTCAAGCGGATCGATGATGGCAGCTACGGTTACTGCGTGGATACCGGCGACGAGATCGGCCTGGAACGAATGGAAGCCAGGCTCACCGCCGAGCGCACGCTTGACGCGCAGGAGCGCTGGGAACACCTGCAGAAGCAGATGGGCGACTAGTACAACGCGTCGCGCAGCTTGAACCAGGCCATCGCGGCGACGAGGATGGGCGTGCGCAAGGCACGCCCTCCGGGAAATGGCTGGTGCGGAATTTTCGAGAACGCGTCCAGGCGGCCAGCCTGGCCGCGAATCGCCTCACCAATGATGCGTCCGGCCAGCCCGGTCGCGGCAATGCCATGGCCGGAAAAACCCTGCGCGAAGTACACGTTGCTGCCGAGCCGTCCCCAATGCGGCGCCCGGTTGCGGGTGATGTCGACGAAGCCACCCCAGGCGTAGTCGAGCCGCACGCCTTCCAACTGCGGAAACACACGGGTCATGCGAGCAATCATCGTGCGCTGCAGGTTCCTCGGCGGCAGCGTCGAGTAACTGGCGCGACCGCCGAACAGCAAGCGGTGATCGCTCGACAGCCGGAAGTAGTCCAGCGCCCAGTTGACGTCGGCCACCGCCATCCCGTTCCTGATCAGCGCGGCCGCCCGTTCCGGGCCAAGTACTTCGGTTGCGCCGATGTAAGTGCCCACCGGCATGATGCGGTCATCCAGCTCGGGGGCGATGCCGCGCACGTAGGCGTTGCCGGCAAGCACGGCAAAGTCGCACTCAACCTCGCCGTGGCTTGTGCGCAGCACCGGCTTCTGCCCGCGCTCGAGCGCAACTACGGAGGAGTCCTCGAAAATCCGCACGCCCAGCGCCAGCGCGGCGCGAGCCAGCCCGAGGGTGTACTTCAACGGATGCAGGTGGCCGCTGGCAGGATCGAACAGGGCGCCGAGGTAGCGGTCGCTGGCGAGTTGCTCGCGCAGGCGATCCGGTTCCCACCACTGCAAGGGATAGGAATACGTTTCTTCCAGCTCACGCTGCCAGGATTTCAGCTCGACGACTTGCCGGGGCTTGAGTGGCACGTGGGCGTGGCCAGGCTGCCAGTCGCAATCAATCTGGAACTGCCGGCATCGCTCGTGGATCAGCGCGAGCCCTTCCAGCGACCAGGCGAACAATCGGCGCGACTCCTCGATGCCGACCATCCGCTCGATCCGCGACTGGTCGCACGCGAAGCCAAAGATCGCCTGACCGCCGCTCCTGCCGGAAGCGCCGAAGCCGACGCTCGCCGCTTCGAGCACTACAACGCTCAGGCCTGCCTGCGCCAATTCGATCGCGGTGGACAGGCCGGTCAGTCCGGCGCCGAGGATGCATACGTCGGCGACCAGGCGGCCTTCCAGTCGGCCCTGTCCCTGCAACTCGGGCGCGGTCGCCGCGTAGGCCGTGGCCGGCCCGGCCCGGCCGGTGTCGCGGGTTCCGTGGCCTGGCATGCGCCCGGTCAGACCTGCCGCAGGTACCAGTCGTACTCCAGCGTGGTCACTTCGGTGTAGAAGCTGCGCATCTCCTTGAGCTTCTGCTGGCCGTAGATGTGCCGGAACTGCTCGCCGAAGGTGTCGCGCACGAAGTCGCTGGCCATGAAATCGACGATGGTGTCGCGCCAGAACAGGCTGCGGGCTTCGGTCTGTTCGTAGGCGTTGCCCACGATCGGCGGCCCGGGATCGCGGGGATGGTCGAGCCCATGCAGGATGCCTGCGAGAACCGCGGCGGCAACCAGGTAGGGATTGGCGTCGGCGCCGGCAATGCGGTGCTCGATGCGGATGTTGCCCGGATCGCTGTGCGGGATGCGCATTGCCACGGTGCGGTTGTTGAATCCCCAGCAATCGTTCAGGGGAACGAAGGCGTTGAGCACGAACCGGCGATAGCTGTTGGCGTGCGGCGCGAACATCAGCATGCAGTCCTTCGACACTTGCTGCAGCCCCGACACCGCGTGGCGCAAGGTGTCGCTGGGCGCAGCGGGCGTACAGGCGAAGATGTTGTTGCCAGCCTGGTCGAGCACGCTGACATGCACGTGGGTTCCGCTTCCCGCCTGGTCCACGAACGGCTTGGCCATGAAGCTGGCGATCATGCCTTGGCGTTCGGCGATGCCCTTGATTACCCGCTTCAGGAAAATGGCGTCGTCGCAGGCGCGCACTGCGTCGGCGCGGTGCTTGAGGTTGATCTCGAACTGGCCGGGCGCATACTCGGCGACCGCGGTATCGGCCGGGATGTCCTGGGCGCGACAGGCGTCCGCGACGGCATCGGTGAAGCCCTGGTAGTCGTTGAGGTCCTGCATGTAGTAGACCTGCGTGCTGGTGTTGCGCACGCCCGTGGCCGGGTTGATCGAGGTGCGCGGCCTGCCGTCATCGGTCAGCTCGGCGTCGAGCAGGTAGAACTCCAGTTCGACGGCAATCACGGGCACCAGGCCGCGATCGAGGAAGCGTTGCACGACGCGCTTGAGTACCTCGCGCGGGTTGGCCTCGAACGGGTTGCCGGCAGCGTCTTCCATCGCCAGCAGCAACTGCGCCATGGGGCGCTCCTGCCATGCCACCGGACGCAAGGTGCCGGGCACCGGTCGACAGATCCGGTCCTCGTCGCCAATGGCGTAACCCAGGCCGGTTTCCTCGACGGTGTTGCCGGTGATGTCGGTGGCGATCAGCGACATCGGAAGGCACACGCCGTCGGCGTAGACTTTCTCCAGCGCGCTGCGCGTGATCCGTTTGCCCCGAAGCAGGCCATTCATGTCGGGAAGCAGCAAGTCCACGGACTCGCAATCGGCTACCCGCGCCAGCTCGTCGGCCGAGGGGGCGGGCTGGGGCTTGCCGAGCGAGGCGGGCAGGGCCGGGGTGGCGGGTAGGGAATTCACGCTCATGGTCGGGTTCCGCGGCAATTTTGCCGAGTTTAGCAGACCTCCAGTTGGGGTGTAAAAAATACTCAACGAATGGGCAATCGCCGTTGATAAAATCAAACGGCTGCGTTAGGGTTGATCCTCGCCTCCAAAGAGCCGTCTATGCCGCGCGCGCCGCTGGTTGGACTTCCATCGGACAGCAAACCGATCGGCCTGCACCGCTACCAGGCGGTGGGAGAGAAGTATGTCCGCGCAATCGTCTCCGGCGCCGGGGGCATCCCGATGATGATTCCTTCGCTGTCACCGCCGCTGCCGCTGCGCCAAGTCCTCGAGCAATTGGACGGACTGTTCCTGACCGGCGCCTACAGCAACATCGAGCCACACCACTATTCCGGCCAGCCGAGCTATCCCGGCAACCTGCACGATCCGGCCCGCGACGAAACCAGCCTGTCGATCGTCCCGCTCGCCATCGAGATGGGCGTCCCCGTGCTGGCGGTCTGCCGCGGCTTGCAGGAGGTCAATGTCGCGCTCGGCGGCACCTTGCACCAGAAGGTCCATGAGGTCGAGGGCAGGCGGGATCACCGCGAAGACCAGGATGCGTCGCTCGACGAGCAGTACGGGCCGGCACACCCGGTGCATCTGTCCGGAACGCTGGCCCGGATGGCTGGAGCCAGCGAGGCGCTGGTGAATTCCCTGCATGGGCAGGGCATCGACCGCGTGGCGCCTGGCTTGCTGGTGGAAGCTACCTCGCCTGATGGCCTGGTGGAGGGCGTGCGCCTGGATTCGGAGCAGCACTTCCTGCTGGCCGTGCAATGGCATCCGGAGTGGAAAGTCACCGAGAATCTGTTCTACCTTCGAATTTTCCAGGAGTTCGGCGATGCCTGCCGCACCCGCGCGGCAGGACGAGCCTGAGCCATGAACCGCAAGAAGACGCCACCCAAGTCCAAGACGCCGCAAACCGAAGAGAGCTCACTGCTGCGCTGGCTGAAGGATCGCCGGATCACCGAAGTCGAGTGCCTGGTCCCGGACATGACCGGCATCGCCCGCGGCAAGATCATCCCGGCGGCAAAGTTCTCCCACGACTATGGCACCCGGCTGCCGGAAGGGATCTTCGTCACCACGGTCACCGGTGACTACCCGGACGAGTACTACGACCTGGTGTCGCCGTCGGACTCCGACATGTTCCTGCGCCCCGATCCGGAGACGGTGCGGATGGTGCCCTGGGCCTCGGATCCGACGGCGCAGATCATCCATGACTGTTTCACGCGCGACGGCAAGCCGCACGACCTGGCTCCACGCAGCGTGCTCCGGCGCGTGCTGGCGATGTACGACGCGATCGGCCTGAAGCCGATCGTCGCGCCGGAACTGGAATTCTTCCTGGTCCAGAAAAACACCGACCCGGATTTTCCGTTGCAGCCACCGGCCGGGCGCTCCGGGCGTCCGGAAACGGCGCGTCAGTCCTACTCCATCGACGCCGTCAATGAATTCGATCCGATCCTGGACATGATGTACGACTACGCCGAGGCCATGGAACTCGACGTGGACACCCTGATCCACGAATCGGGGGCAGCCCAGCTGGAAGTGAATTTCCAGCATGCCGACCCGATGTCGCGCGCCGACCAGGTGTTCCTGTTCAAGCGCACCATGCGCGAGGCGGCGCTGCGCCATGGCATCTATGCCACATTCCTGGCCAAGCCCATGGAGAACGAGCCGGGCAGCTCGATGCACATCCACCAGAGCATCATCGATGCGCGTACTGGCGACAACGTTTTCGCCGGGCGCAAACCCGGCCAGCAGAGCAAGCTGTTCGAGCACTACCTGGGTGGCCTGCAGAAGTACGTGCCGATGGCGATGCCGTTCTTCGCGCCGAACGTGAACTCCTACCGGCGCCTGGCGCTCGGCGAAGTTGCCCCGATCAATGTCCAGTGGGGCTACGACAATCGCACCTGCGGCCTGCGCGTGCCGCTGGACTCGGTGGAGAACACCCGCGTGGAAAGCCGCTTCGCCGGCTCCGATGCCAACCCCTACCTGGCGATGGCGGCGACGCTCGCCTGCGGCCTGCTCGGCATCCGGGAAAAACTGCTGCCCACCGAGCCGCTCAGCGGAAGCGCGCAGGACCTCGGCTATGGCCTGCCGCGTTCGCTCGAGCAGTCGCTGGACCTGTTGAGCAATTGCAAGCCGATGCACGAGATGATCGGCAGCCGCTTCGTGGATGCGTACATAGCGGTCAAGCGCAAGGAATACCAGACCTATTTCCGGGTGATCAGCTCTTGGGAGCGGGAATTCCTGCTCCTCAACGTCTGAGCCAATCGCCGACAACCCGCACGGAGCCTGCCCATGCAACGTCTCGATACCCACGCCCTGCAGCAACTCGATGCAGCGCACCACCTGCATCCATTCAACGACAACGCGGCCTTGGCGAAAAAGGGCACGCGCATCCTGACCCGCGGCGAGGGTGTCTATGTCTGGGATTCGGAAGGCAACAAGATGCTGGACGCCTTCGCCGGGCTCTGGTGCGTCAACATCGGCTATGGCCGCAAGGAACTGGGTGAGGTGGCGTCGCGGCAGATGACCGAGCTGGCCTACTACAACAGTTTCTTTTCCTGCACCACCGAGCCCACCGTGCGACTGGCCGCGAAGCTGGCCGAGTTGACGCCCGGCGATTTGAACCATGCCTTCTTCAGCAACTCCGGGTCGGAGGCCAACGACACCATCGTGCGCATGGTCCGGCATTTCTGGGCGGTGCAGGGCCACCCGCAAAAGAATGTTTTCATCGGCCGCCTCAATGGCTACCACGGGTCGACAATGGCTGGCGCCAGCCTCGGCGGGATGAAGGGCATGCACGCCATGGGCGGCCTGCCCATTCCCAACATCGTGCACATCAACCAGCCGTACTGGTTCGGCGAGGGCGGCGACCTGAGCCCGGAGGAATTCGGATTGCAGCGGGCGCGCGAGTTGGAGGAGAAGATCCTCGAGCTCGGCCCGGAACGGGTCGCGGCCTTCATCGGCGAACCAATCCAGGGCGCGGCGGGCGTGTTCGTTCCGCCGATGAACTACTGGCCGGAAATAGAGCGGATCTGCCGCAAGTACGATGTGCTGCTGGTCGCCGATGAAGTCATCTGCGGCTTCGGCCGGACCGGGCACTGGTTTGGCTCCGAGTATTTCGGCATCCAGCCGGACATCATGACCTTGGCCAAGGGCATCACGTCCGGATACATCCCGCTCGGCGCGGTAATGTTCAACGATCGCATCGCGGCCGTGCTCAAGGACAAGGGTGGCGAGCTGGCCCATGGCTACACCTACTCGGGTCACCCGGTCTGCGCGGCGGTGGCGCTCGAAAATATCCGGATACTGCAGGATGAAAAGATCATCGAGACGGTCAGGGACGATACTGGCCCGTACCTGGCCAAGCGGTGGGCGGAACTCGGTGAGCATCCGCTTGTTGGTGAATCTCGATTGGTGGGGATGGTCGGGGCGATCGAATTGGTTCCGCGCAAGTCCAGCAGGCAGTACTTCCCGGACCGCGGCGCGGTCGGCCAGGCCTGTCGCGACATCGCCTTGAAGAACGGCTTGATCCTGCGGGCGACCAACGATGCGATGCTGCTTTCGCCGCCGCTGGTGATCAACCGCGAGCAGATCGACGAGCTGTTCCAGAAGGCGTGGAAATCACTCGACCAGACGGCCGCTTCGCTTGGCCTGGGCAGCGCGGCTGCCTGACTTGTTTCAGCGCCGGGCTGGCTGTATATGTTGGCCCGGGGATTCTCGTTCAGTTCCATCACGGAGGCAAACATGAAACTTCGCACACTCGCGCTTACGCTGGCTGCGTTGCTGCTGGCCGGTTGCAACAAGGAGCCCGCTGCACCTGCCACGCCGGATGCTTCCGCCGGGGCACCAGGGGTGACCGCGGCCGTCGATACCGACGATGAGAAAGTCCTCAACATCTACAACTGGTCCGATTACATCGGCGAGGACACCATTGCCAATTTCGAGAAGGAGACCGGGATCAAGGTCACCTATGACGTCTTCGACAGCAATGAGCTACTCGAGAACAAGCTGGTCGCCGGCAACACTGGCTACGATCTGGTCGTGCCCTCGCTGCAGTATCTGTCGCGGCAGGTCCAGGCTGGCGTGTTCCAGCCGCTCGACAAGACCCGGCTAAGCAACTACGGCAACCTGGATCCGGAGCTGATGGCGCGCATCGCCAAGCTCGACCCCGACAACGCGCATGCCCTGAACTGGCTCTGGGGAACGACCGGCATCGGCTACAACGCCGCCAAGGTCAAGGCCGCGCTCGGCGACGGCGCGCCGGTGGACAGCTGGGACATGGTGTTCAAGCCGGAGAATATTTCCAAGCTGAAGGGTTGTGGCGTTGCGGTACTCGACACGCCGGGAGAAATGCTCCCGATCGCGCTCAACTACCTTGGCGAGGACCCTAACAGCTTTGATGAGAACGTGATCAAGAAGGGCCAGGCGCTGCTCACCAGCATCCGCCCGTACATCACCGAGTTCAATTCATCGGAGTACATCAACGAGCTGGCCAATGGCGACATCTGCATGGCGGTCGGCTGGTCCGGCGACATCCTGCAGGCGGCGGCGCGCGCCGAAGAAGCCAAGAATGGCATCGAGGTGAAGTACTCGCTGCCCAAGGAAGGCGCGCCGATGTGGTTCGACATGATCGCGATGCCGAAGGATGCCAAGCATCCGAAGAACGCGCATCTGTTCCTCGACTACATCCTGCGTCCGGAGGTGATGGCAGGCATCAGCAACTACGTGGCCTACGCCAACGCCAACAAGGCATCGACGGCGATGGTTGACAAGGCTGTGCTGGATAACCCGAGCGTCTACCCGACGGCGGAAACCCGGCAGAAACTGTTCACCTTTGCCGTGTTGCCGCCCGAGGTTGACCGCATCTATACGCGGTTCTGGACCAAGCTCAAGACCGGCAAGTGAGCATCGCAGCGGGGCAGGGGGATCCGTCCAGGGTCGATCGCCTGGGCGGCGAGGGCTATGTAAGGCTGGAGCATGTCCGCAAGGAATTCGACGGCTTCGTGGCGGTCGATGACGTGAGTCTGGACATCCGGCAGGGCGAGATCTTCGCCCTGCTCGGCGCTTCCGGCTGCGGCAAGTCGACGCTGCTGCGAGTGCTGGGCGGCTTCGAGCGTCCGACCCGCG
>JANPDF010000181.1:0-3539 GCA_031431355.1 Gammaproteobacteria bacterium
CAGCTGAGCACCGACAACAGGCCGATGCGCATGAACATCGCCAGGAACAGGCCGATGCGGCGGGCCTTGGTGCGCCGTTCGGCGGGCAACTTGTCGACCAGGATCGAGATGAACACGATGTTGTCGATGCCGAGCACCAGCTCAAGCGCGGTCAGCGTCGCGAACGCGAGCCAGATTTGGGGGTCGGTCAGCATTTCCGTCATGTCATTCGCTCAGGGCTGAGTAGCGGTATAGCGAGAAGC
This sequence comes from Gammaproteobacteria bacterium, assembly GCA_031431355.1. Lineage (GTDB taxonomy): Bacteria > Pseudomonadota > Gammaproteobacteria > Xanthomonadales > Xanthomonadaceae > Arenimonas. Next base: position 243 of record JANPDF010000181.1, read on the forward strand.
GGAATGTCAGCGAGTCACGGATCGACTTGGCGATCACCTCGTGCAGGGCTGGCTCCCACTTGGTCCATTGCACAACAAAAGCCTCGGCGCGGTCGCGGTCGCCGGCCGCCTGCAGCGCCAGCACCTCGGCCAGCAGCTTGCGCACGGCGTCGGGATAGCGCGCGTAGTCGATCTTCATCCGCTGCGTAGCGGGGTCGAAGGTGAGCACGCCATTGGCCAGGAACCAGTTCCACTGGATCAGCTGCATGGTGTTGTAGGGCTGGTCGCGGCGCGGACGATTGCGCTGCAACACGCGCAGGATCCCCGAGGCGTACACCGCATGGGCCTCGGCGGCGCTGTAGTAGCCACTTGCCTGCAACTGCGGAACGGCATTGAGCGAGACCAGGTCGGACTTCATCTCCTCGAACAGGTCGGCGCTGTCCTGCAGTGCGGCATCGATTTCGCGCCCGTCGCTGGTGCGGTCCACGCCCAGGTAGTGGCCGATCTCGTGCCACAAGGTGCGCTGCACGCTGGCCTCGGCCACCAGGTCGGCCTGCTGCGCCGGTACGATCGCCGCCGCCCAGGTGCCGGCCGCCTGCCCGCTGCTTTCCGGGTGCCGGATGATGTTGTCGCGCATCATGATTACCCGGCCGTAGCGACGCGAATGCTCGGCATCATTGGGCAGGATGGTCGCGGTATTGCCGCCGCGCGACTGGCCGAAGTCGGCAATCACGTCGAACACGCCGACCGGAATTTGCTCGCGCACCTTGCGCTTGAATGCGAACGGCAGTGCGTCGTGGATCGCCTGCAAGCCGCCCAGTTGCGCGGTGACCGCGTCGGACTCGGCCTGGCGCCGGACCAGGACCGTCAGCGAGAAGAACGCGCGCACGCCGAGCAGTTCGTCGTCGTAGGTTTCGTAGGCGCCGATCTGCGCGTCCAGGTGCTTGAAGCGAGCAGTGACCCAGGCGGCGTCGCCGGCCTGGTAGTTGTCGCTGAGCAGGTCGCGGGCACGAGCGCGCAGGTAGCCGGCAAAATCGGCATCGTCGCCCTCGACCGCGTCGGCGGCGAGGTTCAGATGTTTGTAGACCGCGACGATGTCATCGGCCCAGGCGACCGAATAGGGCAGCGGATACAGGCCGCGCGGATCGACCGGCAGGGCCTTGAGCCGGCCACGCAAGCCCGGATGCAGCACGTCGAGCACCGGATGGCGATCGAGCGCGGCAAGATCAGCGCGGACCTGGGACGCCTCGGCGCGCCGGACCACGCTCATCGGATCGAGCAGCCGGCTGCGATGGGTCGGATGCGCGGCGAGCCAGGCATCAAGTTCCGCGCGCGTCAGGTCGGCCGGATACACGCCCTTGCTCGGCAGCACCGGGCTCACCGGCACGAATGGCTCGCGAGTATTGCCCAGCGTAGTCGCGATCGGGCCCTTGGACAGCCGGAACAGTTGCAGCAACTCGTCGCGATCCTTGCCGGGCGGCAGGGCCTCGATGCCCGCAAGCGCCGACGCGGCCTGCGGATGCAACTGCCGTTCGTAGATCGATTGCACGAGGGCGCCGGCTTCCAGCAAATGCTGGACCGCGCGCTTTTCGCCGGCGCTCAGCGACGACAAGTCGGGCGCGATCCGCAGCGTGCGGGTGGCGTCGAGCACCTCGCGCCGCTTGGCGGCATCCCAGTAGCCATCGGGGAGCGCCGCGGGCTCGACCGTCGCCGCGGCCACGGGAAGCAGCGCGGCAAGCAGAAGTGCGGGAAGGAAGCGGAGCTCGGGGCGTGCTGGCGTCATGGCGAAGTCGCGGGCGGAGGCGGACCGCCAGCGTACACGAGGGCCACGGCGCCACCTTCCCGGACGGCGTTCAGCTGCGATACCCGTCCCGGCCGACAACATGGGCGCGCATCAACCGGCGCGCTCAGGCGCGACCCACCCACTGAAAAGGAATTCCCATGAGTATTTTCACCAAGATCCTCGGCGCCCTCGGCATCGGTAGCGCCCAAGCGAAAACCAAGCAAGTCGACGAGCGGCCGTACGGCCCAAAGACCGTGCCGCCGGGCACCGTCGGTCCCGGCAGCCTGCCCGGCGCCACGCAGGCCGGATCTGCTATCACCCAGCCGATCGCGATCAGCGAAGTGGACGTCGTTGCGCAGCTGGAGAAGCGCGCTGCGGCCCATGGTGAGAAGCTTAACTGGCGCACTTCGATCGTCGACCTGCTGAAACTGCTCGACATCGACAGCAGCCTGTCGGAGCGCAAGGAACTGGCGACCGAGCTGGGCATTCCGGCCAACCTGATGTCGGACTCGGCGAGCATGAACATCTGGCTGCACAAGGAAGTGCTCAAGCGGATCGCCGCGAACGGCGGCAACGTGCCGGCCAACCTGCTCGACTGAGTCGCAAGCGCGAGACGGGCCGGGCGAGCGATCGCCTGGCCATTTTTTTGCCCGTCGTGCATAGGCAGCCTGCGCGCTGAGGGATAAAGTGCTTGCAGCCCGCAGACCCAGGTAAGGCCATGCCCGTCTCTCCCTTTGCAAGCATTCGCGCCGCTATCGGGTCAATGGCGAGCAATGGGCCGCCGTGACCAGCGACGGCGAGCGCCTGTACCTGGCCTATGGCGGCCAGGCGCGCAGCGAACTGGTGCCGGTCGGCGACAACCGCTACCTGCAACGCGAATCCACCGATGAGCGCAGCTTCAACAAGGATGCCGACGGACGCCTGAGCCTGCAATTCGCGCCACGTGGCGGACCCGCGCAGTCCTTCCCACGGCTGGACGACAGCCAGGTGCAGCCGCGCGAATTGCTGTTGCGCGGCAACGCCTCCGCGCTCGCGGCCTACCAGGCGCTGCAGAAAGCCGAAGACAAGGCGGCGAGCGAGGGCCACCTCAACGGCCAGGGTTTTGACCTCCTCGAGCGCGGCAATATCCAGGCCGGCGTGGCCATGCTGTCGCTCAATACCCAGCTCTACCCCGCCGCCGCCAATACCTGGGACAGCCTGGGCTATGCCTATCTCGCGCAAGGCAACAAGGTCAAGGCGCGGGTCGCCTATCGAAAGGCCTTGGCGATCGACCCGGCGTTTGCTTCGGCGAAGGCGGCGTTGCTCAAGCTGGAGTAGCGGGCCAGCGACGAGAATTCCGCCGCACCTTGCGCCACGCCACGAGCGCGGCTGCGGGGCGGCGACGCCACGCGAGGCTACTGTGCCTGGATGGAGGCTTCCTTCAAATCGCTTGGCAAGCGCGGCGAAGACAACAACTCCACGAACACTTGCCAGCGCAAGGCCGTCCGCTCCTCGTCCGTGACAGCGCTGCTGCTCTTGGCCGCGACATAGTCGGC
>JANPDF010000182.1:0-1844 GCA_031431355.1 Gammaproteobacteria bacterium
CGGCGACGTCCTCGAACCGGCGGTACACCGAGGCGAAGCGGACGTACGCCACCTGGTCGAGCTTCCTCAATTCGTCCATCACGAATTCGCCGAGCCGGCGCGAGGCGATTTCCCGCTCGCCAGTCATCCGCAGCGCGTGCACGACGTGGCGCATCGCGACGTCGATCTGTTCGCCGGAGACCGGCCGCTTCTGCAACGCGCGCTCGAAACCGGTGCGCAGCTTGCGGTCGTCGAAGGCCTCGCGGCGGCCGTCGCTCTTCACCAGCGTTGGCAACTTCAGCTCGGCGGTCTCGAAGGTGTTGAAGCGCTCTTCGCATTTCTCGCACACACGCCGGCGACGGATGGTGCTGCCATCCTCCGAAACGCGTGAGTCGATCACCCGGGTGTCTTCGTGCTGGCAGAAGGGGCAATACATCCGATGCCTGGACTCAACCGTAGACCGGGAAGTTCCGGCACTGCAGCGTGACGTTGCCGCGCACGCCCTCGATGACGCGATCGTCGCCGGGCGCGTCGAGCACGTCGCACATCCAGTTGGCGAGCGCGACGCATTCTGGCTCACGATAGCCGCGGGTGGTCACGGCCGGCGTGCCGATGCGCAGTCCCGAGGTCACGAATGGCGAGCGCGGATCGCCTGGCACGGCGTTCTTGTTGACCGTGATGTGCGCCTTGCCCAGCGCCGCTTCCGCGTCCTTGCCGCTGACCTCGCGACCAATCAAGTCAATCAGCATGAGATGGTTCTCGGTGCCGCCCGACACGACCTTGTAGCCGCGCGCCATGATCGCCTTGGCCATGGCCTGCGCGTTCTTCACAACCTGCGCCTGGTAGGCCTTGAACTCCGGATCGAGCGCTTCCTTGAAGGCGACCGCCTTGGCCGCGATCACGTGCATCAGCGGACCGCCCTGGATGCCGGGGAAGACGATGCTCTGCAGCTTCTTCACCAGTTCCTCCGACGGGTTCTTCGCCAGCACGATGCCGCCGCGCGGTCCGCGCAGGGTCTTGTGCGTGGTCGAGGTGACCACGTGCGCATGTTCCATCGGGCTCGGATACACGCCGGCCGCGACCAGTCCCGCCACGTGCGCCATGTCCACGAAGAACAGCGCATTGACTGAGTCGGCGATCGCGCGCATGCGCGCCCAGTCGACCACTTGCGAATAGGCGCTGAAGCCGGCCACCAGCATTTTTGGCTGGTGTTCCTTCGCGATGCGTTCCACTTCGTCGTAATCGATCAGCCCGTTCCCATCGACACCGTACTGCGCCGCGTCGAACAACTTGCCGCTGATGTTGACCTTGGCGCCGTGGGTGAGGTGGCCGCCATGCGCGAGCGACATGCCCAGGATCTTGTCGCCCGGCTGCAGCAAGGCCAGGTAAACGGCCTGGTTGGCCTGCGAACCCGAGTGTGGCTGCACGTTGGCGTAATCGGCGCCGAACAGCTCCTTGACCCGGTCGATCGCCAGTTTCTCGGCGATGTCAACGAACTCGCAGCCGCCGTAGTAGCGCTTGCCCGGGTAGCCTTCGGCGTACTTGTTGGTCAGCACGCTGCCCTGCGCCTCGAGCACGCGCGGACTGGCGTAATTTTCCGAGGCGATCAGCTCGACATGGTCTTCCTGACGCTGGCGTTCAGATTCGATGGCCTGGGCCAGGACGTCGTCATAGCCGGCAATGCGCATGTCGCGGGGGAACATTCGAACCTCGGGAAGGAGCTGGCGAGGGCAAATTGTAGCCCCGGCAAGGGTTTGGAGCCATCCAAGTGGTATCGCGAGCCGCTATCCGCGATAATCAAGGGCTGATACGACCCCCTTTCCGCGGACCCCTGTCCGGCCTTTGGCCGCGCGCGGGTCTTGCCG
>JANPDF010000183.1:0-5360 GCA_031431355.1 Gammaproteobacteria bacterium
TTACCAAGCCGGTATCGGGCGGCGACTAAAAATGGGAACCGACAGCCGCCCCTTCGCCACTAGCTTCATCGAGAATCCGGAGGTAGGCGCGAACCGTCGGAGCGAGTCCGGCGTAGAGGGCCTCGCCAATCAGCGCGTGGCCGATCGAGACCTCGGCCACCCCTGGAACGCCGCGCAGGAACGCCGCCAGATTGGCTTGACTGAGGTCGTGCCCGGCATTGACGCCAAGCCCCAGATGCCGGGCCTCCGCAGCCGTGGCGGCGCAGCGCTGCAGCTCCGGACCGGCGTTGCCGGCGGCAAAGGCCTCGGCGAATGGGCCGGTATAGAGCTCGATGCGGTCGGCGCCAAGCTCGGCCGCCAGCTCCAGCGCCTCCGCGCCGGCGTCCATGAACAGCGACACCCGGGCACCGGCCGCACGCAGCGCCGCCACGATTGGCTTCAGGCGGACATGGTCCCGGCGCAGGTCGAAGCCGTGGTCGGAGGTCAGCTGGCCGTCCCCGTCCGGCACCAGTGTCACCTGCTCGGGCCGGGCCTGCTGGACCAGGGCGAGCAACCCGGGATAGTCGCCGCGCGGGCCGGGGAAGGGGTTGCCCTCGATGTTGAACTCGACCCGGCCGCGACAAAGCCCGGCCAGCGCGAGGACGTCGTCCGGCCGGATGTGGCGCTGGTCGGGCCGTGGATGCACGGTGATACCCGCGGCGCCCGCGGAGACCACAGCCGCGGCCGCGGCCAGTACACTGGGCTGGTCGCCGCCGCGCGAGTTGCGCAACACGGCGACTTTGTTCACATTGACGCTCAGCACGGTCATGGGGAGTGACTCTTGTTGAAGAATGCCTGGCTGCTTGCATGGCCGCGGACGCGGCGAGCGATCGCCAACGTTACCGCGACGCGATGCTGACGCATACTGCGACGATGCGCGCATCGCTGCCATCCCGCCTGTTGTTCTTCTTCCTGCTGCTGTTGCCGCTGGCAACGCCGGCGGACACCCTGCGCGGCATGCCATTGCTGCGACGCTACCTACCCGAAGACTACAACGCGACGCCGCAGCACTGGTCGCTGACCACCGACAAGGAAGGGCGCCTGTTTGTCGGCAACAGCGAAGGCGTGCTGCGCTACGACGGCGAGAAGTGGGACCTGATCGAGCTGCCCGGCAGGCAGATGGGCCGCGAGGTGGTCACTGGCGCCGACGGCCGCATCTACGTCGGCAGTTATGACACCTTCGGCTGGCTGCAGACCACGGTCGATGGCGAAACCATTTTCCACGAGCTGATGACCTCTGCCGGACTGAAGGGCAAGGAGCGCAACGTCGGCACGGTGTGGCAGGTGCTCGCCACACCCGAGGGTGTCTATTTTCGCGGCGAGAAGGTGCTGCACTTCCTAAGCTACGACCACAAGCGCATCAAGCATTGGCCGCTGAGCGACAACCAGCGCAGCTTTTTCGAACAAGGCAACCAGTTGTATGCCCGGATCGACGGTGTTGGTTTCTGCCGCTTTGTCGACGGTAAGTTCCTGCTCGAGCCAGGCGGCGAACTGTTCGCCAAACAGACCCTGCCGGGCGTGATAAACCAGCCGGGATGGCGCCTGCTGGTCGGCGAGGAAGGCTTCTACCGCGCCGACGGCCAAGGCATCCGGCCACTGCCCGACGGCGCCGGCACCGAGCTGCGCGGCAAGAATCCGTACTCCGTGTTGCGCCTGGTCGACGGCAGCTTCGTGGTCGGCACCCTGGACGGCGCGCTGTACCGCTACGGTGCCGACTACACGTTGCGCGAGCGGGTCAATCTCGGCAGCTTCGGCATCACCGCGCTGGGCAGCGACCACGAGGGCGGCCTGTGGGCGGCCACCGAGGGCGATTTGGTGCGCCTGTCGCTGCCCTCGCCGTGGTCTTTTATCGGCGCCGACCAGGGACTGGCTGGCAATGCCTTCGACTTCGAGTGGTACGACGGCGCGCTCTGGCTGGCGACCACGCGCGGCATCGTGCGCATGTTGCCGGGCAGCCAGGGCCAGATCGAAACCACGGAAACCGACTGGGCGGCGCTGGAGGCCTTCGCCGTTACCGGCACCGAACAGGGCCTGGTCATCGCCCACCGCAATGGCTTGCTGGCGCTGGACCCCGGTGCGCAGACGCCGCGAACCTTGCTCGAGACCGAGGCCGAGAGCGTGCTCGAGCTGGTCCGGTCCAAGTTCCACCCGGAGCGGATCTACGGCTTGGGCGACAACTATTTCTACGTAGTGCAGCTGGTCGCTGGACGCTGGCAGTTCGGCTTCAGCGCGCCCTTGCAGGGCGCCAGCGCCGCCACGCTGACCGAGACCGGCCCTGACCAGGTCTGGTTCGGCGATACGCGCGGCGGTCCGCAGCGCTGGACCATCGATGTCGCCGGCAAGAAAATCGCGCAGCGCGAAGTGTTCGGCAAGAAGCATGGGCTCGACCTCGACCCGCAGAGCGGCAGCACGCTGTTCCAGGTCGATGGCACCGTCCACGTGGTCAGCGGCGAGCGCGGCTACCGCTTCAAGTCGCCCAACTTCGTTCCCGATGCCGGCCCGCCCTTCACGTTGGTGGACCGGCCCACGGAGCTGACCGTGGAGCAGACGCCGTTGGGCGCTTATGCCTTCACTCGCCGCCAGTTGTGGTTCCGTCCGGTTGGCCAGAAGGCGTGGAAGCCGCTGCACCTTGGCTCGCAGCTGGCGGCGGGTTACAACCGCCTGCGTTTCAACCACGACAACGTGCTGCGGCTGGCGACCTGGAGCGGCCTGCTGCAATTCAACCCGAGCGAGAAGCAGCCGCCGCCGGCGCCGCTGGCGCTGGGCTTCGAGCTGGTGACCGCCGAGAGTCCCGATGGACAGGATGTCCGCCGCCTTCCCGTGGTCAGCCAGCGCCAGCCGATCGAGATTCCATCTGGCTACCGGCTGCACTTCCGCTACGGCATGGTCAGCATGGATAGCGGGTTGGAGTTCCGCTATCGCCTCAACGGCTCCGGCCTGCCGGAAGCCTGGAGCAACTGGACCGACCGCGACCTGTTCATCCGTGCGCTGACCCCGGGCGAGTACCTGCTGCAGGTGGAGGCGCGGACCCGCAGCGGGCGCCTCGCCGCGCCCACCAGTTACCGCTACAAGATCATGCCGCGCTGGCACGAGCGCGGCTGGGTGCGGGCGATCGGCGTGCTCTTGTTGCTCACTCTGGTCGGCCTGCTGGTGCAGGAGTTCGTCCGCCGTCGCACGCAACGCTACGTCGAGGCCAATCGCAAGCTCGAAGCACGCATTGGCGAGCGCACCCACGAGCTGGAAGCGGTCAATCGCAAGCTGGCCGAACTTGCCACCGAAGACGCGCTGACCGGCGTGGCCAACCGTCGCGCGCTCGAGAATGGCCTGCAGCGCGAGTGGTATCGCTGCCTCGACCAGCGCCGGCCGCTGTCGGCGCTGATGATCGATGTCGACCACTTCAAGCGCTACAACGATTCCCACGGCCACCTCGAGGGCGACGTGCTGTTGCGCACCATTGCCCAGCACTTGCACTCCCAGCACGATCCCAAGCGCGAGTTGCTGGCGCGCTACGGCGGCGAGGAGTTCGCGCTGCTGTTACCGGGCGTGCACCTGGATGAAGCGATCCGCCGCGCCGAGAACATCCGCGTGGCCATGCAGGAACACATCGGCGACACCACGATCAGCATCGGCGTCGCCGGCTTCGTGCCGGCCATGCAGGGCGATTCGATGAACCTGCTGCGGCGCGCCGATGCCGCGCTGTATCGGGCCAAGCGGGCCGGGCGCAACCGGGTCGAGGCGGACACCGACACCACGCCGTGAACGGCGTCGGCGGCGACGCCTAGCTGGCCAGCAGCTGGTAGGCGGAAACTGCCAGCGGCGGGGCGTCGCGCAGTGCGATCACCGCGGTGTGCTCCATCGATGGCGACAGTCGCTGGAAATGCCAGCGGTCGTTGCTGCCGGCCGCCTCGGGCGCGGCCAGCAAGCGCGGCTGCTCCGCGTCGACGGCGAATCGCCAGTCGCGCAGGTAGCCGAAGATGCCGGTGCCGGTCGCCTTGCAACTGGCTTCCTTGGCCGTCCACAAGCGCAGGAAGGCTTGTCGCGCTGCTTCCGCCTCCAGCGCTTGCAAGGCAGCGGCCTCCTCGGCGCTGTACCAGCGCGCCGCCAGTTTCGCGACCGGCAATCGGCGGTCGTTTCGCTCCAGGTCAACGCCCACGCGGCCGGCCGAACAGATCGCGATAAGGGTGCCGCCAACCGTGTCGCTGAGGTTGAAATCGGGTGCGAGCGGGTGGCGCAGGAAGGGCCGGCCGCGCGATTCGCGACCGAACGCCAGTGCCGCCGGCGAACAATCCAGCAACGGCGCCAGCGCCGAACGCAGCAGGCGGTCCACCCGCGCTCGCCGCGGCGACGGATCGCCGTCATCGGGGCACCAGTACAGGCGCAGTTCGTCGGCAGCCAGGGGCGCGGCGGCGATCGGTTGCAGCCAGGGCCAGGGCGGCGCCGGGATCAGGGCGCTGGATCGTCCGGGTTGGGATGCGCTGGGGCCGCCGCCTTGCGCGCCTCGGCCTGCTCGCGCAGGCGACGCAACTCCTCGGGGCTGATGATCTGAGCGTCGTTGCGGGCGCCGCTGGAAATCCGGGTCGAGACCCAGCCAATCATCCAGGCGATGAACAGGCCCAGCGAGGCCAGCAGCAACAGCACGACCAGCCAGCCGGCAGCCTTGGACGCGGCAAACAACAAGGCCATGGCGAGCACGAGATAGAGCCAATGCATGTCAGCACTCCGATTGCCTGAAACCAGTTTAGCCGATGCCCGCGGCAGCGGCGAGGGCGACCCCCTGGCCAAGAAAAAGGTTCTTCGCGGAAGTCCGGGGAAAGCAGCTGTTAGTTGGGCGAGGGCGGGCGCCGGCATTGATTTCTAGTCGCCGCCCGATACCGGCTTGGTAGAAATCAACACCGGCACCCGCCTGCCTCACTGGTCGCGGTTTTGGGAGTTCAAGCGGCTCCCTGAGGTGCTGCAGGCCGGCGGTCGCCGGGCAACGCTCGATTCGCACTGCGCGCTCGGTCGAGCTGCCGCCCGCCACCCGCTCACCACCACCGCGCTAGATGACGCTGTCCCGAGCCACGCGCGCGAGGCTTCAACGACAGGTGCCAAACATGCGAGCCAAGCGACGCGCTGCTCTGCGCACCGAGCGGAGACGGGGGTCGACTGATGGCTCGACCGAGCGCGCAGTGCGAATCGAGCCGTCAGGCGGCCGCCGTTTGCGATCCCACTTCCGGGTGCCGCTTCGAGTTCAAGACCGGCGTTGGTCATTGCGGGCGGCTGTCGGTTCCCATTTTTACCAAGCCGATATCGGGCGGCGACTAAAAATGGGAGCCGACAGC
>JANPDF010000184.1:0-7725 GCA_031431355.1 Gammaproteobacteria bacterium
CGCTGATGCTGGGCGAGGCCCGTGACGCCGTTCTCCTGCCTGCGCTGGACCGCCTGGTGGCGGAATTGCGCGCGATGGCGCACGAGCACGCGGCGCTGCCGATGCTGTCGCGGACGCACGGCCAGACCGCCTCGCCAACCACCGTTGGCAAGGAGTTCGCCAACGTGGTGGCGCGCCTGTTGCGGCAGCGCGAACAGCTTGCCGGCGTGCAGATGCTCGGCAAGATCAACGGCGCCGTCGGCAACTACAACGCCCACCTGGTGGCCTACCCGGACGTCGACAGGCCGGCCTTCGCGCGTCGCTTCGTGCAATCGCTCGGCCTGGACTTCAACGCCCACACCACGCAGATCGAACCGCACGACGGCATCGCCGAATTCTGCGACGCGCAACGCCGCATCAACACCATCTGCATCGACCTATGCCGGGATATCTGGGGCTATATCTCGCTCGGCTATTTCAAGCAGTCGGTGAAGGCCGGGGAGGTCGGCTCCTCGACCATGCCGCACAAGGTCAATCCGATCGATTTCGAGAATGCCGAAGGCAATTTCGGCATCGCCAACAGCCTGCTCGGGCACTTCGCGGAGAAACTGCCGATCAGCCGCTGGCAACGCGACCTGACCGATTCCACCGTGCTGCGCGCACTGGGCACCGCCGCCGGTCACTCGCTGATAGCCAGCGACGCGCTGATGCGCGGGCTCGGCAAGCTGACGGTAAATCGCGAGCGGCTCGCCGAGGATCTCGACAACGCCTGGGAAGTACTGGCAGAGCCGGTACAGACGGTGATGCGCCGCCATGGGCTGGCCAATCCCTACGAACAACTGAAGGCACTCACCCGCGGCCACGGCATCGACGCGGCCGCAATGCGCCAGTTCGTCGAGGGCCTGGACCTTCCCGCGGACGCAAAGGCACGCCTGATCGCGCTCACTCCGGCCGGCTACATTGGCGCCGCCGAGAAACTGGCCAGGGAAATCTGAGGCCGCCCGTGATCGAGACCCGGGCCAGCGGGCAACACTTCCTCGGCATGCCAGTCGAGAAGTTCCTGCGCGACTACTGGCAGAAGAAGCCACTGCTTGTCCGCCAGGCGTTTCCAGATTACCAAGCGCCGCTGGCGCCGGAAGACCTGGCTGGGCTGGCCTGCGAGGAAGCGGCATTGTCCCGCTTGGTGACCTACCAGCGAAGCAAGGACAACTGGCTGCTGCGCAGCGGTCCGTTCGCCGAATCCGACTTTCCCAAGCTGGGCAAGCGCGATTGGACGCTTCTGGTCCAGGACATGGACAAGTGGGACGTGGACGTTCGTTCCCTGCTCGACCGATTTCGCTTCCTTCCGGCCTGGCGGGTTGACGACATCATGATCAGCTTCGCCACGCCCGGCGGTTCGGTTGGCCCGCACGTGGACCAGTACGACGTGTTCCTGCTGCAGGCGCAGGGGCGCCGGCACTGGCAAATTGATGTCGACCCTGCCGCGCCAACTGCCTTCCGCGAGGGCGTCGAGTTGAAGCTGCTGCAGGAGTTCAATGCATCCCACGAATGGACCTTGTCGCCCGGAGACATGCTCTACCTGCCCCCCGGCGTCCCGCATCACGGCGTAGCTGTGGATGCCTGCATGACTTTCTCGATTGGAATGCGCGCGCCATCGCGGGCGGAGCTGATCGTTGACCTTGCCGAGGAAATGGCGGCGGAGCTTCCCGAGGAAGCGCGCTACGAGGACCCAGACCTGGTCGAACCGCTTGATGCCCATGAGATCGACGAGGCGGCGTTCGCGCGCGTGGACCAGGCGATCTCGGCGCTGCAGTCGATCGATCCCGAACGCCGGCGCGAGTGGTTCGGTCGCTTCATCACGCGTTATCGCGCCTCCGGTGAAATCAGCGCCGCGCCGAGGACACCCAGCTTCGCCACCATGGAGAAGTCCCTGTCCGCTGGCGGCATATTGCTGCGCCACCCGTTCTCGCGCGCCGCGTGGTCGCGCAGCGCTGAGCCGCCTGGCGCCCTGCTGTTCGTCAGCGGTGAATCATTCCCGATGGACGCACGCTCGGCACATGTGCTCGCCGCCTACGACGCCATCGACGATGCCGCGCTGGCCAAGCTCGACCAGCCTGGGCGCGATGCCTTGGCAAGCCTGGTAAAGGGCGGGCACTATCAGCTCAAGCGCCCCGCGAAGGAACGGCGATGAGCCAACTTCCAGACACTGATTTCCGGGTGGAACCGGCCGACTACGTCGTTGATTTCAAGGACCTGCGCAGCGTGCGCGAACCGGTCTTCGTGATCGAGCAGAAAGTGCCGCTGGAACTGGAATGGGATGAACTCGATCCGCTCTGCCAACACGTGGTCGCGCGCGATGGGCAACACCGTCCGATCGGCACCGGCCGGCTGACGCCGGATCACAAGATCGGGCGGATGGCGGTGCTGGCGGAATGGCGAGGCAAGGGCGTTGGTGAAGCCTTGCTGCTGGCCTTGATCGAGCAGGCACGCAACTCTGGCCTGCGTGAGGTGAAGCTCAATTCACAGGTTGATGCGATCGGTTTCTACGAGAAATTCGGCTTCCAGCCCGAAGGTGGGCGCTTCGAGGAAGCCGGCATCCAGCACCAGGCCATGCGCCTGGCCCTGGAACCACCTCCACCGGGTGAACGCGCCGGTGCCCGTCCGCGCGGCCCGTCGCAGCCCTCAGAGGACTTCGAGGGCCTCGAGGCGACGCTTGCGGCCGTGCACGCGCTGGTGACTTCGGCCCGGCGAGACGTGGTCGTCTACACGCGAGACCTCGAGTCGGCGGTGTTCGCGCAAGCGGCGATCGTCGAGGCGTTCAAGTCGTTCGCTGTCTCCGGGCGCGGTGGTATCGCGCGCTTCATCATTCAGGATCCATCGGTAGCGCAAAGGCAGCCGCACCCCCTGCTCGCCGTGGCGCAGCGGCTTCCGAGCAGCTTCCTGATGCGCACGCCGCAGGATGTCGAGGAATTGCAGTACCCCTCGGTGTTCATTGCCACCGACAGCGACGGCTACCTGTTCCGCCAGCTCGGCAGCCGTTACGAAGGCGACTGGAGCCCTGCCCTGCCCGGCCGCTGCAAGCAGTTGCAGGAACACTTCCAGAGGGTCTGGGAGCGCGCGAGGCCGTGCACGGAGCTGCGCTCGCTGCAGATTTGAGGCGCTGGCTCGGGTACTAATGGTGGGCGGCCTCGGGCTATAATTGGCGTTCTTGTGGCCGGAAACCCTTACGAGGCAGCAGCGAACGCCGTGGACAGCCTGATCAAGCAGTTTTCTCAGACCTCCCAGCTTTCCGGCGGCAACGCCGGCTACATCGAAGATCTGTATGAACAATTCCTGGTCGATCCCGACAGCGTCGGCGGCCATTGGAAAGCGTACTTCGAGGCGTTCAAGGGCCGCGAGGCTGGCGACGTGCCGCATTCGGCGGTCATGGCGCAAGTGCAGGCGGCGGCCAGAAGCGGAAGACGATCTGGCGGCGCGGGTATTGATGAAGAAGCCGCCCTGAAGCAGACCGCGTTTGGGAAATTGGTCACGGCGTACCGCTCGCGCGGCCACCTCGGCGCCTCTCTCGATCCCATGGGCATGGCGCTGCCGCAACCTGCCCCCGATCTCGACCTCGAATTCCATGCGCTGGCCACCGGCGACCTGGATCGCGAGTTCAACGTTGCCACTTATTTCGGCGCCGAGAAATACAAGCTACGCGAACTGCTGGGCAAGCTCAAGGCAACGTACAGCAGCAGCATCGGCGCCGAGTTCATGCACATTTCCGACGCCACCCAGCGCCGCTGGATGCAGCAGCGACTCGAGAGCGCCGCCGGCAATTTCGCGCTCGACAAGGCGACCCGCCTGCGCGTGCTCGAGCGCCTCACCGCCGCCGAGGGACTGGAGCGCTACCTGCATACCAAGTACGTCGGCCAGAAGCGCTTCTCGCTGGAAGGGGGCGATTCGCTGATCCCACTGATGGACACGCTGGTCCGCCGCGGGGGAGAGCATGGCGTCAAGGATGTGGTCATCGGCATGGCCCATCGCGGCCGCCTCAACGTCCTGATCAACACGCTGGGCAAGCCGACCGAGAAACTGTTCGCCGAATTCGAAGGCAAGTTCGACCATCCCGACACGCCGGAGCATTCCGGCGACGTCAAGTACCACATGGGTTTCTCGGCGAACATCGCCACTCCCGGCGGGCCGGTCCACCTCGCGCTTGCGTTCAATCCATCGCACCTCGAAATCGTCGCGCCGGTGGTCGCCGGTTCGGTACGTGCCCGGCAGCTGCGCCGACAGGATGCCGCGCGCAAGCAGGTGCTGCCGATCATCATCCACGGCGACGCCGAATTCGCCGGCCAGGGCGTGGTGATGGAACTGTTCCAGATGTCGCAGGCGCGCGGATTCGCGGTCGGCGGCTCGGTGCACGTGGTGATCAACAACCAGGTCGGCTTCACCATCAGCCGGCCCGACGATGCCCGCTCCACGCTGTATTGCACGGACCCGGCGAAGATCGTCGGCGCACCAGTGCTGCACGTAAATGGCGACGACCCGGAAGCGGTCGTGTTTTGCGCGCAACTGGCGTTCGACTTCCGCCAGACCTTCTCTCGCGACATCGTCATCGACCTGGTCTGCTACCGCCGCCATGGCCACAACGAGGCCGATGAACCGGCCGCGACGCAGCCGCTGATGTACCAGAACATCCGCGCGCGCAAGACCACGCGCGAGTTGTACGCCGACGTGCTGCAAGCCGACGGTTCGATCGATGCCAACGGCACCAAGGCGTTGATCGACGACTATCGGGACAAGCTCGACAATGCCGGCGTGACCACTGAACTCGCCAAGGTGGACGACGACCCCTTTGCGGTCGACTGGACGCCGTGGCTGGCCGGAAAGCTGTCCGACGCGGTGAAGACGGCGATCCCGCGTTTCTCGCTCGATAGCCTGGCCAAGCGCATCAACTCGCTGCCGACTTCGTTGGCCTTGCACCCCCGCGTGGCCAAGATCTACGAGGACCGGCGCAAGATGCAGGCCGGCGAACTGGCGATGGACTGGGGATTCGCCGAGAACCTCGCCTACGCGACGCTGCTGACCGAAGGCTATCGCCTGCGCATGGTCGGCCAGGATTCCGGCCGCGGCACCTTCTTCCACCGCCACGCGGTGCTGCACGACCAGGCGACCGGCCAGACTTACATGCCGCTGCACGAGCTCACCAAGAGTCCGGAGCATGCGCTGATCATCGACTCCCTGTTGTCCGAGGAAGCGGTGATGGCTTTCGAGTACGGGTACTCCACTGCCGAGCCGATGACGCTCAATATCTGGGAAGGCCAGTTCGGCGACTTCGCCAACGGCGCGCAGGTCGTGATCGACCAGTTCATCACCTCGGGTGAGTCCAAGTGGAACCGCCTGTGCGGCATCGTCCTGTTCCTGCCGCATGGCTACGAAGGCCAGGGTCCGGAACACAGCTCGGCCAGGCTCGAGCGCTTCCTGCAGATGTGCGCGCTCAACAACATCCAGGTCTGCACGCCGACCACGCCGGCGCAGATGTTCCATATGCTGCGCCGGCAGATGTTGCACGCCACCCGCAAGCCGCTGGTGGTGATGACGCCGAAGTCCTTGCTGCGCAACAAGCACGCCGTGTCCACGATGGACGAGCTTGCCACCGGCTCGTTCCAGGACCTGATCCCCGACAGCCGCTGCAAGGATCCCGGCCAGGCAACTCGCGTCGTGATCTGCGGCGGCAAGGTCTACTACGACCTGGTCGAGGCCGCCGATGCCAAGGGACTCGACCACGTAGCGATAGTCCGCATCGAGCAGCTGTACCCGTTCCCGCGCAAGGAACTGGCCGCTGAACTCAAGCGCTTCGCCCACGCCAAGGAAATCATGTGGTGCCAGGAAGAGCCGATGAACCAGGGCGCCTGGTACCAGGTCCAGCACCATCTGCGCGCTTGCCTGCAGCCCGGCCAGGTACTCGACTACACCGGCCGCGCGCGCTCCGCCGCACCCGCATGCGGGCACCTGGCGACGCACGTCGTTGAACAGGCCCAACTCCTCGCCGACGCGCTGGTCCATCCGGCCGACGGCGACCACGTCCACGAATAACCGAACCCCGAGCAGGCAACGTCCATGAGCATCGAAGTCAAAGTCCCCGTCCTCCCGGAGTCCGTTTCCGACGCCACCATCGCTGCCTGGCACAAGAAGGCCGGCGACAGCGTGCGCCGCGACGAGAACTTGCTCGACCTGGAGACCGACAAGGTCGTTCTCGAAGTTCCCTCGCCGGTAGACGGCGTGCTGAAGGAACTGAAATTCAAGGAAGGCGATACCGTCACCAGCTCGCAGGTGATCGCGATCATCGAGCCCGGCGCCGTCGCCGCCGCCCCTGCGCCCGCTGCACCGGCCGCACCGGCGAAAGCCGCGCCCGCGGCGCCAGCGCCCGCCGCGGCTGGCACGCCTTCGCCCGCACCCGCCAGGGCCGATACGTCGCAGCTCTCACCCGCTGGCCGTTTCGTCGCCGAGGCGAACCAAATCGACCCGGCCGACGTCGCAGGCACTGGACGGCGCAACCAGGTGACCAAGGAAGACCTGGTCAACTACATCAAGTCGGGCGGCCCGTCCGGCGGCGCCCGTCCCGAGCAGCGCGTGCCGATGACGCGCATCCGCCAACGCATCGCCGAGCGGATGATGCAGTCGAAGAATTCGATCGCCATGCTGACCTCCTTCAACGAGGTGAACCTCGGCAAGGTCATGGCCATGCGCAAGGAACTGGGCGAGCCGTTCGAGAAGACCCACGGCATCAAGCTCGGCTTCATGAGCTTCTTCGCCAAGGCGGCGGCCAATGCGCTGCAGAAGTATCCAGTGGTCAACGCCTCGGTCGATGGCACCGAGGTGATCTATCACGGCTTCGCCGATATCTCAATCGCCGTGGCGACCGAGAAGGGCCTGGTCACGCCGGTGCTGCGCAACGCGGAGTCGCAGAGCTTCGCTGACATCGAGCAAGGCATCGCTGATTACGCCAAGGCTGCCCGCGAAGGTGGCCTCAAGCTCGAGGACCTGCAGGGCGGCACGTTTACGATCACCAATGGCGGCACCTTCGGTTCACTGATGTCCACGCCGATCGTCAATCCGCCGCAGTCGGCGATCCTGGGCATGCATGCCATCAAGGAGCGGCCGATCGCCGAGAACGGCCAGGTGGTGATCGCGCCGATGATGTACATCGCGCTGTCGTATGACCATCGCATCATCGACGGCAAGGACGCGGTGCTGTTCCTGGTTGACATCAAGAACCAGCTGGAAAACCCGCACCGCATGTTGCTGGGCCTGTAAGCGCGACCCGACAAGGAATTCACAGATGAGCGAGCAGTTCGACGTAGTGGTGATCGGCGGTGGTCCCGGCGGTTACGTAGCAGCCATCCGCGCCGCGCAGCTGGGCTTGAAGACGGCCTGCGTGGACGCCTTCATCGGCAAGGACGGCAAGCCGGCGCTGGGCGGCACCTGCCTCAACATCGGCTGCATCCCGTCCAAGGCCCTGCTCGATTCCTCGCGCCAGTTCCACAACCTGACGCACATGTTCAAGGACCACGGCATCAGCGCCGACAACGCGCGCATCGACGTGCCGGCGATGATTGCCCGCAAGGACAAGATCGTCAAGCAGTTCACCGGCGGCATCACCACGCTGTTCAAGGGCAACAAGGCCAACCCGGTGACCCCGATTGCCGGCTTCGCCACGCTGCACCCGGGCAAGATCGTCAGGATCAAGGGCCACGACGG
>JANPDF010000185.1:0-4048 GCA_031431355.1 Gammaproteobacteria bacterium
TCGACATGGACGCGGTCGCCGGGCCGGAACGCCGCACGCAGCAACGGTCCGCTGCCAATAGCGTAGTTTCGCAGCATGCCCGACCCGGTGAACACGATCTGCACCTGTCGCCCGGACAGCCGCATCACCGTGCCGAGTCCGAGCTCGGGTTCCGCGCTACTGAACCATCGTTGTCCTGGTCGAAATTCGAGCATCTCAGCGCCAGATGGCCAATTGTCAGGTGATTCTACCGGTCCTGGACCAGCGGCGTGGCGAAGCAGCATGCGCGGCCCATTCAGCCTGCGTTACAAAAAAAGGCCCGGTTTCCCGGGCCTTAGTCTTTCATCGACGCCAGCTGCTTACCAGATGATGACCTTGCTGTCGCCGCTGCGTACCATCTTGTCGCCGGCCTTGCACTCGAACGCCTGTGCAAACGCATCCATGTTGGACGGCGCGCCGTTGGCCCGGAACATCGCGGGCGAATGCGGGTTGGTGTTGAGCATGACCTTCAACGCTTCCGGACGCATGTTGTTGCGCCAGATCGTCGCGAAGTTCATGAAGAAGCGCTGGTCCTGGGTCAGCCCGTCGATCAGGCCGATCCTCTTGTTCATCAGGTCGTGCTGCAGCGCGTCGTAGGCGATGGTGACGCCGCCGAGGTCGCCGATGTTCTCACCCAGCGTCAGTTGGCCCTTGACGTGCAGGTCGTCTATCGCCACGTAGTCGTCGAACTGCTTGACCAGCTTGCCGGTGCGCTCGGTGAATGCCTTCATGTCGGCGTCGGTCCACCAGTTGACGTTGTTGCCCATGGCGTCGAACTGGCTGCCCTGGTCGTCGAAGCCGTGCATGATCTCGTGGCCGATGACGGCGCCGATGCCGCCGTAGTTCAACGCCGGGTCGGCATTGACGTCGAAGAAGGGCGGCTGCAGGATCGCCGCCGGGAACACGATCTCGTTCTTCAGCGGGTTGTAGTAAGCATTCACCGTCTGCGGGGTCATGCCCCATTCCTTGCGATCGGCCGGCTTGCCGATCTTGGACATGTTGTGGGCGTTCTCGAACTTCGAGGCGGCAAGCAGGTTCTCGTAGTAGCTTGCGCCACCCTGGATGGTCAGGCCGGAGTAGTCACGCCACTTGTCCGGGTAGCCGATCTTCGGGTCGAATGTGCTGAGCTTGGCCAGGGCCTTTGCCTTGGTCTCGGCGCCCATCCACGGCAACTTCTCGAGGCGCTCCTTGAGCGCAATGCGCAGGTTGCCCACCAGTTCCTGCATCACCACCTTGGACTGTTCCGGGAACACCTGCTGCACGTACAACTGGCCAAGCGCTTCACCCAGGTTGCCGTTGATCGTGCCAAGCACGCGCTTCCAGCGCGACTGCTGCTGCGGCTGACCGCTCAGCGTGGTGCCGTAGAAGGCAAAGCTCTCGTTGCTCACGGCATCGGAGAGGTAGGCCGCGGCGTCATTGATAGCGTGATAGCGCAGGTAGGCCTGCCAGTTGGCCACCGGGACGTCGCCCAGCATCTTGTTGAATTCGGCGAAGAACTTCGGCTGGCTCAAGGAGAATCCGGTGGCGCCCTTGATGCCCTGGACTTCGAACAGGCGCGACCATGAAAAATTCGGCGAGCTGCGGTCCGCATCGGCAATCGAGACGTAGTGGTACTGGTTCTCCGGCTTGCGCCCCTCGATCGGGGTCAGCGAGGACTGGGCCAGTCGTGTTTCGAATGCAAGCACCGCCTGCGCCTGGGACTTTGCCGAGGCTGCGTTGGCGCCACCGAGCAGCAGCATGCGCTCGACGTGTGCGACGAACGCAGTGCGAATCTCCTTGTGGGTGTCCTCCAGGTAATAAGCGCGCTCGGGCAGTGAAAGCCCACTCTCCATCGCGTAGGCGATCACCCGGGTAGCGTCGTTGAAATCACCCTCCGGCCCGAACGCGAACACGTACTGGTCGCCGCGAGCGAAGGAATCGTAGAGATACTGGGTGACGCCCGAGCGATCCTTGATGTTGGCAATCTGGGAAAGGATCGGCTGCAGCGGCTTCACGCCATCGGCATTGAGCCGGGCTTCATCCAGGCCGGAGCGATAGAAATCGCCGAGCTTCTGCTCGTTGCTGCCGGGAGCATTCTTCGCCGCCGCGGCGGCTTCGACGATCTGCTGCTGGACGGCCAGCGAACGATCGCGAAGGATCAGGAAGTTTCCCCAGCTGGTCTTGTCGGCCGGAATCGGGTTTGCGGCCATCCACCTGCCATTGACGTGGGCATTGAGGTCCTGGCACACGGGCGTCTTGGGATCGAGGTCGGTGACGTCGAAATGGGGCAGCTTGGGAAGCTTGGACTCGTCGATGGTCAGCGCGGGAGCCGCAAATCCGGCGGCAGGGCTGAGCGCGGCGGCCACGGCAAGCGCCAGCGTCAGGTTCTTGAGTTTGTTCAGGGTCACATCGGGCTCCAGGCCCCGCGGGGCATTAGTCACTGAGGAACTGCCGCGGCAAAGTGCGGGCAGGCGCGCGAGCGTAAGCGATTTGGGACTCGGGCGGATGGGCCGTTGGTAATGGGGCGGATGGGGCTGAGCTGCCTTGATCCGGGTTGAGGGTCGGGGAGAGCTGTCGCTGGGCGGAAGCGCACACCGGGGCGGCTGGGCGTGCCTGCTGCCTGCGCAGCGTCTGTGATATGTTTTCAGACGTTGGTACAGGACTCCCATGCGCATGACGCCCCGTCTCCTGGCCGCCGCAACAGCTGCTCGTGTTCCGGTTGCCCGTAAATCCAGGCCTTCCGAGGCCGTTCTCCTCGTGCATGGGGTCCCCGCGTCCGTCGTTTCCAGGACGTGCAACATTCCCTTCCCCACCCGGAGCTATCCATGCGAATCCTTGCCCTCGACGGCATCCATGCCGACGGGCTGACCCTTTTTCGCGACGAAGGCTGGTTTGTCGAAACCGGCGAGCCGATCAAAGATACAAAGCTCCTTGCCGAGAAGCTGCGCGGCTTCGACGCGGTCCTGGTCCGATCCGCCACCGCGGTGACCGCAGAATCGCTGGCAAATGCCGGCGACCTGAAAGTTATCGGACGCGCTGGCGCCGGCGTCGACACCATTGACGTGGACGCGGCCACTGCGCGCGGCATCGCCGTGATGAATGCGCCCGACGGCAACACCCTCGCCGCCGCCGAGCATGCGATCTCGCTGCTCTTTGCGCTGGCCCGGCACATCCCACGCGCCGATGCCGGTATGAAGGCGGGGGAATGGCCGAAGGCGGGCCTGACCGGATTCGAACTGGAAGGCAAGCGCTTGGGCGTGATCGGTCTTGGCCGGATCGGCTCGACCGTTGCGCGCAAGGCAGTCGGCATCGGCATGGAGGTGGCGGCGTTCGATCCGTTCCTGCCGGTCGCTGCCGCTAGCCGGCAGAGCCTGTCGCTGAAGTCCCTCGACGAGTTGCTCGCCTGGGCCGACATCATCACGCTGCATATTCCGCGCACCAAGGAAACCACCAACCTGATCGGCGAAGCCCAGATGCGCCTGATGCGCAAGGGCAGCCACCTGATCAACGCCGCACGCGGCGGCCTGGTCGACGAAGACGCGTTGCTGCGCTTGCTGGATGAAGGCCACCTGGCAGGCGCGGCGCTCGATACCTTCGTCACCGAGCCACTGCAGAAGGATTCAGCATTGCGTGCCAGTCCCAAATTGATCCTTACGCCGCACCTCGGCGCGTCCACCGGTGAAGCGCAACAGGCCGTCAGCACTATCCTCGCTCGGCAGATCATCGATTTCCTGAAGACGGGCGCAGTCGCCGGCTGCGTGAACCTGCCGCCGCTGACCCCGGAAGCAGCTCGCGAAGTAGGACCCTGGATGCCGTTGATGACCGCGCTGGGCAAGCTCTCGGCGCGGTTGGTGCCAGCGCCGACGCGACTGCAGGTCACCTATGCCGGGCGCACGGAGGCGCTGGACACCCGTCCGCTGACACGCCTGCTGGTCGCGGCATTGCTGGGCTCGGCGTCGGGCCGGGTGACGCCGGTCAACGCGTTGCACGAAGCCGCGGAACGCGGCCTGGAAGTTTCCGAAACGCTCGGCGGCGACGGGGACGGCTTCGA
>JANPDF010000186.1:0-14813 GCA_031431355.1 Gammaproteobacteria bacterium
CAGACCGAGGAAGCGGAGCACCTGTGCTGGCTGCTGGCCGCGCTGATGGCACCGGGTGACGACCAGCGGCTGCGCGCCGCCCTCGCCGCGCCCTTGTTCGGCCTCGACGCGGCGGCGCTCGCCGCGTTCGAGCTGCACGAATCGCAGCACCGGCTCTGGCAGGACCGCCTGCAGCATTGGCAGCAGCGCGTGCAGCGGTTCGGCCCGATGGCCCTGCTGGGCGAGATCTGCGCCGAGCAGGCGCCGCGCCTGTTGGGCCTGCCCGACGGCGAGCGCCGGCTGAGCAACTACCTGCAGCTGGCCGAGGAACTGCAGTGCGCCGACGCGCACGCGCTCGGGCCGGCCGGCCTGCTCGGCGTGTTGGAGCGGCGTATCGAAGACGCCGACAGCGCCAATGATGCCGAGTTGCTGCGCCTGGAATCGGATGCCGATCGCGTTCGCATCCTGACCCTGCACATGAGCAAGGGCCTCGAGTTCGAGCTGGTGTATCTGCCGTTCGTCGCCACCGGTGGCGCCGAGCGCAATGCCAGCATGCCAGCCATGGCCCGCTTCCACGACGGCAGCCGCCGCGTGGCGGTGTTGTACCCGGAAAAGAGCGGCAGCGATTATCAGCGTGAGGCGGCCGAAGAACGCGCCGAGCGCTTGCGCCTGTTGTACGTGGGCCTGACCCGCGCGCGCCTGGCGACCTGGTTTGCCTGGGGCGCGGCCAACCACGCAGAGAAGACCCCGATGGCCTGGCTGCTGCACCGCGAACCGGGCCAGGACAAAGCCGGCGCCGTTGACGCTGCGTCCATCGCGCAGCGGCTGGGCGTGTTGCTCGCGCACGCCGGTGGCGCCGTGTCGGTGCAGTCAGCGAGCACCGCCGCTGGCCTGCGGCGCCTGGAGTTCGCCGGTTCCGCGCCGCCCGCGCCGGCGGCGGTGGCCCGCCGCGTGCTTGATCGCGACTGGTGGGTGTACAGCTTTTCGCAACTGGCCCGCGAAGATGGCGGCATTGACGTGCAAGCCGCCGAGGACGAAACCGAATCGCCACCGGCGTTGGCTTACTCACGGTTCTCCGGCACCCGCTTCGGCAACAGCCTGCATGCCGCGTTGGAGATGGCCAGCATGCCGCGCTGGCTGGACCATGCCGGCCCGCTGCCACCGACCGGCGAATTCGACGTCGTGGCCGAGGCGCTGCGTGAGCACGGTTATGGCAGCGCCGCCGACCTGGAAGAAGGCATCCCGCTACTGACCGCGCTGATCAGCGAGACACTCAACGCCCGGATGCCCGAGGGCGCGCGACTGGCTGCGCTGGCCGATGCTGATCGCCGCAACGAAATGGAATTCCACCTGGCGCTCGCCCCGACGCGCATCGCCGACCTGCTCTCGGCCTTGCATCGCCACGGCATCGTCGACCAGCGCCAGGGCTTCGGCCTGCGCCAGCGGATCGAAGGCCTGCTGACCGGGCGCATCGACCTGGTTTACCGGTTCGACAACCGCTTCTTCGTGCTCGACTACAAATCCAACTACTTGCGCGGCTACGGCCACGAGGACTTGGCACTGGCCGTGCGCGACAGCGAGTACGACCTGCAATACGTGCTGTACACATTGGCCTTGCATCGCTGGCTGCGCTTCAAGCTCGGCCAGGACTACGACATCGCGCAACACCTGGGCGGCGTCCGCTACCTTTTTTGCCGTGGCCTGGATCGCCTCAGCGACGAAGCGCCCGGCATCCATTCGCTGAGGCTGCCGCACGCGCTGATCGACGAACTCGACCGGTTGTTCGAAGGGGAGGCGGCATGAGCCTGCTCGGTTCGCTGTTCGTCGGCGGCTGGTTGCGCAGCGTCGATGCCGGCCTGGCACGAAGCATGGCCCGGGCGCGACCGGACACGCCCGACCTGGTGCTCGCCGCCGCTGCGCTGGCCAGCCGTGCCGTCGCCAACGGCCACAGTCAGTTGCCGCTGGCGGCCTCGGTCGAATTGCTGCTGGAAATAGCCAGCGATCGCGATCCGCCGGCGCTGCCGCCGCTCGACGAGTGGCTGAGCGTGCTCGCCGCCTCGCCCTGGACCGGCGAGGAGGGTGTGCTGGTGCTGGAAGGGGACGCGTTGTCACTGCGCCGCTACTGGAGCTACGAAGTGCGCCTGGCCGAGGTGATCGCGCAGCTGGGCGAGCGCCTGAGCATCGTCACCGGCGGTCCCGGCACCGGCAAGACGACCATGGTCGCATTGGCCATGGTCGAGTTTGCCAGGCGCTTCGACGGTGCCGCGCGGCAAGCGCGAATCGCGCTGGCGGCGCCGACCGGCAAGGCCGCGGCGCGGCTGGCCGAGGCGGTGCGCGAGAACCTGGCGGTGTTGCTGGCCGAAGGCGCCGTTGATGCAACGCTCGCGCAGTCCTTGCCCGGCGCTGCGACGACCCTGCACCGACTGCTCGGCTGGCAATCGGGCAGCGTTGCCTTCCGGCACACGCGCGAGCATCCGCTGCGCGCAGACCTGGTGATCGTCGACGAGGCGTCGATGATCGACTTGCCGCTGATGTGCAAGTTGCTCGAGGCGATTCCCGTCGGTGGCTCGGTGATCCTGATTGGCGATCGCGACCAGTTGCCTTCGGTGGAGACCGGGGACGTGCTGGGCGCCCTGTGCGATGTCAGCGATGGTGCCGGTGCAAGCAGCAGCGATGGCGGCGTGCAAGCGCGACGCATCCGGCTGACCCACAGCCACCGGCAGTCCGGCGACATCGACGTCCCGGCGCTCGCCGCACTGGTTCGGGAAGGCGATGCCGATGGCGCGCTCGATGGGCTGGCCGGCGCAGCGTTTCGCGGTGTCCACTGGTTCTCGGGCAGCGACCGCGCGCTGGCCGATGCCATGCTGGCGGAAGCACTGCCGGTCTATCGCGCCGTGCAAGGCGCGACCGATGCCGCTGCGGCGTTGGTCCTGGCCAAGCGTTTTCGCGTGCTTACCGCCGTGCGCGACGGTGGCGCCGGCAGCCAGACCCTCAACGCGCTGATCGCCACCGCGCTGGACCCGGCCCGGCGCGGCGATGGTTTTTTCACCGGCCGCCTGCTGCTGGTGACCGAGAACAGCTACCGGCACCAGTTGTTCAACGGCGACATTGGTATCGCCTGGCCGGACGAGTTCGGCGATATGCGGGTCTGGTTCGAGGCGCAGGGCGGGCCGCGCGCCTGGTTGCCGGCGGCGCTGCCTGCGCACGAGTCGGCCTTTGCATTGACCGTGCACAAGTCGCAGGGCTCCGAGTTCGAACGGGTGTGGCTGGCCCTGCCTGAGCGCGGTGCGCGGGTGATTTCGCGCGAGCTGATCTACACCGGGCTCACCCGCTGCCGTGCCGGCGTTACCCTCTGGGCCGGCGAAGGGGTACTGCGCGATGGCATCGGCCGTCGCGCGCAGCGCTGGAGCGGCCTGGCCGGGCGACTGCTGGCGAGCTAGCGCGTCAGCTCGCCGCCGGAGTCATCTTCGAGCGCGTCGAACTCGGCTTCGGTCAGCGCGATGAAGCACCACAGCGGGACCTTCTCGCGCGCCCATTCCAGGCTGGCCCCCTGCAACACCTCGATTGATGTCTTGAACGCCGCAGTGGACTCGCGGCGCAGCACCTCGCTGTGTTCGAGCAGCAACACCAGGCCTGGGGTACCCGGAATGCGCAAGACGCGAAGCGCCGCGGCAAGGCCAGCGAGGTCGGTAGGCGGCGGAAACTGCAAGGCGCCGGCGACGCGCAGCAGCAGGTCGCCGGGACCGGCGCAGTCACGCAGGTTCGCACGCAGGCATGGAAAGCGGTTGATGGCGGCAGCTTCCAGCAATTCCTCGATGTCCGCCTCCGGCAGGAAGTAGACGCCGGCATCGTCGACCTGCGCGAGCAACCCATCGAACCAAAGCACGCCCATCGCGGATTCCTACTGGAAAGCGGCGATTTTCACATGGCCGGGCGACCCGTGGGCGCGTGCTTTAGGATAGGCGTCCGAAATTGATGGTGGTGCAGACGATGGTGGTCAAGTTGGCGCGGTGGTTCCCGGTCCTGGCGGTGTTGCTCGCCCTGTGCGCCGGCTGCACGCCGACCCATCCCGACCTTGCCCGCCTGTACGAGAATGCGGGCGACGATCCCAGCCAACCGCCGGTGATCGTCATCCATGGCCTGGCCGGCTCGACCCTGGTCGATGCCAAGACCGGCAAGCAGGTGTTCCCGGGCTCTCTGGGCACGCTGACTTTCAGCGACTACCGCCATCTCGCGCAGATGAGTACCGAGCAGCGCGAAGGCGAAGGCCTGGTGCCGGGCACCCTGATGTACGACGTCGCCGGCGTGGATTTCTATGGCGAGCTGTTGCGCACGCTGGAAACCGTCGGCCGCTTCAAGCGCAGCCAACCCGGCCAGTCCGTCGATGGCGACCGACGCCGCTATTACGTGCTGTTGTACGACTGGCGCAAGGACAACATGCTGGCGGTGCGCAAGCTGCACGAGCTGATCGAGCAGATCCGCATCGACTATCGGCAACCGGACCTGCGCGTGGACATCATCGCGCACAGCAACGGCGGCGTGATCAGCAACTATTACCTGCGCTACGGCCCGCAGGACGTGCTCGAGCAGGATCGGTTCGTGCCGTGGGCGGAAGGCGACCGTCGCGTGCGCCGGGTGATCATGCTCGGCACCCCGACCCTGGGCGCGGTGACCAGCCTGGAAAGGCTGGCCTACGGCACCCGGCTGGCGCTGCGCACGGTGTCGGTGGAAGTCATGACCACCTTCGCAACGCCGTTCCAGGCGCTGCCGCATCCACTGGTGAAATCGATCCTGGATGTCGAGGGCCAGCCGCTGGACCTCAATATCTACGATCCCGGACTCTGGCAACGACATGCCTGGGGTGTGTACTCGCCGGAGGTCATGGCCCGCGTTCGCGGCTCCATGGCCAGCGCCGCCGAAGGCGAGCAGGCGCTCGCCAGCCTGCAGGCGGTGTTCGTGCGCAACCTGCGCCGCGCCGAACAGCTGCAATGGGCGCTCAGCGAGCCGTTCCCGGCGACCGGGGTGAAACTAGCCGCGTTCGGCGGCGACTGCGAGGCCACGCCCGGCCGCGCGGTGCTGGTCGAGGACGCCAAGGGCTCGCGGCTGGCCTTCCGGCCCGGGCAGGTGAAACCGAATCGCGACCAGCCGCCGACCGGGCGCCGCAAGATCGACTACGAGCGGCTGATGGTGGAACCGGGCGACGGCCTGGTCCCGCGCTCCTCCCAGGTGGCGGCGCATCCGCTGGCGGCCGGGGGTCGGTCTTTTACCCCGCTGCCCTTGTCGGGCAGCTTCTTCCTGTGCGAGTCGCACGGCCGACTGACCCACAACCAGTATTTCCAGAACAACCTGCTCAATTTCCTGCTATCAAGGTGAACCCGGGCCGGGCCTTGCCGCCGATCCTTCCGCCATCCGCGCACGCCGCCTAGAATGTGGACATGAAACAACTACGCACGCTACTCATCGACTGCCGCATCGAGCTGCGCAAGCTGGTCCGCGAGTTCCACAAGACCGAGCTGTGCGAGCGGCTGGACGTGGCAGTGCAGTCCCTGGCCAACGCCGAGAATGTCGAGGTGGACTTGAAGTCCACGCCGACCCAGGCCAACGTCCGCGAGATCAAGGAGACTTCCAACCAGGTGGCGCTGGCCTGGCAGATGGCGGCGCGCGACCTGAAGTTCAGCCATCCGGCGCTGTACGACGCGATGAGCAAGAAGGCCATGTCGCGACTTGGCGCCAAGACCATGGTCGACCAGGTCGATGAACTCAAGCAGCTTGAAGATGCCGCCGCGGACCTCGAGAAGCAGAAGGCGGACGCGGAGAAGGCCCGGCACGCGATGGAAGTGGAGCGCGACACGCTGCTCGGCGCGCTGGCCACGGCGGTGCCCGAGTTGGCCGATGGCGGCGACCGTGTCGGCGTCGCGCTGGCCCGGATCGACTGGTTGAAGTCGCAGGCGAGCAAGGGTGGCAGCATCAGCAATGCGCGTGCCGTCAATGAAGAGGAAAACCGGGTGCCGAGTGCGGAGATCCTGGCGATCGTCGCCGCCGGCGCGCGCAAGTTTACCAACGCGCAACGCGAATGGTGCGTCGGCGAAGCGATGGTCCTGTCCGGCTTCCAGCTGACGCCGATGGAGTTGATCGAGCAGGGCGACGCCAAGATCGCCACGATCATCAGCGAGGCGCAGCGCAGTAACTGAGCCAGCGGGAGCGGCTTGTGGGCTCCGTCACGCTTTTCCGGACCCACGCACGATAGTGCGGCCCAGCGCACGCAATCACTCGACGAAAACGTGATCACGCGCACGCAAAGTGGCTGAAAACGTGCTTGTCATCGCGCGTGTGCGGCGTATTCTGGAACTCCAGGTAGCTGACCCGCCGCCCAACGGCCGCGTTGATAGGAAGGCCCCTCGTGCTCGCAATTGGCAACGCCCCATTGCCGTTCACCTCGCTCAATCACTGCCCGTGCGGCAACTTGAGGAACTACGCCGATTGCTGCGGCCGCTTCCACGTGGGCGCGCCGGCCGACAACGCGCAGAAGCTGCTGCGCTCCCGTTACAGCGCCTACGTACTGCGCCTGGATGACTACCTGCTCGAGACCTGGCACGAGTCGACTCGGCCGGCGTCGCTGGACCTGCTGGAAACCGACGTGTTGCAGTGGCTCGGCCTGGAAATCCGCTCGCAACAGGCCAGCTCCGACCACGCCCGGATCGAGTTCATCGTTCGCTATCGCGTCGGTGGCCCCGGCTGGCCGGTGGAACGCCAGCACGAGATCAGCCGCTTCGTGCGCGAAGCCGGTCGCTGGTTCTACGTGTCGGCCGAACCGCCGCCGCCACCGCGCAGCCGCACCTACTGAATTCCTGGTTGCGGGCGACAGCGGCGATTCATATTGCTGCCATGTTGTTAAGCCACCATGCACCGGCGCGGCCCAGAATCGTGACCATGCAGAGCGAAACCCACCACGACGTGTATCGCACCTGGGCCGAGTTGGCCGAAGCTGCCAAGACCGACGAAAAGGCCTGGCTGTTTCTGGTCAACTTTGCACCGTGGGCGACCAAGCTGCTCGAAGAGCCGACCCGGCACTGATCGCCCCCGGGCGATTGATGCGATGGCGCGAATTCGAGTCCGGCCCTAGGATGCTGGCATGACGCCGAGCTTCCAGCCGTGACTGCCCCTGCCTTTCTTTCCGACCCGCAGATCGAGCGACTTGCCGACCTGCTCGATCGCCACGCCGTGCCCGCGCAAGGCTTCAACCTCGAAGCCCTGGATGGCTTCCTGTCGGCGTTGGTGGTGTCCCCCGCCGCGGTGCCCGCCAGCGAGTGGGAGCCGGTTGTCTGGGGCGGAAAAACACCCGACTGGGGCGATGCCGGCGTAGCAGCCGAGGCCGGTACCCTGTTGCAAGGACACTGGAACGGCTGCAGCGCACGCGTGCGCCACGGCGAAGACCCGCCGGAACACCTGGCGCCGCTGCTGTGGATGCCCGAGGACTTGCTCGCCGACCATCCGGACACGCTGGACATCGGCCACGACTGGGCGCTCGGCTTCTATCGCGGCGTGGACCTGCGCAGCGACGACTGGGACCGCTGGCTGGATAGCGAAGACTGGATCGATGAGATCTTCGGCTTGCTCGAACGGCTGGGCACCGGCGAGGTCGCCG
This sequence comes from Gammaproteobacteria bacterium, assembly GCA_031431355.1. Lineage (GTDB taxonomy): Bacteria > Pseudomonadota > Gammaproteobacteria > Xanthomonadales > Xanthomonadaceae > Arenimonas. The sequence continues at coordinate 7,625 of JANPDF010000186.1, forward strand.
CAGAGATCGACGGCGAACCCGGCACCCCGCTCAGCTATCGCGAGCGCGTGGAGATCACCGCAAGCATTCCGGCGATGCTTGCCGACCTGCACCAGTACCGGATCGAACAGGCGACGCCGCGCGAGCCGGCGCGACGCGAGCCGGGACCCGAGCGCAACGACGCCTGCCCGTGCGGCAGCGGAAAGAAATACAAGAAGTGCTGCGGCGCGTGAGCGCGCAGTCGACCTCGCCTGCCGCCTTGGTCGACACGCTGGTCGACGCCGGCGTGCATGGGCAATTGCCAGCGCTCGCGCTGCAGTTCCAGCGCGCTGGGCCCGTCCTATGCGCGGCTCGATGACCTGGTCCGCTCCGCGCCCTTCCTCAAACTGGTCTCGGCCATCACCGGCATCCCCGACCTGCTGTACGACCCGCACTATTTCGGCGGCGGCACCCACGACAATCGCCAGGGCCAGGGACTCGACGCCCACGTCGACTTCAACCGCCACCCGGTCACCCACAGCCATCGCCGGCTGAACTTGATCGTGTACTTGAATCGCAACTGGCAGGCGGACTGGGGCGGCGTGCTTGAGTTGCACCGCGACCCGCGCGCCGACGACGATCAGGTCACCCGTGTGCTGCCCGGCTGGAACCGCGCGGTGGTCTTCGAGACCACCGAGTCGAGCTGGCACGGCTTCACGCCGATTTCCTTGCCGGCGGCCGAAGCAGACCGCTCACGGCGATCGATCGCGCTCTATTTCTACACGCGCGAGCGCCCGTCCGCGGAACTGGCCGACACCCATTCGACCATCTACGTGAACCCGCCGCTGCCGGCGCGCTTGGTCACGGGTCGCGTGTTGAGCGAGGCCGATGTCGGCGAGCTGCGGCAATTGCTCAAGGATCGCGACCAGCACATCCAGCGCCTGTATGGCGAGGCGCAGGCCATGCAGGCGCGGCTGGAGAATTCATTGCTGAAGTTGGGGCTGGAGCGTGGCAGCCGGCTGTATCGGATGCTGCTGTGGCTCCGGCGGCGGCTGCGTGGGCAGTCGTCCGGGCGCGGCTGAGCGGAATTGGCGCGCCCGACAGGAGTCGAACCTGTGACCCCCACCTTCGGAGGGTGGTGCTCTATCCAGCTGAGCTACGAGCGCGTGGCCGGCATTCTCGCATGCGGGCTGGCGGCAGACCACTTTGCGACGCTGCCCGCGCCGGGCGGCCTCAGCGGGCGCGATACACCGCGGCGTGCACGCAAGCTGCGATGCTGACCAGGAACCAGCCGAAGGGCAGCAGGCTCAGGGTGATCAGCCAGGTGAAGACGAACGCAACGCAGGCCAGCGCGAACCAGGTCAGCGCCCACAGGATGCGGCCCTGCAGCAGCTGGCCGAGTCCGGGCACGAAGAAACTGCACAGCGCGGCGATCACGTTGCCGGCAGATCCCTGTCCATTGTTGGTAGCGGTGTTCATGGCGCACTCCTTGGCTGTCCTGTGCAAGATGCGGCCTCGCGCTGCGCGATTCAACTGTCGAAGGTAATGGCCGCTTTGCTAGGCTAGCGCGATGCCCGCCAATCCCCGCCACCCCGCGCGTCCCGCCTGGCCGTGGCGCGAACGCCTGCCGCATTACTGGCAGCTGGTGCGCGGCGATCGCCCGGTCGGCACCTTGCTGTTGCTGTGGCCGACCGCATGGGCGCTGTGGCTGGCCGCCGGCGGCTGGCCGCCGCTGTCGATTCTGGTGATCTTCCTGCTCGGTGTCTGGCTGACCCGCTCGGCCGGTTGCGTAATCAACGATTACGCCGATCGCTGGCTGGATCCGCAGGTGGCGCGGACCCGCTTGCGGCCGCTGGCGACCGGCGCGGTATCGCCACGCGAGGCGCTGGGGTTGTTCGTCGCGATGATGGCCACGGCCTTCGTGCTGGTCTTGTTCACCAACCGGCTGACCGTCTACCTGAGCATGGTCGGCGTGCTGCTTGCCGCCAGCTATCCTTTCCTCAAGCGCTACACCTACCTGCCGCAGGTCTACCTTGGCCTGGCCTTCGGCTGGGGCATTCCGATGGCGTTCGCCGCCGTGCAGGGCACGGTGCCGCCAATCGCCTGGCTGTTGTTCCTGGGCAACCTGCTGTGGACCACCGGCTACGACACCTGGTACGCCATGGTTGATCGCGACGACGACCTGCGCGCCGGGGCGAAGTCCACCGCGATCCTGTTTGGCGACGCCGACCTGGTCGCGCTGGCGATCCTGTACGGCGGCTTCCTGCTGACCATGGTGCTGCTGGCCCGGCGCGCCGGCCTCGGGGTCAACTTCCTGGCCGGGCTGGCGGTCGCCGCCGGTTTCATCGTCTGGCAGTTCATGATCGGCCGCGACCGCCGCCCGGAGAGCTGCTTTCGCGCCTTCCTGGCCAACCAGTGGGTGGGCCTGGCGGTGTTTATCGGCCTGGCGCTGGAGCTGGCTGTCCGGCCTGCCGGGTAGTTCGGCTTACGGCGCGCGAGCGATGGTCCAGACGTCGACCCGAATCACGCCGGCCGCGAGCAGTACTTGCGTGCATTCAGCCAGCGTGGCGCCGGTGGTCAGCACATCGTCGACCAGGGCGACATGCGCGGGTAACGGAGGGCCGTTGCGCAGACGGAAGGCGTCCTGCACATTCCTGCGGCGGGCCTCGGCGCCCAGCTCGGTCTGCGCCGAAGTGGCGCGCTGTCGCCACAGCCGATCGCGGCACAGCGGCAGCCGGCAATCGCGCGACAAGGCCTTGGCAAGCTCCAAGGCCTGATCGTAGCCGCGCGAGCGCAGGCGCGACCAATGCAGGGGCACCGGGATCAGCAGTTGCGGATGCTCGGCCGGATCCAGCGCCCAGTGCATCAGCGTGGCCAGCAGCGCGCCGGCCGCCAGGTCGCCATGGAACTTGAACCGGGGCAACAGCCGGTCGATCGGGAATGCATAGCGCAACGCGGACTGCGCCAGCGTATGCGCCGGCGTCTCGAAGCGGCACTGCCGACACTCGCCGTCGATGAGATCGCGCGGCATGGCGCACTGCTCGCAGGCGTCGGTGTTCCAGGGCAACTCGGCGCGGCAGGTCGCACACAGATCCAGGCCATCCTCGCCCGGCTCGGCGCAGACCAGGCAACGCGGCGCGAGCAGCGCCAGCGATAACCGCCGACCCCATGCGGTCAGCACGCCGGGATGCCGCCGAGCTTGAACTGCAACACGGTTTGAGGCGGATTCCGGGGTGATCGAGGGCGATGCGCGTGCATTCGATTGACAGCAGCAGGTGGTCTTACCAGACTGCCGGTCTGCCGCCTGCGGCGCTGTAGGATTCCCGCCATGCCTGCTGTCCTCCGTCATGATTGGTCGCGCGACCAGGTGCTGGCGCTGCTCTCGCTGTCATTCCCGGAGTTGATGCATCGCGCCGCCGAGGTCCATCGCGAGCACTTCGACCCACGCGAAGTGCAGGTATCGACCCTGCTATCGATCAAGACCGGCGGTTGCCCGGAGGATTGCGCCTACTGTCCGCAGAGCGCGCGCTACAACACCGGTCTGAAGGCCCACAAGTTGCTGTCGGTGGCCGAAGTGATCGAGAAAGCCACCCAAGCCAAGGCCGCCGGCGCCTCGCGCTTTTGCATGGGCGCCGCCTGGCGCTCGCCCAAGGACAAGGACGTGGCCCAGGTCGCCGAGATGATCAGCGCGGTGAAATCCCTGGGGCTGGAAGCCTGCGCGACGCTGGGCATGCTCAGCGGCGAACAGGCGGGCACGCTGAAGCGGGCTGGCCTGGACTACTACAACCACAACTTGGACACGGCGCCGGAGTTCTACGGCGACGTCATCAAGACCCGCGAGTACCAGGACCGGCTGGATACGCTCGGCCATGTCCGCGCGGCAGGCCTGAAGACTTGCTGCGGCGGCATCGTCGGCATGGGCGAATCGCGCGATCAGCGCGCCGGCCTGCTGCAAACCCTGGCCAACCTGCCGGAGCATCCCGGCTCGGTGCCGATCAACCGGCTGGTGCAGGTCGAGGGCACGCCGCTGCACGGCACCGCGCTGCTCGACCCGTTCGAGTTCGTGCGCACCATCGCGGTGGCGCGGCTGCTGATGCCGCGCTCGGTGGTCCGGCTGTCGGCCGGCCGCGCCGAGATGAGCGAGGAGTTGCAGGCGCTGTGTTTCCTGGCCGGCGCCAATTCGATTTTCTACGGCGAGAAACTACTGACCACCGGCAATCCGGACGTCGAGGCCGACCAGGCGCTGTTCACCCGCCTTGGACTGCTGCCGATGGCCGTCGAACAGTCGCCCACCACCGTGCATGCCGACGTGCTGCACGCGGATGTGTTGCAGGAAGGCGGCGCGATTGGCGACAGTCGCCCTTGCGCCGCCTGAGCCGGGCATGTCACGCATCCGACTGATCGATCGTGTCCTTGCCGCGCGCGCTGAGCGAACCGCGACCGGCACGCTGCGCCCGCGCCGGGTGATCGAGGCGCGCGATGGCGTAAAGGTCGCGGTCGAGGGCCGGGTGCTGCTCAATTTCTGCAGCAACGACTACCTCGGCCTGTCGCAGCACTTGGACGTAGTGACGGCGTTCCAGGCGGCGAGCGCCTACCACGGCGTTGGCAGCGGCTCCTCGGCGCTGGTCTGCGGGCACGGCGTGGAACACAGTGCGCTTGAGCGCGAGGCCGCCGATTGGATGGGCTACCCGCGCGCCCTGCTGCTGGGCAGCGGCTACCTGGCCAATCTGGCGGTAATGCAATCGCTGCTCGGGCCCGGCGATGTCTGCGTGCAGGACAAGCTCAATCACGCCTGTCTACTCGACGGCGCGCGCCTGTCCCTGTGCGAACTCAAGCGCTATCCGCACCGGGATTCGGAAGCGGCGATGCGCCAGCTGATGAGCGAGCGCAAGGGCGCCGCCATGCTGGCCACCGATGGCGTGTTCAGCATGGATGGCGACCTGGCCCCGCTGCGCGACCTGGCCATGCTCTCGCGCAGCCAGGATGCGCTGTTCTACGTGGATGACGCGCACGGCGTCGGCGTGATCGGCCCGGACGGCCGCGGCAGCGTCGCGGTGGCCAACCTGGGCCCTGCCGAAGTGCCGTTGCTGCTGGTGCCGCTGGGCAAGGCGTTCGGCGGCCAGGGCGCACTGTTGTTCGGCAGCGAAGCCCTGATCGGGCACGTCGCCGAGACCGCGCGGCCCTACCTGTATTCCACTGCGCCGCCGCCGGCGATGGCCGCGGCCATGCGCGCCTCGCTGCGGCTGATTCGCGCCGAGCCCTGGCGCCGCGCCAAACTCGCTTCCCTGGTGATGCGCTTCCGGCGCACCGCGCTGCGCGCCGGCGTACCGCTGCTGGAGTCGTACACGCCGATCCAGCCGGTCATGCTCGGCGACAACGCGCGCGCCGTCGCCGTTTCGACCCATCTGCAGCAACGCGGCTTCCTGGTCGGCGCGATCCGTCCGCCGACCGTGCCGCAGGGCGAGGCAAGGCTGCGGGTGACCTTGAGTGCACTGCACAGCGAGCAGGACGTCGACTCGCTGGTAGCGGCGCTGGCGCTGGCCTGCCTTGACGTGACGCGCGCCGAGGCCTGATGCATATCGACGTTCGCGGCAGCGGCCCGGCGCTGGTCATGCTGCACGGCTGGGCGATGCACGGCGGCCTGTTTGCTCCGTTGGCCGAACAACTCGAGCAACGCTTCACCCTGCACATGGTCGACCTGCCCGGCCATGGCCGCAGCGCTGACAGTGCGCTGCCGCTGGAGCTGGCCGCGGTCGGCGCGGAATTGTCGCGGCGGATTCCATCGGCGCTGTGGCTGGGCTGGTCGCTCGGCGGCTTGTTCGCGCTTGATGCCGCGCTGCGTTTTCCGGCGGCGGTGCGCGGCCTGGTCATGCTCTGCGCCAGCCCGCGCTTCGTGCGCAGCGCCGACTGGCCGCAAGGCATGCCGGCGGAATTGTTTCGTGGCTTCGCCGGCGAGCTCGGCCACGATTACCACGGCACGCTCGAACGCTTCCTGTCACTTGAAGCGCAGGGCTCCGACCACGCGCGTGAAGAATTACGCCGACTGCGGGCACAGGTGTTCGCGCATGGCCGGCCGGCGCCGGCGCGCCTGCTCGAGGGCCTGCAATTGTTGCAGGACACCGACTTGCGCGATGGCTTGAGCCGATTGAACATTCCCAGCCTGTGGATCGCCGGCCGTCGCGATCGCCTGGTGTCGCCGGCGGCGATGCAGTGGTCGGCGGCGCGGACCCGCGGCGGGCGCTACATCCAGGTCGAGCACGGTGGCCACGCGCCCTTCCTCAGCCACGCCGACGAAGTGGCGGTCGCAGTGGACTCGATGGCGCAGGCGCTCGCCGCATGACCCCGGCGCACCCGCCGCTGTTCGATCGCCGCCGCCTGCAGCACAGCTTCGGCCGCGCCGCCGCCGGCTACGCCGAAGTCGCGCTGCTGCAACGCGAGAGCGAATCGCGCCTGCTCGAACAACTGGAAGCGCTTGGCGAGAGAACGCCGGCGCGCGTACTCGACATCGGCAGCGGTCCGGGCCGCGCCAGCGGTGTGATCAAGGGCCGCTGGCCGAAAGCCGAGGTGATCGCGCTGGACATCGCCTTGCCGATGCTGCGCCAGGTGCCAAAGAACACCCGTTTCTGGCGGCCAATCCGCCTGGTCTGCGCAGAGGCGGCGAAGCTGCCGTTCGCAGACGGCAGCTTCGACGTGATCTTCTCCAACCTGTGCCTGCAATGGGTGCCCGACCTGCCGGTAGCGCTGTCGGAGTTTCGCCGCGTGCTGCGTCCGGACGGCTTGCTGCTGTTCACCACCTTTGGGCCGGACACCCTGGTCGAGTTGCGCGAGTCCTACCTGCAGGCCGGCGAACGACAGCCGCCGCTGTCGCCGTTCGCCGCGATCCAGCAGGTCGGCGACGCGCTGATCGCCTCGGGCTTCCGCAACCCGGTACTCGATCGCGATGCGTTCACCCTGACCTACGCCGAGGTGATGCCCTTGCTGCGCGAGCTGCGCGCGATCGGCGCCGGCGATGCGCGCGTACAGCGGCCGCGCGGGCTCGGTGGAAAGTCACGACAGGCGCGGATGATCGCCGCCTACGAATCGCTGCGCGAGGATGGCCGCCTGCCCAGCACTTGGGAAGTGATCACTGCGATGGCCTGGTCGCCTGGTGCCGGTGCGCCGCGGCGCGAACGCGGGGCGGACATCGCCAGTTTTCCGGCCGACCAGATACCTCGTCGGCAGCGCGCTCGAC
>JANPDF010000187.1:0-10223 GCA_031431355.1 Gammaproteobacteria bacterium
TCACCGCGTTCGCGCGCGTGGCCGACGTCCGCCAACAACTGACGCCGGTGATGGACCGCGAGATCGAATCGGAACTCTGGCTGATCGGACTGGGCGCCGGCCAGAAGCGCCTGGGTGGCAGCGTGCTCGCGCAATGCTACCAACAGTTCGGCAACAGCAGCCCGGACCTGGACGAAGCACAGACCCTGAAGTCGTTCTTCGATCTGATCCAGGCCGCGCGCGCCGACCAGTTGCTGCTCGCCTACCATGATCGTTCCGATGGCGGCGCGTTTGCCGCTGCCTGCGAAATGGCATTCGCCTCGCGCATGGGCCTGGAGTTGAACCTCGACGGCTGGGGCGACAACGCCTTCGCCGCGCTGTTCAACGAAGAGTTGGGCGCAATAGTGCAGGTCGCGGCCGAAGATCGCGCCGCATTCGCCGATCTGGTCAATCGCCACGACCTCACCCATTGCGCGCAGCGAATCGGCAAGCCGATCGCAGCGCCGGTGGTGCGCGTGCTCGAAGAGCGCGCAGTGCTTGCCGAGTGGCTGTGGAAGGAACTGTTCGACGCCTGGTGGTCGGTCACCCACGCCATGCAGCGCCTGCGCGACAACCCCGAATGTGCCGACGAGGAGCGCGCCGCGCGGCGCGAGTTTTCCGATCCCGGCCTGGTACCGTCACTGACCTTCGCACCGGCGCAGGCGCCGGCGATCCTGACTGGGGCGAAGCCGCGGGTGGCGATCCTGCGCGAGCAGGGCGTCAACAGCCATTACGAAATGGCCGCCGCGTTCGACAAGGCAGGATTCACCGCGGTCGACGTGCACATGACCGACCTGATCGCCGGCCGGATCCGGCTCGAACAATTCGCCGGGCTGGCCGCCTGTGGCGGCTTCAGCTATGGCGATGTGCTCGGCGCCGGGCGCGGCTGGGCCACCTCAATCCTCGAACGGCCTGCCTTGCGCGAGCAGTTTGCTGCGTTTTTTGCCCGCCCGGACAGCTTCAGCCTGGGCGTGTGCAACGGCTGCCAGATGTTCGCCCAATTGAAGGGCCTGATTCCTGGCGCCGAGCACTGGCCGCGCTTCCTGCGCAATCGCAGCGAGCAGTTCGAAGCGCGCCTGAGCCTGGTGGAAGTGGTCGAATCGCCTTCGATTTTCTTCCGCGACATGGCTGGCTCGCGGATTCCGATCGTCGTTTCGCACGGCGAAGGCCGGGCAGCGTTCGATGCGCCGGAGGACCAGTCGCAGGCGCGGATCGCGCTGCGCTTCGTAGACGGCCACGGCGCGCTGGCGACGCAGTATCCGGCCAATCCCAATGGCTCGCCGGAGGGTATCGCCGGTCTGACCAGCAGCGATGGCCGCAGCACCTTGCTGATGCCGCACCCCGAGCGCGCCCACCGGACCGTGCAGATGAGCTGGCATCCGGACGGTTGGGGCGAATCCTCGCCCTGGCAGCAGCTGTTCCACAACGCGCGCAACTGGGTGGGGTAGAGGGAGCAATCGGTTGTTCCCCGTAGCTTGGGCGGAGCGCGCCTATAGATCGGGGATGCCTCGACCAAGATTGACGTGCGCATCAACCGGTCGTTGACATTTCGAATGGGGGGGGGGATAGAGTCCGTTTCTTTTATTCAGGGGATGTAGAAAAGTGATTGCTAAAGATCGGATGTCAACTTTCCTTGCCGCGCTCGTATTTGCGAGTGGTTTGGCGGCGGCTCCGGCACAAGCAGTGTATCTGTCCACCGTGACGGTTAACGGAACATGTTCTGGCACGTGGGTAACCGGTGACTGGGGCAATCGGACTTGCCAGACCGGCGGATTCAGCGGCGGCAGCGGCAGCGTCGACGGAGCAACATATGGAGGGGGCGGCGGTGGCGGTGGCGGTGGCGGTACCGGTGGCCGATCTATAACGGCAATCAATCCGGAAAATGGGAATGCTGCAACCTGCAAGAGTAACGAGAGTGACCGGCAGGCCCACGCAAGCGAGGACGCACGAAAAACTCAGGCGTACCGATTGGCCACTCTTCAAGGATCGTTGAGATCAGGTGATTTTCTCACCGTGACATACGACGACGGCGGAACGGAGGTCTGGATAGTGGCTGATCCTTATTTCACGGATCCGCTCTCGCCCGTTCCAGTAAAGTTGACCTTAAAGTGCCCTACAGCCCCTCAAGCGGGGGCTTGAATTTCCGAAGTTTGTCGCGCGGCTTGCCGCGGGACCTACAGCACATGCAAGGTGCCTCATGAACAAGAAGTCCATCACATTACTAATTTTGGCAATTCTCGCGATGGTTTTCGCGCTACGGATTGTTAGTCAGCATTCCGAATCCACGACTTTGGGAGCCGGTGCCGACGCGGGTAAGCGGCCTGTGGGGAAGGAGTCTCCAGCGCCGCTCAGTTCCGGATCGCCACGCCCTCAGGATCGATCAATAGCGGCCTTGGCAATGCCCACTGCCAATGAAATTGTTGAGACTAGTCCAACATTCATGGACGCCATTGCGCGAGCGAAGCTCCAATTCGGTGGCAGTGATTCGCGTGTTGCTGATTTGCAGAATATGGCAGAGGTTGTATGTAGCGCCGAACCTGATCCCACCAACGCGACGAACCCAGCGCATACAGACAAATCTCGAAGTTGGGCGGTTGCTCGGGTCGTTTCACTTTGTGAAGGGTTCCGTTCCGAAGTCAACAAAGCACCGATGGGTGAAAGTCCAAGTCAGATGTTAGCGCAGACGCTAAAGCGCGACGGGAAAACGGCTGCGGTCTTGGAGGCAAACAGGACCATCGCTTCCGCTGAAGACTTTGATTCGCTGTATACGGCAGGCCAAGTGCTGCTGGAGACTGGCGCAATGCCGTTGGATCAGATTTTGCCAGGGCATGAAGCGAGGTACGGGGCAGCTGACTTGATGCCTGCGTGGGCGGCAGCGGTACAGTTGGCTGGCTGCGCTGGGCGCGGAGGATGCGGGCCCGACTCGTTGCCCACGGCCAGTTTTTGTGCGGCGATGGGGTGCATCCAAGGCGTTACGTACGAGCAGGCGCTGAGGCAGGAACTGCCAGAATCGCAGTATCGAGCGATTATCGCATTTCAACAGTGGCTGTTGTCCCAACGGCTTAAGTCTAATAACTCCTGAAGCTCCTTCTGCGTCGCCCGGAGCATGCCGGGTGTGGAAATCAAATCTGTGTGAACCGATTCGACGGGCGCACGGCCTCAGCGGGCGCGATACCGGGTCCAGTTGCAGTTGTTTCACATTAGTTCCCTCGCTTGGACCCCGGTGGTAGGCAGTCAAACTTACCCATGATCAAGAAAATTAGCTTCGTAGCCATTATTGTGGCAGTCGCTCTGGCTGCAGCGATTGTCTTTTGGCCGTCCAACCCAATTCTGCCGCACAAAACCACTGCCGCCGACGACGTGCGCGACGCGACTGCGGCCAAGCCGTTCGATCAGGCGGCCTCGCCGCCGATAGCCTCGGCTCGCCGCGCGCCAAGCGAAGGACAAAGCGCGCGGGCGATGAATTTCGATTCGATTCTCAGCGTTTCGGCCATCGAGCTCGCCGCCAAACGGTCTGGGGCCAGTCGCGCTGAAACGCTGGAGCACTTGCAGAGTGCTGTTGCCTTCTGTGAGGCCGTCGACTGGCACTCCAAGCATCCGAGCAAGCGTGAAGCATCAGGTCAGGTGTCAGCGGAGGGTAAGCTCGCCATGGCGTATGCGAAGAGCTTTGCTCAGAAGTTTTGCGATTCGCCTGGAATGACTTCAGACGCCATCGCCGCGGAAATGCTCCAATTGGATGCTACCGGTGATGTCCTCCAATCGGGATTCCTTTCCCACATTCCGGAGGATGAGGTCAAGACCGTTGGTGTCCCCGCAGCGAGAAGGCTTTTTCTGGAAGCGAAGTCGGTGTCAGCGATGAAGAACGCGGCGTACTACCTTCTCGAACACGACGAACTTCCTCAGACCAAGACGCTGCCGGTGCCGTCGAACATGAATCGGACCGCGGTCCAAGTACTCGCCTTGGACATGCTTGCGTGCAACACCAGAGGGGGGTGTGGGCCGAACGGCTTTTACACCGCCATCAGTTGTGGCGAAATTTGTCGCCCTGGAATCACGATGTCCGATGTGTGGCGTGACCAGCATTCGCCCGAGGCGATCCGGTACGCACAGGCGCTGGCCGCAGCAATCAGCGCCGACCGAATTGCTGCGGCGGCCGCAAAGGACTAGAGCTTGCGCTCTCTGTCGCGGGCGCGTCCAAGACCTAAACAATGCACGTTCGGCACACTGGCTGGCTCTGGGCTGTCGCTCTAGTAGTGGTTGCTGCGATGTTTGTTGCATGGCTCATCGGCCGATAGTTTTTGGAAGCAGGCACGAACCCTATGCGGACGCCAGAGTTCCTCGCTAAACGTCCTCTTGCGCAGGTTGCGGAAGGCTCGACAGGCCAAGGGACTTCCGCTGGGGAACAATGGGCCAAGTTCAACGAAAGCCACGAAGAATCCTCGGCTCGCGCTCGCAACCGCTCTGCTCGAATGCGAACCACGGGCCAGTGTCGAGTAGCCCGAAACACGCCCTGATTTGTCCTTGGCTCTCCCCGTGGCTTGCGGTGCGTGGGGCTCAATTCGGCCGCCTCTGCTAAAGTTCAGGGACAGTCCTGAGGACAGCCCTTGAACGCCGCCCTGAACGAAACCCACCCTGATTCTGCCGACGCCCGCATCGCCCAAGCCCTAACGGCCCGCGGCCGCTTGAAGGAGGTCGACTTGGCACGCGCACTGCGCCTGCAGGCCGACGCCGGCGGCTCGCTTTCGGCATTGCTGGTTCGTCTCGGCCTGGTCTCGGAGCGGGACATGGCCGAGGCGGTCAGCGAAGTGCTCGACCTGCCCTTGCTTTCGGCGCGTGACTGTCCGGATGCGCCGCCGGACAACCTGCCGCTGACGCTTCGTTTCCTCAAGCAGCAATCGGTCTGCCCGGTCGGCGAAGACGAGTGGGGCATTGACCTGCTCGCCGCCGATCCGCAGGACGATTACGCAGCCGACGCCGTGCGCCTGGCTACCGGCCGACCGGTACGGGTCAAGGTTGGCTTGCGCTCGGAGATTGCCGACCTGATCGAGCGCTATTACGGGCAGGGCCGCAGCGCGATGGGCACCATCGTGGAAAACCTCGGCGACGACTCGGCCGGCGACGAAGAAGATGTCGAGCACCTGCGCGACCTCGCCTCGGAAGCGCCGGTCATCCGCCTGGTCAACCTGGTGATCCAGCGCGCGGTCGAGCTGCGCGCCTCGGACATCCACATCGAACCATTCGAGAACCGCCTGAAGGTTCGCTATCGCGTCGACGGCGTGCTCGAGGAAGCCGAATCGCCGCCGGCCAACCTGACCGCGGCGGTGATCTCGCGCATCAAGATCATGGCCAAGCTCAACATCGCCGAGCGCCGACTGCCGCAGGACGGCCGCATCATGGTCCGCGTGCAGGGCAAGGAACTCGACCTGCGCGTCAGCTCGGTGCCCACCGCGCACGGCGAGAGCGTGGTCATGCGCCTGCTCGACCGCGAGTCGGTCGTGCTCGATTTCAAGACGCTCGGTTTCACAGACGAATTCCTCGCCAGTTTCATGCGCGTGCTGGAGCAGCCGCACGGCATCCTGCTGGTGACCGGCCCGACCGGTTCGGGCAAGACCACGACGCTGTATGCCGCGCTGTCGCAGCTCAACACGCCGGACGTGAAGATCATCACCGTCGAGGACCCGGTCGAGTACCAGATCGAGGGCATCAACCAGATCCAGGTGAAACCGCAGATCGGCCTGGACTTCGCCCACGCGCTGCGCAGCATCGTCCGCCAGGATCCGGACATCATCATGATCGGCGAAATGCGCGATCTTGAGACCTCCCGGATAGCTATACAGTCTGCGCTGACTGGGCACTTGGTACTCTCTACGCTGCACACCAACAACGCCGCCGGCGGCATTACCCGCTTGATGGACATGGGCGTTGAAGACTACCTGCTCACCTCCACGGTCAACGGCATCCTCGCGCAACGGCTGGTGCGCACCATCGAGCCGACCCACGCCGAGCGCTACGAGGCCAGCCAGGAAGTGATCGACGAGTTCGGCCTGCGCCGGTTCAAGCCGGAAGGAACCATCCACCTGTATCGGCCGAAGCCTTCGCCGCTTTCGCTCACCGGCTACCTGGGCCGCGGCACGATCATGGAATTCCTGGTGATGGATGACGACCTGCGTCGGCTGGTGATGCACCACGCGGGCATGGGCGAGATCGAGGAAGCGGCGCGCAAGGCCGGTATGCGCACGATGTACGAGGATGGCCTGGTCAAGGCGATGCAGGGCGTCACCACCATCGAAGAAGTACTGCGCGTCACCCAGGAAGGCTGAGCAAGGTGGCCCTGTTCCGCTACAAGGCCCTGTCCGCCACCGGCGAGCCACTCGACGGCCAGATGGAAGCTGGCACCCCCGACGAAGTCATCATGCGACTGCAGGACCAGGGCTACCTGCCGGTGGAGACGCATCGGGCCGACCAGGAAGCCGAGGGCTTCGGCCTGTTCTCGATGGGCAAGAAGCGCGAGCTCAGCGCCGAGCAGATACTGCAATTCACCCAGCAACTCGCCACCTTGCTCGGCGCCGGGCAACCGCTCGACCGCGCGCTCGGCATCCTGCTTGAGCTCCCGGAAACAGGTGATGCACGCAAGGTGCTGACCCGGGTGCGCGACACCGTGCGCGGCGGCGCGCCGTTGTCGGTCGCGCTCGAGCACCAGCACGGTTTGTTTTCCCGGCTGTACGTGAACCTGGTGCGTGCCGGCGAGTCCGGCGGCGGACTGGATGATGCGCTGCGCCGCCTCGCCGATTACCTGGAGCGCAGTCGCGAACTGCGCAGCCGCGTGATCAACGCACTGATCTACCCGATCATCCTGATCTCGCTGGTGATGCTCTCGGTGGTGTTCCTGCTGGTCGCGGTGGTGCCGCAATTCGAGACATTGTTCGCCAGCCTCAATGCCGAGCTGGCCTGGTATACCAAGGCGGTGCTTTGGATAAGCGGCGCACTGCGCAGCGGCTGGTGGGTGATCCTGGCGGTCATCCTCGTGGCAGCGTGGTGGTTGAACGGCAAGTTCGCCGATCCGGCTTGGCGCCTGCAGTTGGATCGGCGCTTGCTGAACACCCGCTACGCCGGTGCGCTGATCGCGCGGCTCGACACCGCCAGGCTGGCGCGCACGCTCGGCACCCTCGTTGGCAACGGCGTGCCGCTGCTCACGGCTTTGAACCTGAGTGGCAACGTGCTGTCCAACCGGGTGCTGGCGGAGGCGCTGGAAACGGCCTCAGGCGAGGTCAAGTCCGGCTCCGGACTGGGTTACGCCCTGGGACGGCAGAAGGTGTTCCCCAGGCTTGCCGTCCAGATGATCCAGGTCGGCGAGGAATCGGGCGAACTCGATTCCCTGCTGACCAAAGTCGCCGATACTTTCGACATCGAGACGCGAAACGCGCTCGACCGGTTGCTGGCCCTGCTGGTGCCGACCCTGACCGTGGTGATGGCGATGATCGTCGCCGCCATCATCCTCTCCGTGCTGCTGCCGATCTACGACATGACTGGAAACCTAGGCTGATGAAAATGCATTCGACCCCTCCCGCAGCCCGTCGCCGCGCACGCGGTTTCACCTTGATCGAGCTGATCATCGTGATCACGCTGATCGCCGCGGTGCTCGCCGTCGTCGCCGGCAAGGTGATCTCCAACAAGAAGCGCGCCGAAGCAAGCCTGGCCAAGACGCAGCTCAGCTCGCTGGCGGCGCAGATAGACCAGTACCAATCCGACGTCGGCAGCTACCCCGATGCTCTGGCGCAACTGGTCACCGCGCCGGGCAACGCCGATGGCTGGCTCGGACCGTATGCAAAAACCACCGACTTCAACGATCCCTGGCACAACCCGATCGAGTACCACCGTCCCGGCGACGAAGACGCGCCGTACAAATTGCTGAGCCTGGGAGCCGATGGCAAGCCTGGCGGCGATGGCGTCGACAAGGACGTGGTGGCACCCTGACGTCAGGCCGCCGGCTACGCGCATGCATCGCCAACGCGGTTTCAGCCTGATCGAACTGATCGTGGTGGTGGTGCTCATCGCGGCCTCCACCGCGCTGGCTGCATCGGTGATGAGCCGTGGCCTGCCCGGGCAACAATTGCGCAACTCGGCACGCGAGGTAGCCGCCCAGCTGCGCTATACGCGCGCCCAGGCAATCGTCACCGGCCAGCCGCAGGTGTTCTCGCTCGATGCCGGCACCCGCGAATGGCAGGCGCCAAATCGGCGACACGGCCAGCTGCCAGCGGGAATCGAAGTCGTTGCCACGGCCGCCCGCAGAGAGCAGAACCGGTCGGACGTGGCGGCGGTCCGCTTTTTCCCCGAAGGCGCCGCCACTGGCGGACGCTTCATCCTTTCGCGCGACAAGGCGGCCTGGCAAGTTGATGTGCAATGGCTGACCGGTGAAGTCACCGTGCAGCGGGTTACCGCCCCGCGATGAAAACCAGTCATCCAGCGCAGGCGATGCGACGACAGCAGGGTTTCACGCTGCTGGAAGTGATGCTCGCCTTCGTGTTGCTCGCCGTCGCCCTGGGCCTGCTGGTCGGCATGCTGTCCAACGGCCTGCGCCAGGTACAGCAGGCGCAGGGCGAAACCGAAGCAACGCTGCACGCGCAATCGCTGCTCGACCAATTGGGCAAGCTGGAGCCGATCGTCCCCGGGCGCAGCGACGGCGAATTCGATCATGGCCGCTACCGGTACCAACTGGACATCCAGAAGACCGATGATCCCGCGGCCGCTCCCGCCACGGACGAGGCCGAACAGCCGCAGCCGGCGAGCGTGCCTGGGCCGGATTTGTACCGAATCTCGCTCGCGGTCAGTTGGGGCGCTGCAGGTCCGGGGCAGCAGCTTCGCTTCACCACGCTGCGCGCGCGCACCCCTGCCGCGGTGGGCGGCCCATGAAGGCGCGTGGATTCACCCTGATCGAAGTCATCGTCGCCATCAGCCTGCTGGCGCTTGGCCTGGCCCTGGTCTTCGGCACCCTGCGTGGCGCCACGCGCGCGACCGGGCGCGCCGAGATACAAGCTCAGCGTGCCGAGCGCCTGCGCGCGGTTCAGGGACTGCTGCGCACGCAACTCAACGCCGCCCTGCCGATCCCGTTCGAGTTCAACGGCGAGACTGGCGAGGCCACGTTCCTGCGCGCGACGAAGACCAAGCTCGAGTTCGTCGCGACCATGCCCGGTTACCTGTCGCGCGGTGGCCCCTACCTGCAGACCATCGAGTTCGTTTCCGGCCCCGGTGGACGACAGCTGGTTTTCCAGCACCAGTTGGTGACCACCGAAGGCGTCGCCGACGCGGAGCGCGAGCCGGTGGTGTTGCTCGACGGAATCGAAGACGGCGAATTCGGCTTTCGCGCGCTGACCGAGCAATCCAAGCCCGGGCGCTGGCTGTCGGAGTGGACGGTGTCCACCCAGCTTCCTCCCCTGGTGCGCCTGGATATCCGCTTCACCGATCCCCATCGCCGCTGGCCGCAATTCGTCGCCGCGACCCGACTGGGCGTCGCCTTCACCGTAGCGCCTCCGGTTCCGTTGGCCGCCGATCCAGGGGCAGGGCAATGACTCGGCGCCCGATTTGTAGCCGGCAGTTCGCGCACGGCGCGGCGTTGCTCATTGTGCTGTGGCTGCTGGTGCTGCTGACTGGACTGATCTCGGTGTTCGCGCTGGGCGCCCGCACCGAGGGACTGCAAGGACGCTATCTGGGACGAAGCACGCAGGCGCGGCTTGCGGCCGAGGCCGGGCTGGAAGTGGCGGTGCTGCACCTGCAGGGCGATGACATGGCCCGGCGCTGGATTCCCGACGGCCGGCCGAATGAATTTTCCTTCGAGCGCCACCGGGTGCGGGTAACCGTGGTGGATGAGTCAGCGAAGGTCGACTTGAATGTCGCTGCGCCGGACTTGCTGGTCGGCTTGCTGCTGGCCGTAGGCGTGGCGGATGAACGGGCTCGCCAACTCAGTGGCGCCATCCAGGACTGGCGCGACGGCGACGACCTGCTCAATGCCGAAGGTGGCGCCGAAGATCCGCAGTACGCCTCGGCAAAGCTCCCGTACGGCGCCAAGGACCGGCCCTTCGAAGCCATCTCGGAACTGCGCCTGGTGCTGGGCATGGATCCGGCCCTGTACGACAAGCTACGTCCGCACGTGACCGTGTACACCGGACTGGCGCGACCGAGTCCAACCTTCGCCTCGGCCGTGGTGTCGG
>JANPDF010000188.1:0-7092 GCA_031431355.1 Gammaproteobacteria bacterium
GCCATGATCGGCATGCTGGTGTTGATGGGAGTAGTGGTCAACAACGGCATCGTGATGCTCGAACACATCAACTCGTTGCGCCGCGCGGGCATGAGCCGGACCGATGCGCTGGTGGAAGGAAGCAAGGAGCGCCTGCGCCCGATCCTGATGACCATGGGCACGACCATCCTGGGCATGCTGCCCTTGACCCTGGCTGGTGCCCAGATGGGCGGCGATGGCCCGCCTTACTACCCGATGGCGCGCGCCGTGGCCGGTGGCCTGGCCTTCTCCACGGTGGTCAGCCTGCTGTTCCTGCCGACCATCTACGCGATGCTCGACGACCTGGCGGCAACCACCTCGAAGATCATCGGCCGCGCCCGCGGCAAGGCGCCGTTCCAGCCGCGCGCCGAGGCCAGCGCCGACGCCAGCTGAGGATCTTTCCCCGACCTCGCTGCCGAGGGGGGCGGGGCTCAGCCCAGCCCGTGCAGCAACTTGGCGCCGGCTACCCACGCGGCAATCGACGTGCCGGTGTTGGCCAGCACGAAGTTGACGAACACGCGGGCGAATCGATTGCGCCACCAGCCCTTGAGCGTGCTGGTGTCGGTGCGCAGGTCGAGCATGTCCTGATAGGTCGGCTTGCGCAGCCAGGCTTCCGTCGCCGCGCTCACCATGCCCGAGCTGAGTGCCGGGATCAGCGGCGTGATCGGCGATGCAATCGCCGCCGCCAGGATGGAAAGCGGATGGCCACCCGCCGCGGCACATCCGATCGCTCCGCCGATAGCGGTGATGATGGTCCAGTCGAGCACCAGCTTCGCACCCACGTCGAAACCGCCGTGGTAGAAACCCCAGCCGAAGATTGCCAAAAGCAGCGTCGCGAAGATCAGGGTGAACCACGGCACCTTGCTGCCCTCGGGGATGTGGTCGAGCACGTCGGTGGTGGCCTGCGGGTCTTCCTGTCCGTCCGCCAGCGCAGCGCTGAGTCCCTTCAGATGGCCGGCGCCGACCACGGCGAGCACTTCCCGGACTGTTCCACCAACTGCGTTGGCGCGCAGGCGAGCTGCCATGTAGCGGTCGCGTTCGGCAATCACCGCCTCGAACAATTCAGGCGTATCGGTGGCGAATTCGCCAAAGCTCGACTCCAGGATGTCGCCTTCCTTGAGTCGCTCGATGTCCGCCTCGTCCACCTCTTCGTCGACGAACACGCTGGCGCCCAGCCCTGCCATCAACTTGCTGCGGCCCCAGAATCCGAGCGACGACCATGCGCGCTTAAGCGTCGTGCCAACATCGCGGTCAATCAGGTACAGCGGCAAGCCGCGCTCGGTAGCCCGCATCGCCGCCGCCTTGAGTTCAGCGCCGGGCTCCACGCCCAACTGTTCCGCCAGCCGCCGCTGGTAGGCGGACAGCGCGAGGTTCGCAGCGACCAGGCCGACCTTGCCTTCGCGGATGATCTGGAACAGGTCCAGCTTGGCCATCGCATCGGGATCGGTGAGCGCGCGGTGGCGTTGCTTGTCCAGCTCGACGGCCACGGCGTCGAAGCGGCCGCTGGCGATGGCTGCCTCCACCGCATCGATGCTGGCGCGAGAGACATGGGCGGTGCCCAGCAAAGTGAAGCGCACGCCATCGCGTTCGACGACGACGTGGGGTTGGTCGTGCATGTTTTCTTCCATTTGGAGTTCGTTGCTCAGTCGCGGTAGCGCTTGAGCAGGTCCTGGTAGGCGTCCACCCGGCGGTCGCGCAGGAACGGCCAGATGCGCCGGACGTTTTCGCTTCGCGCCATGTCGATCTCCGCGAACAGGATTTGCGCGGCATCCGTGCTCGCTTCGGCAAGGAACTCGCCTTGCGGCCCGAGCACGTGGCTGCTGCCCCAGAAGCGGATGCCGCTGCCGCCGGTCGGCGAAGCTTCGTGACCGATGCGGTTGCAACTCAGCACCGGCAAGCCGTTGGCGACGGCATGGCCGCGATGGCTGAGGATCCACGCCGTGCGCTGGCGTTCCTGCTCGTCGGCGGAGTCGTCGGGGTCCCAGCCGATGGCGGTGGGGTAGAGCAACAGTTCGGCGCCAGCGAGCGCCATGAGACGCGCCGCTTCCGGGTACCACTGATCCCAGCAGACCAGCAGCCCAAGCCGGCCGACACTGGTGTCGATCGGGTGGAAGCCGAGGTCGCCCGGCGTGAAATAGAATTTTTCGTTGAAGCCCGGGTCGTCCGGAATGTGCATCTTTCGGTACTTGCCGACCAGCCTGCCATCGGACTCGAGCACCACCGCGGTGTTGTGGTACAGCCCGGCTGCGCGACGCTCGAACAAGGAACCGACGATGACCACGCCATGCTCGCGCGCCATGGCGCCGAGGGCTTCCGTGCTGGGGCCGGGAATGGCTTCGGCGCGATCGAATTCGCCGACGTTCTGGTGCTGGCAGAAGTAAGCGCCGTTGTGCAGTTCCTGCAGCAACACCAGGCTCGCGCCTTGTCGCGCTGCCTCGGCGACGCGCTGCGCGATGACGGCGAGATTGGCTTCGGCGCTGCCGTGGTTGATCTCCTGTACCAACGCCACCTTCAGGGTCTTGCTTTTCATGCCATCACTCCTTGGGGAAGCTGCATGGTCAGGCAGTGCAGGCTGCCGTTCTGCCAGATCAGCGACCGGCACGGGACCGACACGATCTCGCGTCCGGGAAAGGCATCGCTCAGGATCTTCGCCGCCTGCGCGTCGGCAGCATCGCCATAGGCAGGCATCAGCACGGCGTCGTTGATGATCAGGAAGTTGGCATAGGACGCCGCTAGGCGCCGGCCTTCGTCCACCACCGGTTGCGGCCATGGCAGTTCGAACAGGCGATACGGTTGCCCATCGGCTTGCGTGAACGCAGCGAGTTCCGCTGCCATCGCCTGCAACTCATCAAAGTGGCTGTCCGATGGATCCTGACAACCCTGGTAGACGATGGCGCCAGGACCAGCGAAGCGGGCGAGGGTATCGATATGCGCGTCGGTGTCGTCGCCTTCCAGGTAGCCGTGCTCCAGCCACAGCAGGCGGTCCTGCTGCAGCCATTGGAGCAGGCGCGAGGTCAGGGTGGCGCGGTCGATGCCCGGATGCCGCTCGTGCAGGCAACGCCAGGTGGATAGCAGCGTGCCGCGGCCATCGGTTTCGATGGCGCCGCCCTCGAGGGCGAAATCGATGCGCTCGCGCGGCGTCGCGCCGAACACGCCTTGCGCGCTGAGCGCGGCGACGAGTTGGTCGTCGAGGCCGGCCTCGAACTTGCCGCCCCAGGCCGTGAAGTGGAAGTCGAGCAGGCGGAAGCCGTCGCCCGCACGCAGTGTGATCGGGCCCGAATCACGCAGCCACGTATCGTTGTAGGGCAGTTGCACGAAACGAACTCGATCGATGTCGGCCCGCGCCGCCAGCAATGCATCGGCGCGTGCCGCGATCTGTTCGTCGGCCACGCAGATGATCGCGTGCTGGAAACGGGTGATCGCGGCGACCAGGGCCACGTAGGTTTCTTCGACCGACTCAAGTCGCTCGGCCCAGTCGGTGCCGGCATGCGGCCAAGCCACCAGCACTGCAGCCTGGGGTTCCCATTCCGCCGGGAAGCGCAGCAGACTGCTCATCAATTGCCGACGGGCGCCGGGCCGATTTCCAGCGGGCTGGCCTTGGTGATCACCGCGTTGACCACGTGGCGGTTCTCGAAGTAGACGCTGAATCCCGTGTATTCCCAGCGGGTGATGGGTGGGGTACTCGGGCTACCGCCGCCGACCGGCGCATGCTTGCGCGCGGGTGCGCCGAAGCGGGCCTCGACCTCGGCCATGGAACTGCCGCGTTTGGGCAGGTTGGCCTGGGAGCCCGCCTGCACGCGCTCGATGAGCAGGGTATCGGCCAGGCAGGGCGTCGCCGCGAGCAGGCCGACAGCCAGGAGGACAGACGAGGTCATGCGGCTCATGGGATTCTCCGGAGTGGGAAAAGCACCGCGCTTTTCGCGCTCGTGATTCTGTCACGGGTCGCTCCCGGCATCCTGCCTCCCGCGACATTAGTACGTCCATGTACGTCAAAAAAACAACGCCGGCTAAAGCCGGCGTAGTGTGCAACCCGAGCAGGCTGGCGCTTAGCGCTGGCGAGCCTTGAAACGCGGGTTCGACTTGCAGATCACGAAGACCTTGCCCCGGCGGCGGACGACCTTGCAGTCGCGATGGCGGGTCTTGGCCGACTTGAGGGAATTGAGGACTTTCATGACTGATTCCTGGGAACGGACGAACAAAGAAGCGAGATTATAGTCCGGTCAAAGAGCCTTTGCAATACAAGGACCTACCGCAGGTAGGCCTGGCTCAGGGTGTTCAGGTGCACCCGTTCCTCGTCGCGCATAAACGGGGAAACCAGCATCATCACCTGGACGATGCCCAGCCGGATCGCCTCCTGTTCATCCTTGTCGCCGCGGACGCTGGAGTAGTTCAGCCAGAAGGTGGCCAGGACCAGGATGTTGGTGGCGGCCCCGTCGATCTCGGCCGCGCTGGCGCGCATCGCCCCGGCCCGGACCAGGCCGCGCATGACCTCTGTGGCATTGGCCGCCGCCCGCTTCAGGATCCGCGCGAAGCGCATCCGCAGGTGCCGGTTGCGGCTCAGGATGTCGACCAGGTCCCGGTACAGGAAGCGGTATTCCCAGATGCACTCGAACACCAGGTGCAACTGCAGCCAGATGTCCTCCAGGTTGGGCAGGCGGCCTTCCGGGGCGACCAGGGCCGAGTCCATGCGCTCTTCATAGCGCTGGAACAGGTGCTCGATGATGTCGTCCTTGTTGCGGAAGTGGTAGTACAGGTTGCCCGGGCTGATCTCCAGTTCGTCGGCAATGTGGTTGGTGGTGACGTTGGGCTCGCCCTGTTCGTTGAACAGAGCGAGCGAGGCATCGAGGATCCGCTGGCGGGTCTGCCGCGCCATTGACTCAGCCAACCAGCTTCTTGACCAGGTCCACGTATTTTTTCATCGCCTGCTCGGGCGAAGTGCCTTCCAGCTTCTCCCACGCCTCGTACTTGGCGGCCCCGACAAAGTCCAGGAAGCCCGGCTTGGCGCCTTTGACGTCGCCTTCCGAACCCTGTTTGTACAGCGCATACAGGCGCAGCATGGTGTCGTTGTCGGGACGTTCGCTCAGGCCCTTCACATCGGCGGCGGCTGTTTTGAACTGCTCTTTCAAGTCGGCCATGGCTGGCTGCCTCGTGGCGATTGGGAAGCAACCCTGATAGCACGGCGCATCAGGGTGGTCAACGCGCAGTCGGCGCCATTTGAAAGCGCACCGCAGGTCTGGCAAGTTAGTCACTTGGGCTGGCATCGCCGGCCTTCGTTTCGGGGCGGGGACTATGAGCTATTTCGTGACTGGCGCAACCGGGTTCCTCGGTCGTTTCCTGGTGAGCAAGTTGCTCGCCCGCAAGGGCACCATCCACGTCCTGGTGCGCAAGGGCTCCGAGCGCAAGCTCGATGTGATCGCCGAACGCATGGGTTGGGACCGCAAGCGCATCGTCGTCGTCAACGGCGACCTGGCCAAGCCCAAGCTCGGACTGACAGTGACCCAGGTCAGGGCTCTGTCCGGCAAGGTGCAGCACTTCTTCCATCTGGCCGCAATCTACGACCTCGCCGCGGACGCCGAATCGCAAAAGATCGCCAACGTCGAGGGCACCCGCCACGCGATCGAACTGGCCAGCGCCATCAAGGCCGGCTGCTTCCACCACACCAGTTCCATCGCTGCCGCCGGCCTGTACCCGGGCGTCTTCCGCGAAGACATGTTCGACGAGGCGGAAGGACTGAAGGATCCTTACTTCCGCACCAAGCACGACTCCGAGGGCCTGGTCCGCAAGTGCAAGATCCCATACCGGATCTACCGACCAGGCGCGGTGGTCGGCCATTCGCAGACCGGCGAGATCGACAAGATCGATGGGCCGTACTACCTGTTCACCCTGATCAAGAAGTTGCGCCAGGCGCTGCCGCAGTGGATGCCGGTGCTGGGCGTGGAGGGCGGCCGGATCAATATCGTGCCGGTCGATTTCGTGGTTGATGCGATGGACCATATTGCGCACAAGCGCGGTCTGGACGGCCATTGCTTCCACCTGGTCGATCCGCATCCGCAGCGGATCGGTGAAGTCCTCAATGTCTTCGCCCGCGCCGCCCACGCGCCCGAGATGACCATGCGCCTGGACGCGCGCATGCTCGCCGTCGTGCCCGCCGCGATCCGCGGCGCGGTGCTCAACCTGCCTCCCGTGAAGCGCTTCGCCGGCATGCTGTTGCGTGACCTGCGCCTGCCCGAGCAGACCCTGAAGCTGCTGACCTATCCGACCCGCTTCGACTCGCGCGAAGCCGAGCGCGCGCTCAAGGGCAGCAAGATCACCGTGCCCGACCTGGAGAGTTACGCCTGGCGCCTGTGGGATTACTGGGAACGACACCTGGACCCGGACCTGTTCGTGGACCACAGCCTGCGCGGCAAGGTCGAGAACAAGGTGGTGGTCATCACCGGCGGCTCGTCCGGTATCGGCAAGGCGACTGCGATCAAGGTCGCCGAGGCCGGCGCCCATGTGGTAATCGTCGCCCGCGGCGAAAAGGAATTGCATGAGACCCGCGACCAGATACTGGCGTCGGGCGGGCGTTGCTCCGCCTACACTTGCGACCTGACCGACATGTCCTCGTGCGACGCACTGGTCAAGCAGGTGTTGCACGATCACAAGCACGTGGACGTCCTGGTCAACAACGCGGGCCGCTCGATCCGGCGGTCGGTCTCGGCCAGCTATGACCGGTTCCACGATTACGAGCGGACGATGCAGCTCAACTACTTTGGCTGCCTGCGCCTGATCATGGGTTTCCTGCCGGCGATGTCCACGCGGCACCGCGGCCACATCATCAACATCTCCTCGATTGGCGTGCTCGCCAGTTCGCCGCGCTTCTCCGCCTACGTCGCGTCGAAGGCGGCGCTCGATGCTTTCAGCCGCTGCGCGCAGGCCGAGTTCAGCGGCAAGAACATTGCATTCACGACCGTCAACCTGCCGCTGGTGAAGACGCCAATGATCGCGCCCACCACGATGTACGACTCGATTCCAACCCTGTCGCCGGAAGAAGCGGCCGACCTGGTGGTCAAGGCGATCATCGAGAGGCCGAGC